>NZ_JBKHAQ010000002.1:0-85341 GCF_046542825.1 Rhodosalinus sp. | reverse complement strand
CAGTGGTGAGCCGTGCAGGATTCGAACCTGCGACCCACTGATTAAAAGTCAGTTGCTCTACCAACTGAGCTAACGGCCCACAGGCGCGCCTTCTAGGAACAGCTCCGCGCGCGGTCAACCCCGGAAACGCGGCCAAGGCCCGCCACTGGAAAGCGCGGGGCGGCCCGCGTATATGCGCGGACATGGATCGCCCCGCCCCCTCCGGCCTGCCCTTCATGAAGATGCACGGGCTCGGCAACGACTTCGTCGTGATCGACGCGCGCGCCCACCCGGTCGAGGTGAGGCCCTCGCTCGCCCGCGCGCTGGCGGACCGGCACCGGGGCGTGGGCTTCGACCAGCTGGCCCTGATCCGCATCGACACGCAGGGCGACGCGCGGCTCGACTTTCTCAACGCGGACGGGTCCCCCTCGGCGGCCTGCGGCAACGCCACCCGCTGCATCGCGCGCCACCTGATGGACGAGACGGGGCGCGATGCGCTGAAGCTGGCCACGGCGCACGGCGTGCTGCGGGCCGAACGGCGCGGCGCGCTTACCGCTGTCAACATGGGAGCGCCGGGGCTGACATGGCAGGATATCCCGCTGGCGCGGGAGATGGACACGCTGGAGCTGCCGATCGACGGCGCGCCCACCGCGACGGGCATGGGCAACCCGCACTGCACCTTCTTCACCGAAGACGCGGAGGCGGTGGACCTCGCCGATCTCGGCCCCCGGATCGAGCATGACCCGCTCTTCCCCGAGCGCACGAACGTGCAGGTGGCCAGCTTGATCGCCCCCGACCGTCTGCGCATGCGCGTCTGGGAACGCGGCGCGGGACTCACGCTGGCCTCCGGCTCGTCGTCCTGCGCGGTGGCGGTCGCGGCGGCGCGGCGCGGGCTCACCGGGCGCGCCGTGACAGTGATCCTCGACGGCGGCGAGATCGCGGTGGACTGGCGCGAAGACGGCGTCTGGATGACGGGGCCCACCGCGCACGTCTTTTCCGGCACCCTCACGCCCGAATTCCTGGGGGCCTTCGCATGAGTGCGCCGCGCTTCACCACTTTCGGCTGCCGGCTCAACGCCTACGAGACCGAGGCGATGACCCGCATGGCCGCCGAGGCGGGCCTCGCCGACGCGCTGGTGGTCAACACATGCGCGGTGACGGCGGAGGCGGTGCGCAAGGCCCGGCAGGAGATCCGTCGCCTGCGACGCGAAAACCCGCAGGCGCGCATCGTCGTGACGGGCTGCGCCGCGCAGACCGAGCCGCAGACCTTCGCCGGCATGGAAGAGGTCGACCATGTCATCGGCAACGCGGAAAAGATGCGGCCGGCGACCTGGTCCGCGCTGGCCGGCGATTTCGGCACCGAGCGGGTGCAGGTCGAGGACATCATGTCGGTGCGCGAGACCGCGCATCACCTGATCGACGGCTTCGGCACCCGCGCCCGCGCCCATGTGCAGATCCAGAACGGCTGCGATCACCGCTGCACCTTCTGCATCATTCCCTTCGGGCGCGGCAATTCGCGCTCGGTCCCCGCCGGCGTCGTGGTGGAACAGATCGCGCGGCTGGCGGGAGAGGGCTACAACGAGGTGGTGCTGACCGGCGTGGACCTGACCAGCTGGGGCGCCGACCTGCCGGGCACACCGCGGCTGGGCGATCTGGTGCGCCGCATCCTGCGCCTGGTGCCTGACCTTCCGCGCCTGCGCCTGTCGTCGATCGATTCGATCGAGGCCGACCCCGCGCTGATGGAGGCGCTGGCGACGGAGCCCCGCCTGATGCCGCATCTGCACCTCTCGCTGCAGCACGGCGACGACCTGATCCTGAAGCGGATGAAGCGCCGCCACCTGCGCGACGACGCCATCCGCTTCTGCGAAGAGGCGCGCCGCCTGCGCCCCGACATCGTGTTCGGCGCCGACATCATCGCCGGGTTCCCGACCGAGACGGAGGCGCAGTTCGAGAACGCGCTGCGCCTGGTCGAGGACTGCGGGCTGACCTGGCTGCATGTCTTTCCCTATTCGCCGCGCGCCGGCACGCCCGCCGCACGGATGCCGCAGGTGGAGGGCGCCGCGATCCGCGACCGCGCCCGGCGCCTGCGCGCCGCGGGCGACCGGCGCCGCGATGCCTGGCTTGCCGCGCAGAGGGGCACGGTGCACCGCGTGCTGATGGAAAGCCCGCGCCGCGGCCGCACGGAAGGCTTCGCAGAGGTGACGACGCAGAGGGATCACGAAACCGGCGGCATCGAGACGCTGCGCATCGCCGGCCAAGAGGGCAGCTCTCTCACCGCCTGAGACCCGCGGTGCGGTGGCGCATCGCACGGATGCGGCCCGACCGGGTGCCGCGCCCCCGCCGCGTCGGCGGTCGTCCACGCGCCGGGCGGGCGGCACGGCGCCTGCTGCCACCGCTCCCTGCTTTCAATGGTCCTCCAATACCCCGGGGGTCCGGGGGCAGCGCCCCCGGCGCGGTGCCGCCGCGCGGCCTGCGTTGACACGATCCGCGCCCCGCCGCACCCTTGTCTCGCCACAGGGAGCCACCGCGCATGATGCAGCTCTATTCCGCCGCCGCCTCGCCCTTCGTGCGCAAGGTGCGCGTGGCCATCCGCGAACTGAAGCTCGAGGGCGAGGTCGAGGTCGAGGAGATCGACACGACGACCACGCCGCTGGCCACAGACATGGCGCTCGCCGCCGCCAACCCGCTGGGCAAGATCCCCGCGCTCCTGCGCGACGACGGGCCGGCGCTCTACGACAGCCGGGTGATCTGCCGCTATCTGAACGACCGCGCACGCGGGCCGCTGTATCCCGAAAGGCGGCTCTGGGACGTGCTGACGCTCGAGGCGACGGCGGACGGGATCATGGATGCCGCGGTGCTCATGGTCTACGAGGCACGCTTTCGCCCCGAACCGCACCGCTCGGCGGACTGGCTGGACGCGCAGTGGACCAAGATCGCCCGCGCGCTCGACGTCGTCGGCAACCGCTGGATGAGCCACCTCTCCGGGCGGCTCGACATGGGGCAGATCGCGGTGGCCTGCGCGCTGGGGTATCTCGATTTCCGCCACCCCGACCGCCCCTGGCGGCAGGGACGCGGCGCGCTCGACGACTGGTATGCCGCCTTCGGGGAACGCCCCGCGATGGCGGAGACGCGACCGCCGGCCGCCTGAGCGGTCAGAAGCGGTAGCTGACGCCCAGGTTGACCGCGTTGGTGATGATCCGCGTTTCCAGCGACCCGCCGCCATCGAGATCGGCGGTGTTGTCCGACCAGGTGAACTGATACTCGCCGAAGAGCGCCCAACGCTCGGAGAGGTCCATGCTGGCCCCGGCAAAAAGCCGCACCGCCGGCCCCGTCACCTGGAACCCGTAGGTGCGCGGCCCGCCTGCGGGCTCGACATCGACGTGCGGCATGGCGAAGCCCAGCCCGCCGCCGACATGGGGCGTGACGCCCTTCCACCGATTCGGCCACCGCCGCAGCGCATTCGCGGTGATGATGTTGTGCCCGTCCGACAGCTCGAAGCGATCGAAGCCTGCGGCGGTGCGCTCAGCGCCGGGCGCATAGACCTTGGTGTGCGTGCCCTCGAAGCCCCAGCCGAAGCGGTCGTTGACCCACCATGTCCCGCGCGCGCCGTAGTAGAGCGGCAACTCGAAGGACCGTCCTTCCCAGCCGAAGAGCGCGTTGTAGGTGCCGCCGCCGGGATAGTCGCCCTTGGCGCGGCTGTGCGGCGCGGTCTGATAGCCGCTATAGATGCTCAGCTCGAACTCCGCCGCCGCCGGCCCGGCCATGAGCAGCGCGAGCAACGCCGCCCTGAAGATCGTCGCAACCTGTCGCATCGCACTCTCCGCCGCTTTCGACGTCCCTGATACGCCGGCCCATCGCCGCACTCAAGGACGGGGCCGGCGCAGGGGCGCGGCATTGTATCGCTGGACTGCCCCTGCACGCACCGCTAAATACCCGCGAGAAAGCGGCCGGGGTGCAGGCGCGGGCGCGCGCTGTCCCGCCCCGGCATCCGCTTGTATCGTCCGGCCGCAAGATCGGCCCAGAGATGGAGAAGCCGCATGTCGCACGCAGAGGACCATCAAGCTACCAGACGGGATTTCCTGTTCTATGCCACCGCTGGCGCCGGAGCCGTGACCGCAGGTGCGGCGATCTGGCCGCTGGTCGATCAGATGAACCCCACGGCGGACGTGCAGGCGCTGTCGAGCATTCGCGTCGACGTGTCCGGTGTGGAAGAGGGCACGCAGATGACGGTGAAATACCTCGGCAAGCCGGTGTTCATCCGCCGCCGCACCGCCGAGGAGATCGAGGCGGCGCGGCAGGTCGATCTCGACGACCTGATCGACCCGATCGCGCGCAACGCCAACATCGAGGACGACGCGCCCGCGACGGACGAGAACCGCACGCTGGACGAGGCGGGCGAGTGGCTGGTTCAGATCGGGGTCTGCACGCACCTCGGCTGCGTGCCGATCGGCGACGGCGCCGGCGACTACGATGGCTGGTTCTGCCCCTGCCACGGCTCGCACTACGACGGCTCGGGGCGGACGCGGAAGGGCCCGGCGCCCGAGAACCTGCCCATTCCCGTGGCCGAATTCGTCGACGACACCACGCTCAGGCTCGGCTAAGGAGGCGCACCGATGTCCGGAATTCCGCACGACCATTACGAGCCCAAGAGCCGCGGCGAAAAGTGGCTGCACGGTCGCCTGCCGATCGTCGGGCTGCTTTACGACACGATCATGATCCCCACGCCCAAGAACCTCAACTGGATGTGGATCTGGGGTGTCGTCCTGACCTTCTGTCTGGCGCTGCAGATCATCACCGGCATCGTCCTGGTGATGCACTACACGCCGCATGTCGATATGGCCTTCGCCAGCGTCGAGCACATCATGCGCAACGTGAACGGCGGGCACATGATCCGCTATCTGCACCAGAACGGCGCCTCGCTGTTCTTCGTCGCGGTCTATGCGCACATCCTGCGGGGTCTCTACTACGGCTCCTACAAGAGCCCGCGCGAGATCACCTGGATCATCGGCATGCTGATCTACCTGCTGATGATGGCCACGGCCTTCATGGGCTACGTGCTGCCCTGGGGGCAGATGTCCTTCTGGGGTGCCACGGTGATCACCGGCCTCTTCGGCGCGATCCCCTTCGTGGGCGACACGCTGCTCGTCTGGCTGCAGGGCGGACCCGCGGTGGACAACGCCACGCTGCAGCGCTTCTTCTCGCTGCACTACCTGCTGCCCTTCGTGATCGCGGGGCTGGTGATCGTGCACATCTGGGCCTTCCACACCACGGGCAACAACAACCCCACGGGCGTGGAGGTGCGGCGCACCTCGAAGGCCGAGGCCGAAAAGGACACCGTGCCCTTCTGGCCCTATTTCGTGATGAAGGACCTCTTCGCGCTGGGCGTGATCCTCGCGGTGTTCTTCGCCATCGTCGGGTTCATGCCCAACTACCTGGGCCATCCCGACAACTACATCGAGGCCGATCCGCTGGTGACGCCCGCGCACATCGTGCCGGAATGGTACTTCCTGCCCTTCTACGCGATCCTGCGCGCCTTCGACGACTCGGTCTGGCTCGTGCAGTTCACGAGCTTCATCACCGGCGGCATCATCGACGCCAAGTTCTTCGGCGTGCTGGCGATGTTCGGCTCGATCGTGGTGATGGCGCTGGCGCCCTGGCTCGACACCTCCAGCGTGCGTTCGGGCCGGTATCGTCCCATGTTCAAGTGGTGGTTCTGGCTTTTCGTGGTGAACTTCTTCGTGCTGATGTGGGCGGGAGCCATGCCGGCAGAGGGCATCTATCCGACCATCGCCCTGATCGGCGCGGCCTACTGGTTCGCCTTCTTCCTCGTGATCCTGCCGCTGCTGGGCGTGCTGGAGAAGCCGCTGCCGCAGCCGGCGACCATCGAGGAGGACTTCAAGAGTCACATGGCCCCTTCCGGCGGCACGAAGACCGTCGTCGATACTCCGGCCGAATGACCCGGGCGGAGCGAGAAAGGAAAAACGCGACATGTTCAGAAAAATCGCCCTCTCCGCGGCCGCCGCGCTGACGCTGGCGGCACCGGCGGCCCAGGCCGCCGGCGAGGCGGGGTCTGTGACCGACTACGACTTCTCCTTCGAGGGGCCGTTCGGCACCTACGACCAGGCACAGCTGCAACGGGGCCTGCAGGTCTACACGCAGGTCTGCGCCTCGTGCCACGGGCTCGAGCACGTGCCGATCCGCACCCTGACGAGCGAGACGGGTCCGGGCATGCCCGCGGATCAGGTCCGCGCCTATGCCGAAGAGTTGATGGTGGCCGACCCGGCCGCCAACCCGGATCTCATCGATCCCGACACCGACGACCTGCGGGCGCTGACACCGGCCGACAACTTCCCCGCGAACGAAAGCCAGGACGCGCCCGACCTGTCGCTCATGGCAAAGGCCCGGGCCGGCTTCAGCGGGCCTTACGGCACCGGTCTCAACCAGCTCTTCAAGGGCATGGGCGGCGCGGAATACATCGCCTCGCTGCTGATGAACTACACCGGCGAGGACCGCGTGGAAGCGGGCGCCGTACTCTACGAGAACGAGTCGTATCCCGGCGGCTGGATCAACATGGCCCCGCCGCTCTACGAAGGTGCGGTGGAATACGCCGACGGCACCGAGGCCACCGAAGAGCAGATGGCCAAGGATGTCGCCGCCTTCCTGATGTGGACGGCCGAGCCCAAGATGATGGAGCGCAAGCAGGCGGGCTTCACCGGCGTGCTGTTCCTGACCGTCCTGTCGGTCCTGCTCTACCTGACCAACAAGCGGATCTGGGCACCGATCAAGGCACGCGCCAAGGACGACGGCTGAGCCAGGTCCAAACCCCTGTTGACGGTCCGCCCCGCGCCTCACGGCGCGGGGCGTTTCGCTTCAGGCGGTCACCCTTCCCGGACGTGACGCCGGAAGGCCCGCTTGAGCAGTTCCAGCTCCGCCCGTAGCAGCGCCACCTCACCGCGCAGATCGCCGTCCATCGGATCGCCGGCAAGCATCGTCAGGCTGTCCAGCGTCTCGCCGGTCTCCGCGCTGCGGATCAGCAGCGTGTGCACGCCTTCGCTTACCGCCTCCACCGGCACGACGAAGCGGAGGCGCCACCGCCCGGATTCGTCTGCCGACAGGCTGACATCGGGCACGGGCTGCTCCGCATAGATCACCTCGACGGGCGGACGACGCTCGCCCGCGCCGCGAACCTCCCCCTCCCATATGCCGGCGGCGAAGCGGGTGCGTGTCACGGAAAGGCTTTCGGTCATCCGGGGCTCCGTCGCAGGGTGGCGTCACAGGGCGGCATCACAGGGCGGCGCGCGGCCTTCGCGACAGCGTCAGGTCGCGCAGTTCGATGCGATTCATCTCGGGGCGGTCCACGATCAGGTCGAGCCACATCCGCTCCACCCGCCGCTCGTTCAGCCGCGAATACGCAAGGTCGAATTCCACCGTCGCAGCCTCGTTGAAGGCCGGAAGCTCGCGCACGATCTGCTCGGTATTGGGGCCGTGCCGCACGTTGAGGCGCAGGAAAACCTCCACCTGCCGCTCCACATCGAGCGCCAGATCGGCGCGCAGGACATGCCGCTTGCGCAGCCCCTGCGCGGCGGCCTCCGGCAGTTCGAGCGCAAGCGAAAGATAGGATCCATCGAAGCCGAACACGTCGAGGGCCAGCGCGTAGGGCGCGGGCGTGCCGCCGGTCTCGGCCGCCCGCACCTGCCGGAGGCTCACCTCGGCCAGGTCGGAATCGTGGAACAGCACGATCTCCTCTCCGATCCGGGTGCCCGGGGCAGCGTTGGCATGACCGGGCACCGGCAAGGGTCCGCGCCACAGCTGCGGCCGCCAGATCCAGTCGGTTCCGGGCGCGATGGCCTCTTGCCGGGGCTCCGCGCCCGCCGCCGCGAGCCTTTCCTCGGCGGCGAACAGGAACCGGTCGAGCGCCCGGCGCAGCCGCCGCGCCTGTGCGCGCGAACGGCGCAGGGCCGCGGGCTCCGCCTGGGCCACGCGCTCTGCGGCGCGGGTCCAGTGTGACACAGCGCCCCGTTGCATCAGCCGCCCGATCGGTCCGCCGTCGCCTGCCATACCGGTCCCCTTGCAGCGCGCCTTGCAGCGAAAGGTTGCAATCAGTTGAAGAGCCGTGCAAGCGTCGCGCGCAGCCCGTCGCCACTGCGCCCCTGCGGTGGCGCCACGGCCACGGTGGCGGGCGCGCGCGCCTCGATCCGCGCGGCCAGCGCCGCCATCAGGTCGCCGCCCGCCGCACCGGCCAGCGGGCTTTCTCGCGGCGCATAAAGGGCGAGCGCCACGACGCGTCCGCCCGTGCCGGTGGCCCCGCGCCAGTGGCGCGGGTCGCCGCCGGGCAGCACCGCATCGCCCCCGTCGCCCAGATGCACCAGCGCCAGCGCGCCGCGCTGTCGTGTTGCCAGCACCGCCTCGGGCGCGGCGGCGGCAAGCGCCTCGGCGCGGGGAGGCGTGGTTTCGGGATCCCGTCCAGAGACGGTGACGGTCAGGATCGCGGGCTGCGCCGACGGGCCGTCGGCGTTCGGGTCGAGGCTCGCGCAGCTTGCCAGCAGGGCGAAGCTGCCCTCCTCCGCGTCGCGCAACGCCGTGCGATCCACGCAATAGCCCGGCGGCGCGGCGACCAGCACGGCGCCGCGGGCCACGACGACCTCGCGCGGGGCAGCTGCGCCGGTCTCCTGCTCGGTGCAGGCGGAGAGCGCAAGCGCGGCGCCCGCCAGCGCCGCCCTAGATGTCCATGTAGACATGCGTCTCGGCTTTGGCACCCGGATGGGTCACGGCGCCCTTGTAGGTCGGCCCGACCGTCTGGGCGAACTTCCACACCGCGCCGGAGGCGTAGTTGGTGGGGCGCGGGCCGGCCCACGCCTTGCGCCGCTCCTCCAACTCCTCGTCGGGGACATCGACCGTCAGCGCGCCCTTGACCGCATCTATGGTGATCATGTCGCCGTTCCTCAGCAGGCCGATGGGACCGCCCATCGCCGCCTCGGGGCCCACATGTCCCACGCAGAAGCCGCGCGTCGCGCCGGAAAAGCGTCCGTCGGTGATGAGCGCGACCTTCTTGCCCATCCCCTGCCCCGAGAGCGCGGCGGTGGTGGCCAGCATCTCGCGCATGCCGGGGCCGCCCTTCGGCCCCTCGTTGCGGATGACGATGACCTCGCCCTCTTCGTAGTCACGGCTCCTGACCGCCTCGAAGGCCTCTTCCTCGCATTCGAAGACGCGGGCGGGGCCGGTGAAGACCTGATGCTCTTCCGGGATGCCCGCGACCTTCACGATGGCGCCTTCGGGGGCGAGGTTGCCCTTCAGGCCAACGACGCCGCCGGTCTTCGTGATCGGGGTGTCGATGGAATGAATCACGCGGCCGTCGGCTTCGCGCGTGACGCGGTCCAGTTCCTCGCCCACGGTGCGGCCCGAGGCGGTGATGCAATCCTCGTGGATCAGGCCCGCGCGGCGCAGCTCCTTCATCACCACCGGGACGCCGCCCGCCTCGTAGAGATCCTTGGCCACGAACTGCCCGCCGGGCTTCATGTCCACGAAATAGGGCGTGTCGCGGAAGATCTCGCAGACGTCCTCGAGGAAGAAGTCGATGCCCGCCTCATGCGCGATGGCCGGCAGGTGCAGGCCCGCGTTGGTCGAGCCGCCGGTGCAGGCCACCACGCGCGCCGCGTTCTCCAGGCTTTTCCGCGTGACGATGTCGCGCGCGCGGATGTTCTTCTCGATCAGGTCCATCACCGCCTTGCCCGAGGCCTCTCCATACTGGTCGCGGCTCTCATAGGGCGCGGGCATTCCGGACGAGTTGAACAGCGCCAGCCCGATCGCCTCGCTCACGCAGGCCATGGTGTTGGCGGTGAACTGGCCGCCACAGGCCCCCGCGCTGGGGCAGGCCACGCGCTCCAGGATCGCGAGCGCGGCATCCGACAGCGTGCCGTTCTGATGGCGGCCCACCGCCTCGAACATGTCCTGCACGGTCAGGTCGCGGTTGAGGAAATCCTCCGGCACCTCCGCGTCGTTCGGCGCCTTGCCCGGCAGGATCGAGCCGCCGTAGATGAACACGCTTGGCACGTTGAGCCGCACCATCGCCATCATCATGCCCGGCAGCGACTTGTCGCAGCCCGCAAGGCCCACGAGCGCGTCGTAGCAGTGCCCGCGCACCGTGAGTTCGACCGTGTCCGCGATCGCCTCGCGCGACGGCAGGGAGGAGCGCATGCCCTCGTGCCCCATCGCGATCCCGTCGGTCACGGTGATGGTGGTGAACTCGCGCGGGGTGCCGGAGCCCTCCTTGACGCCCATCTTGACCGCCTGCGCCTGACGGGCGAGCGCGATGTTGCAGGGCGCGGCCTCGTTCCAGCAGGTTGCGACGCCGACGAGGGGCTGGTGTATCTCTTCCTCCGTCATGCCCATCGCGTAGTAGTAGGAACGGTGCGGCGCCCGCGCCGGGCCCTCCGTCACGTAGCGGCTGGGCAGCTTCGACTTGTCGAACGGACGCTTGAGCATGGACGGCCCTCCCTGATCGGTCCGGACCGGAATACGGAATGGCCCCGCGCCGCACAAGGCCGAAGGATCGGCAGAACGACGCGGGCCGATTGCGCAAGGCGGGTGCCGGCCCTAGTTCCAGCGCATGAGCGCCGCCTACGCCCCGCACGACGCCTTCGTCGCCCCCGCCCGCGCCCGACCAGAGGTCTGGCGGCTGGTCGCGGGCCTTGTCGTCGTGGGCGCCGTGCTGTTCGGCCTGTCCAGCGCGATGCGCGCCGTGCTCTACGCGCTGGCCCCCGACACGCTCTATGCCGAGCTGTCCATGGACGGCGGCACCGGCACCACGCCGGCCAGTGCCCTCGTCCTGCTGGGCAGCTTCGCCTTCATGGCGCTGGGGGCGATCGCGGCGGCACACCACCTGCATGGCCGCAGCGCGCTCAGCCTGATCGGCCCCTCGCTGTCGCGCGCGGTGCGCGACTTCTTCCGCGTGCTCGGGGCGCTCTCTGCGCTCTACATCGCGCTGGCGCTGCTGCCGCCCTGGTCCGGCCCGGGCGGGACCGAACCGCAGCCCAACCTCGCCCCCGGGCTCTGGGCGATGCTGCTGCCGCTCACGCTGGCCGCGCTGGTGATCCAGACCGGCGCGGAAGAGATCCTGTTCCGCGGCTATCTGCAGCAGCAGCTCGCCGCGCGCTTCGCCTCGCCGCTGGTGTGGTTGGGCGTGCCCTCCGCCCTTTTCGCCTTCGGCCATTACGTGCCCGCCAGCTTCGGCGGCGACGCCTGGCTGGTGGCGGTCTGGAGCGGGGTCTTTGGCCTGGCGATGGCGGATGTGACGGCGCGGGCGGGCAACCTTGGCCCCGCGATCGCGATGCACTTCATGAACAACGTCTTTCCGGTGGCCTTCACGGCGATGGAGGGGATGCTGTCGGGGCTGGCGCTCTACACGCTGCCATCGCCCTCCGCAGACCCGGACCTGTTGCGCATGGCGATGCCGGTCGAGGCGGGGATGCTCCTTTGTTCCTGGCTTGCCGCGCGGCTCGCGATCCGGCGCTGATTGCATTTCCGCGCGGGCACGACTATTTCCGCCCGCAGCACCCGTGAGGCGCCATGAACTGGATCAGCAACTACGTCCGCCCCCGCATCAACTCCATCTTCTCGCGCCGCGAGATGCCGGAGAACCTGTGGACCAAGTGCGACGAATGCGGCACCATGCTGTTCCACCGCGAACTGGCGGAAAACCTGAACGTCTGCACCACCTGCGGCCACCACATGGCGCTCAGGCCGCGCGACCGCTTCCGCGCGCTCTTCGATGCGGGCGTCTTCACCGAGGTCGAGGTGCCCGCGCCGCTGCCCGACCCGCTGCATTTCCGCGACCAGAAGAAGTATCCCGACCGCATGAGGGCCGCCCAGAAGGCCACCGGCGAGAAGGAAGCGATGCTGGTCGCCCTGGGAGAGATCGGGCGCACGCCAGTCGTGGCCGCGGCGCAGGATTTCTCCTTCATGGGCGGCTCGATGGGGATGTATGTGGGCAACGCGATCGTCGCCGCGGCCCGCCGCGCGGTCGAGACGAAGCGCCCGCTGATCCTGTTCTCGGCCGCGGGCGGCGCGCGGATGCAGGAGGGCATCCTCAGCCTGATGCAGATGCCGCGCACCACCGTCGCCGTCGAGATGGTGAAGGAAGCCGGGCTACCCTACATCGTCGTGCTGACCCATCCCACCACAGGCGGCGTCACCGCGAGCTACGCGATGCTGGGCGACATCCAGATCGCCGAGCCCGGCGCGCTGATCTGCTTCGCCGGCCCCCGCGTGATCGAACAGACGATCCGCGAGAAGCTGCCCGAGGGCTTCCAGCGCGCCGAATACCTGCTGGATCACGGGATGCTGGACCGGGTGACGCCGCGCGGCCGGATGCGGGACGAGCTGATCACCATCACGCGGATGCTGATGGGCCTGCCGCCGGCGGTGAAGGGCGACCTGCCCCCGCCGGGCCCGGCCGTGCCCGAGCCCGCGCAAAAGGACGCAACCGAGCCCGCACAGGGCTGACGCATCGGAGCACAGGCGATGGCGCATACCCTGCTTCAGTTCGATTTCCCCTTCGCCGGCCCCTGGGGCGGCGAGATGGCCACCGCGATGGAGGGGCTGGCCACCGACATCGCCGCCGAACCCGGCCTCGTCTGGAAGCTCTGGACCGAGAACGCGGCAGAAGGCCGCGCCGGCGGCGTCTACGTCTTCGACAGCCCCGAGGCCGCGGCAGCCTACAGGGAAAAGCACGAGCGGCGGCTGGCCGAGTTCGGCATCGGCGACATCCGCGCCGTGACCTTCGACGTGAACCCGGCGCTGTCGCAGATCACCCGCGCGCCGCTCTGACGCGCCCTTCGGAAAGCCAAGGCCCCATGACCGTGCAAGGCGCCACGCCCTCTGACCTCATGCTGGCGCGGATGATGGCGCTGCACCCCAAGATCATCGACCTGACGCTGGACCGCGTCTGGCGCCTGCTGGCCGCCTTGGACCACCCCGAGCGCGCGCTGCCCCCTGCGATCCACCTTGCCGGCACCAACGGCAAGGGCTCGACGCTGGCCTTCCTGCGCGCGGGGATCGAGGGCGCGGGGCAGGCCGCGCATGCCTACACCTCGCCACACCTTGCCCGCTTCCACGAGCGGGTGCGCGTGGCGGGCGAACTGATCTCGGAACCTGCGCTGACCGCCGTGCTCGACGAATGCGAGGCGGCGAACGGCGGGGCGCCGATCACCTATTTCGAGATCACGACCTGCGCGGCGCTGCTGGCCTTTTCGCGGACGCCGGCGGACTGGACCCTGCTGGAGACCGGCCTCGGCGGGCGACTCGATGCGACGAACGTGCTGGACGCGCCCGCGCTCACGATCGTCACGCCGGTGTCGATGGACCACGAGCAATACCTCGGCGACACGCTGGAGAAGATCGCCTTCGAGAAGGCAGGGATCCTGAAACGGGGCGTGCCCTGCGTGGTCGGTCCGCAGGACGACGCCGCGCTCGAGGTGATCGAGGCGCAGGCCGCGCGGCTGGGCGCGCCGCTGCTGGTGCACGGCCAGCACTGGCACGTCCGCGAAGAACGCGGGCGCATGGTCTTCGAGGACGAGGCCGGTCTGCTCGATCTGCCGCTGCCCGTGCTGCCCGGCGCGCATCAGATCGCGAACGCGGGCGCGGCGCTGGCCGCGCTGCGGCATCTGGGCTTCGGCGAGGCGGCCTGCGAGGCCGCCGTCACTTGCGCCGAATGGCCCGCGCGGATGCAGCGCCTGCGGCGCGGACCGCTGGCGGAGGCCGCGCCGGAGGTCGAGCTCTGGCTCGACGGCGGGCACAACCCGGCGGCCGGCGCCGCGCTGGCCGCGCATCTGGCACGGTTGCCGGAGCGGCCCACGCATCTGATCTGCGGGATGCTCTCGACCAAGGACGCGACAGGCTTTCTCGCGCCGCTGGCGGGCGCGGCCGACAGCCTGACCGCCGTGCCGATCCCGGGCGAGGCAGCCGCGCTCGATCCCGACACGCTGGCGGAGGTGGCCGCGCGCGCGGGCCATGCCGCGCGCACGGCAGAGAGCCCGGCGGCGGCGCTCGCCGCGATCACGGACGAGGACGCCACCGCGCGGGTGTTGATCTGCGGGTCGCTCTACCTTGCCGGGCAGGTGCTGCGCGAAAACGGGTGACGGCGCGCCCGGCCGTGCCGTCGCATGGGTATTTGAGGACCATTGAAAGAGATGAGCCCGGGCGACCCGCTCCGGCGCGGCGCCCGTTCGCGACGCGACCGCGCGGGAGGGCGCCGGTGGCGGGCGGGCCCGAGACAGACCGAAGCATTGCGAGCAGACAGCACGAGGGCATCGGGGCGGGACGCGCGACGGGCGACGCGCGGGACGCCTTGCCGGCCGGGATGTTCCCTGCGGGGACCTGCTCTGCCGGCAGGCGCGAGGGCAGCGGGGCAGAGGCGGCCACCCGCGCGGTCGGGCGCCTCAGCCCGCGCCCTGCCCCCAGCCGTGGCTCATCATCTCGCGCAACCGGCTGGCGGTGCGGGCGAACTCGAAGCTGCCCTCGCCCTCGACGTAAAGACTTTCGGGTTCGGCGGCGGCCGAGCAGATCAGCCGCACCTTCGCCTCGTAGAGCGCATCCACCAGCGTGACGAAGCGTTTCGCCTCGTTGAAGTTCGACCGCGACAGGCACGGGATGTCGTCGATGACCAGCAGGCGCACCGCCTCGGCGATGGCGAGGTAGTCGGCAGGCCCAAGCGGCTGACCGCACAGCTCGAAGAACCGCGCCCGCGCGGCGCCGTTGTGAAACTCGGGCAGCACCACGTCGCGGCCCTTGACCCGCAGGGCGAGCGGCGCGGTCTCACCGCCGGTCAGCCCCTGCCAGATCGCGTCGATCCGTGCGCGCGCCCTGGCATCGGCGGGGGTGAAATAGACCGGGCTGCCGGCCAGCCGGTCCTGCCGATGGTCGGTCTCTCCCGCCAGTTCCCGCACCACCATGCGCTCTTTCAGCAGGTCGATGAAGGGCAGGAAGAGCGCGCGGTTGAGCCCGTCCTTGTAGAGATCGTCGGGCGGGCGGTTCGAGGTGGCCACCACCACCACGCCCGCGCCGAAGAGCTGCTCGAAGAGGCGTCCCACGATCATCGCGTCGGTGATGTCGGTGATCTGCATCTCGTCGAAGGCGAGGCAGCGGATCGCGTCCGCGATGCCTCTGGCCACGGGCTTCACCGGGTCGTCCACGCCGCGCGCGCGGGCCGCCGTCATGCCGGTGTGCACCTCCTGCATGAAGGCGTGGAAGTGGACGCGGCGCGCAGGCACCGTCAGCGCGCCGGCGAAAAGGTCCATCAGCATCGACTTGCCGCGCCCCACGCCGCCCCAGAGGTAAAGGCCCCTGGGCGGCTCGGGCGCGCGCCGGAAGAGCCCGCGCTTGGCGGGTTGCGCCAGCCCTTCGACGATGCGCTCGAACTCGGGCAGCACAGCCTCCTGCGCGGGGTCGGGGTCGATCGCCCCGCGCGCCACCCGGTCGGCATAGAGATCCTGCATCACGGTCGCCATGCGCGCCTGACTAGCGTGCCCGCGCGGCGACGGGAAGCCTGCCGCCCTTGAGGCCGGGCCGCCGCGGGGCTATGGCCGCAGCCAAGCCTGACAAGGAGCCGGCCCATGTCCGACGCGCCAGAGACCCGCATCCACGACGACGGCGCAGCCCCCGTCCGCCGCATCACGCTTGACGGTCCAGCCACCCGCAACTCGATCAGCGCACCGGCCTACCGGGCGATCCAGGCGGCCGTGATCGACGCGGGCAACGACCCGGCGGTGCGCGCCGTGCTGATCGCGGGCGAAGGCGGCTTCTTCTCCTCCGGGGGCAACGTCGCGCGGCTGAAGGCGAGCGCGGAGGGCACCTTGTCCGAGGCCACGGCCAATACCGATGCGCTGGGCGCGATGATCAAGGCGGTCCGCGCCTGCCCCGTGCCGGTGGTGGCGGCCGTCGAGGGCGGGGCTGCCGGCGCGGGCCTGTCGCTGATGCTGGCCTGCGACATGGTGGTGGCGGCGGCGGGGGCGAAGTTCACCGTGGCTTACGTCAAGATCGGGCTCACGCCGGACGGCGGCGTCACGCATTTCCTGTCTGCCGCGCTGCCCCGACAGCTTGTCACCGAGCTTTGCCTGCTGGGCCGCCCGATCCTGGCCGAGCGCCTGGCAGAGGCGGGGGTCGTGAACCTGCTGGCCGCGCCGGGCGATGCGCTCGACGAGGCCGTGACGCTGGCCGCGCGGCTGGCCGAGGGGCCACGTGGCGCGATGGCGCGGATCAAGGCCGAGATCGCGGCGGCGGGGCGCAACGACCTTGCCGCGCAACTCGATCTGGAGGCCGAGGGCATCAACACCGCCCGCTTCGGACCGGAGGCGCGCGAGGGGCTGGCCGCCTTCCTCGAAAAGCGCAGGCCGGAGTTCGGCGGATGACGCTGCCGGGGATCTTCGACCGGCTGCGCCTGCCGGTGGTGGGCGCGCCGATGTTCCTTGTCTCCTCGCCGGAGCTTGTGATCACGCAATGCACCGCTGGCATCGTCGGCAGCTTTCCGGCGCTCAATGCGCGCGAGGCAGAGGGCGCGCCGGTGGAGCTGGAGCATTGGCTGGAGCGGATCACGCAGGCGCTGGCCGCGCACGACCGCGACCACCCGGACCGGCCCGCTGCGCCCTATGCGGTCAACCTGATCGTGCACCGCTCGAACGCGCGGCTGGAGCGCGACGTGGAGATCCTCTGCCGCTGGCGCGTGCCGATCTGGATCACCTCGCTGGGCGCGCGGCCAGAGGTCTTCGAGGCGGCGCGCGCGAGCGGTGCCCTGGTGCTGCACGACGTGACCACCGACACCTTCGCGCGCAAGGCCATCGCCAAGGGCGCCGACGGGCTGATCGCGGTCGCCGCCGGCGCGGGCGGGCACGCGGGCGCGCAGTCGCCCTTTGCGCTGGTGTCGGAAATCCGGGCGTGGTTCGACGGCCCGCTGCTTCTGTCGGGCGCGATCTCGACGGGCCGC
The DNA here is from genome assembly GCF_046542825.1 of Rhodosalinus sp. Taxonomy (GTDB): domain Bacteria; phylum Pseudomonadota; class Alphaproteobacteria; order Rhodobacterales; family Rhodobacteraceae; genus Rhodosalinus. Next base: position 68,388 of record NZ_JBKHAQ010000002.1, on the reverse strand, counting down.
GCGCTGCTGGCGGCGCAGGCGGCGGGCGCGGACCTTGGCTACATCGGCTCCCCCTTCATCGCGACCGAGGAAGCCGCGGCGCCCGAGCCCTACAAGCGGATGATCGTGGAAAGCGGGGCAGAGGACATCGTGACCTCGGCGCTCTTCACGGGCGTGTCGGGCAACTACCTGCGCCCCTCGATCGCGCGCGCCGGGATGGACCCCGATGCGCTGCCCGCGGACGCCACGCAGATGGATTTCGGTGCCGGCAGCGCCAAGCCCAAGGCCTGGAAAGAGGTCTGGGGCGCGGGCCAGGGCATCGGCGCGGTGCGCGCGGTGCGGCCCGCCGCGGCCCTGGTCGACGAACTGGCGCGGGACTACGCGCAGGCGCGCGCGGCGCTGGCGGCAACGCTGGCGCGCTGGCCGGTCTGAGCGCCTGCTGCGGCGTCGCAAGGGGGCGCTGCCCCCGTTGGCCTGCGGCCGCCTCCCCCGGAGTATTTCACTCCAGGAAGAAGGACCCCGGGCAAAGGCGCGATTTGCGCGCCACGCCGAGGGCGAAGGGGCGATCCGCGCCGGCTCAGTGCGGGCGCTCGGCCACGAAACGGGCGATCTCTTCGGCGACAGCCTCCGTGTGGGTATAGGGCAGGCCGTGCCCCGCGCCCGAGATTACCTCCTGCACGGCATCGCGGTTCCATTCCGCGAGCCGGCCGAGGCTGGACTGCGGCATGATCTCGTCCCGTTCGCCCCAGAGCGCAAGCACGGGAAGGCCGGTCGCCGCCACGCGGCGATGCTCGTCCTCCAGCGGGCGGGAGAGGATGCCGCGCAGGCTGGAGATCACGGCAGGCAGGTATCCGCGGCGCCCCAGTTCGGCAAGCTGGCGGTCGTGGATGTCCGGCACGCTGGAGGGCAGCTCGCGCTCGGCCTCGATGCCCTGCCGCAGGATCCGGGGCCAGGCGAGGTGGAAGGCCCAGTCGCCCAGGACGGGAAGGTCGCGCACCGCGCGCGCGGGCCTGCCGAGGCTGACCTGCATCCCCGCGGGCGCCAGCAGGATAAGGTGGCGCACCTCCGGGTGGCGGGCGGCATAGGCCGTGGCGATGGCGCCCCCCATGGAGTAGCCGAAGAGCGACACGTCCCCCTCGATCTGCTGATCCTCGAGCAGCGCCTCAAGCTGTTCGACGAAGAAATCCGCGTTCTGGCGCCCTGCCGGCCGGTTGGAATACCCGCGCCCGTAAAGATCGTAGATCAGCACGCGGAAGCCCAGCGCGCCCAGCCGCGGCGCCAGCCCCTCCCAGACGAAGGAGGGGGTGGACAGGCCATGGATGCAGACCGCGACCGGCCCGCGCGCCGCGCCCAGCCAGCGGTAATGCGTGGTGCCCTCCGGCAGCGGGGCGAACTGACCCGGCGCGCCGCGTCGGGCGCGGTCGTCGAGGCCCGGGCGCAGCCGCTCCCGCGCGAAGGGCGCGGCCAGCGCCAGCAGAAGGACGAGCCACCATCCCATCAGCCGGCCTGCCACCTCGAGAGGATGTAGCGCGCGCACATCAGGTCCAGATGCGCGCCGCCGCCGTTCTTGAAGAGGGTGATCTCCTCGTCGCTCTCGCGGCGGAACCGGTCGGGCGGGTCGTAATAGTCGGCGACGATGTCCTCGGCGCGGAAGGCGCCCGCCTCGACGGGAATCTTCAACTCGCCGATGTGGCCCAGGGTGGTGTCGCGGCTGTCGACGAAGACGCGCGCGCGGGCAAGCGCCGCATCGTCGGCTTCGCGCATGTCGGGGCGGAAGGCGCCGATCAGGTCGAGGTGCTGGCCCGGGCGCAGCCAGTCGCCGCGGATCAGCGGCGCCTTCGTCATGGTGGCCGAGGTCACGATGTCGGCGGCGCGCACCGCCGCCTCCAGGTCGTCGGCCACGACCGTGCCGGGAAAGTCGGCGGCCATCTCATCGGCCCGCACGCGCGACCGGTTCCAGAGGGTGAAGCGCGCATCGGGAAAGGCCGTGCCGTAGGCCTCGCGCAGCGAGCGGCCCACGGTGCCCGCGCCCACGATCAGGATCTCGCGGCTGTCGGGCCGGGCGAGCCGGCGCGCGGCGGTCAGGCTGTCACCGGCGGTCTTCCACTTGGTCACGAGGTGGAAGTCCACGATCGCCTCCAGCAGCCCCGTGTCGTCGGCGTAGAGGTTCACGCCGCCGTTGACGCTGGCCAGCCCGTGCGCGCCGTTGCCGGGAAAGATGGTGGCAGTTTTCACCGCGATGCCCAGCCCGTCGATCCAGGCCGCGCGCGACAGCAGCGTGTCGGCACCGCGGTAAAGGAAGGTGTCGCCGATCTCGGCGCGCGGCATCCGGTGGCCGGCCTCGAAGGCGTCGCAGAGCGCCAGCCAGTCCAGCCGCGCCTCGCCTTCGGCGAAGGGAATGACGGGAACGCTCAAGCCGCCTCCCTGTCGTCGAGCAGGCCCGCCGCGACCAAGCGCCGCGCCCAGCCGGCGGGACCGGTGAAATGGTGCGTCTGCCAGCCGCGCGCGGCGGCGGCGGCGAGGTTTTCCGCGCGATCGTCGGTGAAGATCAGTCGCTCGGGGGCAAGGCCCGTTTCCGCCTCGACCATCGCATAGATCTCGGGCTCGGGCTTGATCACGCCCATGTGCCCCGACACGAAGGCGCGGTCGAAGGCCTCCAGGAAGGGATAGTGGCCGCGGGCCACCTCGAAGCTGCCGATGCCGAAGTTGGTCAGCGCGAAGACCGGGACGCCGCGTGCCTGCAGCGCCTGCATAAGGCGCAGCGACTGCGGGATCACGGGCTGCGCGAGCTCGATCCAGCGGTCGTGCCACATGCGGATCTCGTCGCGGAACTCGGGGTGGCGCTCGGCGGTGGCATAGATCGTTTCGCGGAAGTCTGCGCCGCGGTCCACCTCGTCATTCATGCCGTGCAGGTCGACGGCGGCGAACATCGCGCGCCGCCGCGCCTCGCCGATCTCCGCATCGTAGAACCGCTCGGGCTGCCATTCGATCAGCACGTTGCCGATGTCGAAGATCACCGCATGGGGTTGCATCGCTCTCCTTTCGCTTTCGGCCGGGGGCAAGGCGCTTGCAAGCGCCTTGCAAAATCCTTCCAAGGATTTTGCCTCGCGCCCACGTCAGGAAACGCGAGCCGCGCCGCGTTGTAAAGCCGTCCGCTCAGGCCTGCGAAGCCGCGCGCAGCGCCCGCTCCAGCGCATCGAGAAAGCGCGACCGATCCGCCTTGCCGAAGCTGCGCCCGCCGCCCTGGCGGAAAGGATCCGCGGCGCGCAGGTCGGTCATCAGGTCGCGCATCGCCAGCGCCTGGCCCACGTTGCGCGCGTTGAGCGCCGCGCCGTCGGGCTTGAGCACCTGCGCGCCCGCCTCCACGCAGCGCGCGGCCAGCGGGATGTCGGCGGTCACCACCACGTCCCCCTGCCCCGCGCGCTCCGCGATCCAGCGGTCTGCCTCGTCGGGGCCTTCGGGCACCACGATCACCTCCACCAGCGGGTTGGCCGAGGGGCGCAGCCCGCCGTTGCTGACCAGCTTGAGCGGCACGCGATGCCGGGTCGCCACCCGCTCGGCCTCGGCCTTGACCGGGCAGGCGTCGGCATCGACGTAGACCGTCACGCGCCCAGCGCCTCGGCGTGGAAGGCGACGTGATCCTCCATGACGCTCGCCACGAAGAAATAGCTGTGATCGTAGCCCGTCTGCAGGCGCAGCGTTCCCGCCTGACGGCGCGCCGCCATCGCCTCGGCCAGCGCCTCGGGTTTCAGCGTGTCGATGAACTGGTCCGACAGTCCCTGGTCGATCAGCACGGGGCCAGCAAAGCCCTGCGCGCGCATCAGCAGGGTCGAATCATGCGCCGCCCAGGCCGCCTCGTCCGGGCCGAGGTAGGCATCCAGCTGCTTGCGCCCCCAGTCGGCCGATGTGGGATGCGCGATCGGCGCGAAGGCCGAGACCGAGGCGTAGCGCCCCGGCAGCCCCATCGCCAGCGTCAGCGCACCGTGCCCGCCCATCGAATGGCCGGTGATCGCCTGCCGGGCGGGGTCGATGGCGAAATGCTCGGACAGCAGGGCGGGAAGCTCCTCTGCCACGTAGTCCCACATGCGGAAATGCGGCGCCCAGGGGCTCTGCGTGGCGTTCACGTAGAAGCCCGCACCCTGTCCAAGGTCGTAGTGGTCATCGTCCGCCACGCCCTCGCCCCGTGGGCTGGTGTCGGGAAAGACCACGGCGATCCCGTGCCGCGCCGCCCAGCCCTGCGCGCCCGCCTTGATCATCGCGTTCTCGTGCGTGCAGGTGAGCCCCGAGAGATACCACAGTACCGGCACCGGCCCGCGTGCGGCCTGTGGCGGCAGGAAGAGGCCAAAGGTCATGTCGCAGGAACAGGCGGCGGAGGTGTGGGTATAGACCCCCTGCACGCCGCCAAAGGCGCGATTCTCGGAAACGGTCTGCATGGGCGCGGCGTCCTTTCGTGGATGTGTCGCCAGCGTGCTTAACAGGCCCGGACGCGGCGGCAAACGCAAGACCGTGGTGCGGCCACCTGCCAGGCTCGCCGGGATGCCCGCCGGAGGCGGCCCGTCCAATCACGATGTCCGCGGGCGGACCGGCAGGTCAGGGGCGCACGGGCGGTTCCAACGGACCACAGGCACAGAGTGCGGGCGGGCATCCCGCGCCTGGGCGCGCAGGCGACAGGCCCCGCCTGGCCGGCGTCAGCGCCGCAGCGTCAGGATCTCTTCCAGCGGTTTCTTCATCTTGGCCACGCGCGGCACGGTCGCCCCCGGCGCCGGATGCCCCACGACCAGGATCATCACCGGCTTCTCGTGCTCCGGCCTGTCGCAGAGCTCGTTGAGGAACTTCATCGGGTTAGGGGTATGCGTCAGGCACGACAGCCCGGCCCGGTGCAGCGCCGCGATCAGGAAGCCGGTGGCGATGCCCACGCTTTCGGGCACGTAGTAGTTCTTGTAGCGTTCGCCGTCCTTCGTCACCCCGTAGCGCTGGGCGAAAACCACGATGAGCCAGGGCGCGGTTGTCAGGTGCGGCTTCTCCGCGCCCGTCCCGATGGGCTCCAGCGCGCGCAGCCATTCGGCGCCCGCGCCGCCGGCATAGAATCTTTCCTCCTCCGCCTCGGCGGCCGCGCGGATCCGGGCCTTCATCGCCGGATCGGCGATCGCCACGAAATGCCAGGGCTGGTGGTTCGCGCCCGAGGGCGCGGTGCCGGCCGTGCGCACGCAGTCGGCAATCACCTCTTCGGGGACCGCGCGGTCGGAAAAATCGCGCACCGAATGCCGCCTGCGCATATCGTCATGGACGGCGCGGGCGGCCGCGCGCATCTGCTCGTCCGTCATCTCGCGCCGGTCGGGCAGCGGCAGCGGCTCGTAGACGACCTCTCCGGTGTGAAACATGGCCCTTCTCCCTCAGCCGGGCAGCTGCGCGATGATCCAGGTGACGGTCAGGATGCTGGCCGCCGTCGAGATCAGGATCGCGGCCGAGACGCGCTGCGGCGCGACCCCGTAATGCTGCGCCAGAATGTAGACATTGCCCGCCACGGGCAAGGCCGCCGCGGCGGTGACGACACCTGCGCTGTAGGCGTCCACCGGGAACAGCACGAAGACCGCGAGCGCCACGGCCGCGGGGTGCAGCACCAGCTTGGCGAAGCTGAGCCAGACCGCGATGCTGACCCGCTCGGCCGATTTGCTGGCCAGCGAGGCACCGATGGCGAAGAGCGCGCCGGGCGTGGCCGCGGCCCCAAGCAGGGCGAGGAAGTCGTTTGCCGGGCCGGGTATGGGAACACCCGCAGCCGACCACAGGAAGCCAAGCGAGATCGCCACGATCATCGGGTTCTTCAACAGCCCCAGCCCGACGGTGCCGAGGATCCGCACCGACATGCGACCGTCGCGCGCGCCGGTGACAAGGATCACGATCAGGCTGGAGAACACGATCAGGTCGACGGCGAGCACCAGCATGATCGGGCCGATCGCGTCGGGCCCCAGAAGCAGCGTCAGCATCGGCACGCCCAGAAAGCCCGTGTTGCCGATCGCCGCGCATTGCGCCTCGACCGCCGCGGTGGGCGTGTCGAGCCGGCGCAGGAAGGCCACCAGCATCGCCACCGCATAGACAAGCGCCGTCGCCCAGAGATAGGCACCCACCAGCCGCCAGTTCAGCACCTCGCCCAGCGACAGGTTCGCCGCGAAGCGGAACAGCATCGCCGAAAGCGCGAAGTAGAACACGAACTTGGTGAGATAGGCCGTGGCCTCCGCGCCGAAGAACCCCGTGCGCCCGGCCGAGTAGCCAAGGCCGATCAACCCGAAGAAGGGCAGCGTTTCGAGGAAGATCTCCAGCATCCTGCGCTTCGGTAGGGTGGGCGAAGGGGCGCGTCAATCTGCCGTGCGACCGCGGGGCCGACGCGGTGTTTCCGCGTGACACAGGCGCCCTTGCGCGCCATCTCTTGGATGGACCGCGAGGGAGGCACCATGACCGATTATCCGCATCTGCTGCGCCCGCTCGACCTTGGGCACACGACGCTGAAGAACCGCGTGCTGATGGGCTCGATGCACACCAACCTCGAAGAGGTGGGCGACTGGAACCGGATCGCGGAGTTCTACGCAGAGCGTGCGCGCGGCGAGGTCGGGTTGATGGTGACGGGCGGCATCGCGCCCAACCGCGAGGGCGCGGTCTTTCCGGGCGCGGCGGGGCTCTTTTCGGACGAGGACATCGCGCATCACCGCATGGTCACGGACCGGGTGCACGAGGCGGGCGGCAGGATCGCGATGCAGATCCTGCATGCCGGGCGCTACGCCTACGGCAAGGACTGTGTCGCGCCCTCGCCGGTGAAGTCTCCGATCTCGCCCTTCGTGCCACACGAACTGGACGAGGCGGGGATCGAGAAGCAGATTGCCGATTTTGCCACCACGGCCGCGCGCGCCCGCGAGGCGGGCTACGACGGCGTCGAGATCATGGGCAGCGAGGGGTATTTCATCAACCAGTTCCTCGTGACCCACGTCAACAAGCGGTCCGACCGCTGGGGCGGCTCCTACGAGAACCGGATGCGCCTGCCGGTGGAGATCCTGCGCCGCGTGCGGGCGGCCGTCGGGGACGACTTCATCGTGATCTACCGGCTCTCCATGATCGATCTGGTTCCAGACGGCTCGACCCACGAGGAGGTCGTGCAACTGGCCAAGGCGGTCGAGGCGGCGGGCGCGGACATCATCAACACCGGCATCGGCTGGCACGAGGCGCGGGTGCCCACGATCGCCACCTCGGTCCCGCGCGCAGGCTTCGCCTGGGTCACCAAGCGGCTGATGGGCGAGGTCTCGGTGCCGCTCATCACCTCGAACCGGATCAATACGCCGGAGGTCGCGGAAAAGGTGCTGGCCGAGGGCTGCGCCGACATGGTGAGCATGGCACGCCCCTTCCTCGCAGACGCGCATTTCGTGAAGAAGGCGATGGAGGGCCGGGCGGATCAGATCGCGCCCTGCATCGCCTGCAACCAGGCCTGCCTCGACCATACCTTCCAGATGAAGGTCAGTTCCTGCCTGGTGAACCCGCGCGCCTGCTTCGAGACGGAGCTGGTGATCGCGCCCGCCGAGGTGAAGAAGACCGTCGCCGTCGTTGGCGCCGGCCCTGCAGGGCTTTCGGCCGCGATCACCGCGGCCGAGCGCGGGCACGACGTGACCCTGTTCGACAAGGACAGCGTGATCGGCGGCCAGCTCAACATGGCGCGGGTGATTCCGGGCAAGGAGGAGTTCGACGGCCTGGTCGAGTGGTACCAGCGGATGCTGGAGGTGCACGGCGTCACCGTCAGGCTGGGGCAGGCGGGGACGGCAGAGGCGCTGGCCGGCTTCGACGAGGTGGTGATCGCCACCGGTGTGCTGCCGCGCGATCCCGGCATCCCGGGACAGAACGGGCCGAACGTGGTGGGCTATGCCGACGTGCTGCGCGGCAGCGCCACGGTGGGCAGGCGCGTGGCCATCGTGGGCGCGGGCGGCATCGGCTTCGACGTGGCGGAGTTCCTTGTGCACGAGGGCGAAAGCCCGACCGGGAACCTTGCGCTCTGGCGTCGGGAATGGGGCGTTGGCCACCCGTCGGAAACGCGCGGCGGCCTGGCAGAACCGCAGCCGACCGCGCCCGCGCGGCAGGTCACGCTGCTGCAACGCAAGCAGGAGAAGCCGGGCAAGCGGCTGGGCAAGACCACCGGCTGGATCCACCGGGCGAGCCTGAAGATGAAGGGCGTCGAGATGATCGCCGGGGTCAATTACGAAGGCATCGACGCGCAGGGCCTGCACGTCTCCTTCGGCGAGGCGCGCGAGCGGCCCACGCTGATCGAGGCCGATACCATCGTGCTCTGCGCCGGGCAGGTGAGCGAGCGCAGCCTGGCCTCTGAACTGGCTGAGCGCGGCATCCCGGCCCATGTCATCGGCGGCGCCGACGTGGCGGCAGAGCTCGACGCCAGGCGCGCGATCGACCAGGGCACGCGACTGGCCGCCGTGCTCTGACCGCTGTCCCCAAATCCTTCGACCGGAGGATTTGCGGACAGCCACGCCCGCCGGCAGAGGAATTTTCGCAGGAAATTCTTCGTCCAATGCCTGGCGCCGGAACGTTTCCGCTGTGGCGGCGCCTCCATGAAGCTCCCTCGTATTGTCGGCCCTCCGTCCCAAAACCGCCCGAATTCCGGGCGACTCAGGACCCCGTGCGACAGGCGTTGGAAGAGGTGACGTAATGGACCGACTGACGGAAATGGAGGCTTTCGCGACTGTCGTGGACCAGGGCGGCTTCACCGACGCGGCGAGAAAGCTCGGCATCTCCAAGTCCGCCGTCTCCAAGCATGTGGCGAGCCTTGAGGCACGGCTGGGCGCACGGCTGCTCAACCGCACCACGCGGCGCGTGAGCCCCACGGAAATCGGCCTGGCCTATTACGACCGGGCGCGGCGCGTGCTGAACGATGCAGGCGAGGCCGACGCGCTTGTCACCTCGATGCAGTCCGCGCCCTCGGGCCTGCTGCGCATCTCGGTGGCGACGGACTTCGGGGTGAATCACCTTTCGCCGATCCTGGGCGAGTTCCTGCACGAGTTTCCCGACATCAGCATCAACATGGTGCTCAACAACCGCTACGTCGAACTGATCTCGGAAGGCTTCGACATGGCAGTGCGGATCGGCGACCTGCAGGATTCGAGCCTGCGCGCCCGCAAGCTTGCAGATACGGCGAAGCGGATGGTCGGTGCGCCCTCCTACTTCCAGCGCCACGGCCGGCCCAGCCGGATCGACGACCTGAACGAACACAAGCTGCTGCACTATTCCAGCCAGTCGTCGGGCAGCGTCTGGCGCATCACCGCCCCTTCGGGCGAGAAACGTCAGGTCCGCACGGCCGGCTGGCTCAGCGTCAACGACGGGCAGTCGCTGCTCAATGCCTGCGTCGCGGGCCTGGGCATCGCCTATCTGCCGTCGTTCCTCTATGCGCCGGCGATGGCCGAGGGCCACGTCGTGGACGCGATCCCGGAGTTGCCGATGGAGACACAGGGCATCTACGCGGTCTATCCACCGGGCCGTTTCACGCAGCCCAAGGTCCGCGCCTTCATCGACTTCCTCGTGCACGCCTTCGCCGAAAAGGGGCCCGCCGACTGGTAAGGGCTTCCGTCCCCGGGGGGACCGGAGGCTCCGGCGCGTCGGTCACGCCGGAGCTTCCTTGTCGCCACCCGGCCCGCCGCGGACACATGGGTTCCTGTCGGACGCGCGAGGGGCCGAAGCCACGCGAAACAGCCCGCGCGAGGGCGCGCTCGGAAGACGAGGGGCCTATTCCGCCGCGCGCGGCTTCTTCGGGGCAAGCGCGCGCATCGCGTCGTGCTGGGAAAGAAAGACCTTGCCGCTCAGGTCGTCGAGGAAATGGCTGCGCTTGAGCCGGTCCATCACGGGCCCCTTCACCTCGGACAGGTGCAGGCGGATGTCCATGTCCGCCAGCCGCCGGTTGATCGCCTCGAGGCTTTCGAGCGCCGAGAGATCCACCTCGTTCACCGCCGAGAACATCAGCACCACATGGCGCACGTCCTTGTCCTTCACCACGCGGTCGTAGACGTAATCCTGCAGGAAGGCGGCGTTGGCGAAATAGAGGCTTTCGTCCACCCGCAGCGTGACGACCGCGGGATGCGTCTCGACCTCGTGGCGCAGGATGTTGCGGAAATGCTCGGTGCCGGGCACGCGGCCCACCTCGGCCACATGCGGGCGCGAGGTCTTGTAAAGGTGCAGCGCGATCGACAGCGCGACACCCGCGGCCACGCCCACCTCAACCCCGAAGCCCAGCGTCAGCAGGATCGTGGCAGAGACGGCGGCGAAATCCACCCTGGAGTAGCCCCAGGCGTGGCGCAGGATGGAAAAGTCCACGAGGCTCAGCACCGCAACGATGATCGTCGCGGCGAGCGTCGCCGTGGGCAGGAAGAACAGCAGCGGCGTCAGCAGCAGCGCGGCGACCAGGATGCCCACGGCCGTGTAGGCGCCGGCCGCCGGCGTCTCGGCGCCGGCGTCGAAGTTCACCACCGACCGGGCGAAGCCGCCGGTGACGGGATAGCCGCCGGTGATCGAGGCCGCGATGTTCGACGTGCCAAGGCCCACCAGTTCCTGGTCCGGCACGATGCGCTGGCGTTTCTTCGCGGCCAGCGTCTGCGCGACCGAGACCGATTCGACGAATCCGATGATCGAGATCATCAGCGCCGGCACGAAAAGCTGCGCGATCAGGTCGAGATCGAGCCGCGGCGCGGTGAGCGGCGGCAGCCCCTGCGGCACGGTGCCCACGATGTCGACGCCCCGCTCGCCCAGCCCGAAGCCGAAGACGACCAGTGTCGTGACCGCAACGGCAAGCACCGGCCCCGCCTTGGCCAGGATGTCGGCCAGTCGCGGCTTCATCCCCGTTTTCAGCAGAAGCGGCTTGAACCCCTTGCGCACCCAGAACAGGAAGGCCGTCGCCGCGACGCCGATGGCGAGGGTGTAGAGGTTCGTCTCCGGCAGATGCGCCCAGAGCGAGGTCACCAGTTCCGGCAGGGTATGCCCCTGCGCCTCGATGCCCAGGATATGCTTGAGCTGCGAGGTGGCGATCAGGATTCCGGATGCTGTGATGAAGCCCGCGATCACCGGATGGCTCAGGAAGTTCGCCAGGAACCCCAGCCGAAAGACCCCCATGACCGTCAGGATCGCGCCGGAGAGGAAGGCAAGCGTGATCGCGGCGGCCGCATATTGCGCGGGATCGGTGATGCCGAGGTTGGCGATGGCAGCCGCGGTCATCAGGCTGATCACCGCGACAGGGCCGACCGCCAGCGCCCGAGAGGTGCCGAAGATGGCGTAGGCCACCAGCGGCAGGATCGAGGCGTAAAGCCCCATCTCCGCAGGCAGCCCCGCCAGCAGCGCATAGGCCAGCGACTGCGGGATCAGCATGATCGTCACGATCACCGCCGCGACCACGTCCGAGGTCAGCGTGTCGCGCGTGTAGCCGCGTGACCATTGCAGGATGGGCAGGTGCCGCTCCAGCGCGGCGCGGTTCGGCAGGGACATGGGGCGTCTCCGGTCCTGGGGCTTGCGTGCTATGTATTCAGAACCTGGAATAAGTAAAGGGACCGCACGGCACTTCAGTCGGCAGAGGCCAGCACCGCCTCGACCCGCCGGTTGACCTCGCGGCCCGCTGCCGTCAGGTTCGTGGCCACGGGGGCCAGATAGCCCACGCCCTCGGCCCGCAGTTGCGCGGGCGGCACGCCGTGCCGCTCCACCAGCCGGCGCAGCACCGCCTCTGCCCGCGCGCGCGACAGGGCGACGTTGCCGTCGAGCGCGCCCACCGCGTCGGTATGCCCGACAAGCACGACGACGCGGCCTTCATCGGCGACAAGATAGGCCGCCAGCGCCTCCAGAACGGGATAGACACGGTCCGACAGCTCCGACGAGCCGCTTGCGAAATCCAGCCCCTCCAGCACCGCGTGCCCGCGCGCCTCGAGCGCCTCTGCAAGCGGCAGCGCGGGAGCGGCCGTCTGCGCCGCCGGCGCGCGTGTTTCCAAAGGCGCCGCGCCGCCGCTCGCCACATGGACCAGCTGCAGATATCCTGCCCTGTCCGTCCGGCTGGCCAGGAGCGTGACGTGGTCGGCGGCCCCGTCCCCGCGCACGCGCAGCGCCGACAGGAACCTGTAGCGCGTGAGGTCCACATACATCGCCGGGGCCGGCAGCACCTCGATCTCGAAGCGGAAGTCGAAGCCGCCGCAGGCACGGTCGCGGCATTCGAAGAGCACCTCGAATCCCTGCGCGCGAAGCTGTTCGCGCAGAGGCGCAATCAGTTGCAGCGTGGTGCGGCCCGGCCCGTCGAAGCGCCAGACCCGGCGCGTCACGGTGCCCTCGGCGCGCAGGCCGGGCACGCCGTCCTCGGCGCTCCAGGAGCCGGCCGGCACAAGGTGGCTGTCGCGCGCGCTCTGCTCTTCCGCGGCAAGACCGGCGCCCGCGGGCAGATCGAGCTCGACGGCGGCGGGGACCGGCCCGGCGACGAGCAGGAAGAGCCCCGCAAGGGCCGCTTCAGCGCGCCTGCGCGTGATAGGCATCGTTGGGCTTCATCGCGGTCGCGCTGGCCACCCGGTTCGTCATGTTGAAAAAGCCCGCCACCGCCGCGATGTCCCAGATGTCGCGGTCCGAGAAGCCGACGCTGCGCAGCGCCTCGCGGTCGAACTCGGAGATTTCCGCGCTGGCCTTCGTCACCTTCTCCGCGAAGGTCAGCATCGCGGTGTGCCGCGCGTCCAGCTCGGCAACCCGCCAGTTCATCACCAGCATCTCGCCCAGCTTCGGATCGCCCGACAACTGCCGCACCGCCGCGCCATGCGCCGTCAGGCAGTAATAGCAGCGGTTCACAGCCGAGACGACCACCGCGATCATCTCGCGCTCGAGCTTGGACAGCCCCGAGTCGGCCAGCATCAGGTCATTGTACATCGCCGTGAAGGCGTCCAGCTTGGTGGTGTCGAAGGCGTAGGCGCGCAGGACGTTGGGCACCATGCCAAGCTTGTCCTCGCAGACCTCGAAATATTTCCGCGTTGCCTCGGGCAGCGGATCGACCGGGGGCAGGTCCAGCGCGGTCGGCTTTTCGTCCATCTCTCAGCGCCCCTCCACGGGCTTGATGCGGTAATGATAGACCCCAGCCTGCCCCATCCCGAGCTTGCCATAAAGCCCCGCCGCCGCCGCGTTGTCGCGCGTGGCGATGGCGGCGATCCGGGTGGCACCGTGCGCCTCGGCCCAGACGGCCGCGCCGCGCATGAACCATTCCGCCGCTCCCTGCCGCCGCTCGCCCGGCACGACGACCAGCGCGTGCACCATCGCCACGCCGTCATGGACCGCGACGAAGCCGGTGCCGGCCGGGTGGTCGTTCTGCCGCGCCAGCAGCCCGGTCTTGGGTTGCGGCGCGCGCTCCATCACCGCCTGCCGCGCGGGGCCGAAGCCGTGCGCGGTCCAGATCTCGCGCATGATCTGCAGGGGTTCCCAGACGGTGAGCGCGGCCAGCCGCGGCACCGCGCGGTCGGTCAGCCGCCCGATGGGGGCCGCGTAGATCACGCTGGGGTCGAGCATGGCATACCCTGCCCGCTCCAGCATCGCATCCAGCGCCTCTTCGCCGGGCCGCACCATGACGAGCGGTGCCTGCCGCATCCCGGCCATCGCCGCTTCTGCCTCGGCCAGCGCGGGGGCGTCGGGCACCACGCCATGCTCGGCCACCGTGGCGGCAGAGACGCGCTTGCCGCCGCCCTGCCCGTCCCGCAGAATCCAGGGACCCAGCCGCCACCGACGCGCGGGCGGCCATGTCGCCTCGTTCACCTCCAGCAGGGCCAGCGCCTCGGCGCTCATGCCTCCAGCATTCCCGAAAGCCGCGTCATCGCCGCGTCCACCTGCGCCTTGTCGGTGCCCCGCACCACCACGTTGACCCCGTGCACGCCCCCGCGCAGGAACGGGTAGGAGCCGACGGAGAGATCGGGGAACGCCTCTGCCACCTCGCTCAGGATCGGCGCCACGTCGCCTTCGCCCCGCTGCACGGTGATCGTCTGCGACAGGAGCGGCGCACCGCCCACCAGCGTCGCCAGAACGCTGGCCACCATCGCCTCGAAGATCGTGGGCACGCCCGCCATGACATGCACGTTGCGAAGCGTGAAGCCCGGCGCGGCCGAGATCGGGTTCTCGATCAGCGTGGCGCCCTCGGGGATGCGCGCCATCCTCAGCCGCGCCTCGTTCAGCTCAAGCCCCTGCGCGTCGTAATGCGCCTGCAGCACCGCGCGGGCGTCGGCGCGCACGCCGATGGGCAGGCCGAAGGCCGCCGCGACCGCCTCTGCCGTGATGTCGTCATGGGTGGGGCCGATCCCGCCCGAGGTGAAGAGGTGATCCCACCGCTCCGCGAGCGCCTGGACTGCAGCGATGATGGCGGCGCGGTCGTCGGGCACCACGCGCACCTCGCGCAGGTCGATGCCCACGCGCGTCAACTCGCCCGCAAGATGATGCATGTTGGAATCGCGCGTCCGTCCGGAGAGGATCTCGTCCCCGATCACGAGCATCGCGGCGGTGGGATTGGGCATGGCAGTGACGCTCCTTGCCGGGCTGGTTGCGCCCTTGTAAGCGCGGCGTCATGCGCTTTCAAACCCCTCTGCTGCCCGGCCGGCTGATCCGCCGCTACAAGCGCTTCCTCGCCGACGCGCGGCTGGACGACGGGCGCGAGGTGACGGCGCATGTCGGCAACCCCGGCTCGATGCTGGGCCTGGCCGAGCCCGGCGCGCGCATCTGGCTGGAGCCCAACGACGACCCGAAGCGGAAGCTGAGGTTCGCCTGGCGGCTGGTGGAGCACCCGGATGGCCATTTCACCGGCGTCGACCCGGGGGCCGCCAACCGGATCGTCCGCGAGGCGCTGGAGGCCGGCGCCGTGGCGGACCTGGCCGGATACGACAGCCTGCGCCCCGAGGTGCGCTACGGCGAGAAGAGCCGCGTGGACTTCCTGCTGTCCGGCGGCGGGCGGCCGGACGCCTACGTCGAGGTGAAAAGCGTCACCCTGAGCCGCGCGGCGGGGCGGGCCGAGTTTCCCGACGCGGTCACGGCGCGCGGCGCACGGCACCTGGCCGAGCTTGCCGCGATGGCGCGGGCAGGGCATCGCGCCGTCCTGCTCTACCTCGTGCAGCGGACGGATGCGCGCGAGGTGGGGCTCGCTGCCGACATCGACCCGGGCTATGCCGCGGCCTTCGCCGCCGCGCGCGCGGACGGCGTCGAGGCGCTGGCGCTCGGCACCCGGATCAAGCCGGAGGGCATCGAGGCGGCGGGGCTCCTCCGCCTCCTGGTGCCGTGACAGGCGGTGCACTGGCCCTTGGAGACAAAATTGCATAAATGACGGGGTGACGGAGAGACCGCCGATGGAGCGCGACTTGAACCAGGATCACCGCGGGCGCCTGACACGCGACGGCATCCGCATCCACGACCCGGCCGATTTCGCCGGAATGCACAAGGCCGGACGGCTCGCCGCCGAGATCCTCGACGAGGTGATCGCGCTGGTGCGCCCCGGCGCCACCACGGCCGAGATCGACGCCTACATCACCCGCCGGGTGGATCAGGCGGGCGCGCAATCCGCCACCATCGGCTACAAGGGCTATCGGCACGCGTCATGCATCAGCGTGAACCACGTCGTCTGCCACGGCATCCCGGGCAGCAAGATCCCGAAATGGAAGAACGACTCCTTCGCGCGGACCGACGACGTGCTCAAGGACGGCGATATCCTGAATGTCGATGTCACGGTGATCGTCGACGGCTGGTACGGCGACTCTTCGCGGATGTATGTCGCCGGAGAGCCCAAACCCTATGCAAGGCGGCTGATTCAGGTGACGCACGACGCGCTGATGCTTGGGATCGAAGCCGTGAAGCCAGGCAACACCTTCGGCGACATCGGCCACGCGATCCAGTCCTTCGTCGAGGCGCAGGGCATGTCTGTGGTCCGCGACTTCTGCGGTCACGGTCTGGGTCGTGTCTTCCACGCCCCGCCGAACGTGCTGCACTACGGCCGCGCCGGCACCGGCCCTGTGCTGGAGGAAGGGATGTTCTTCACCATCGAGCCGATGGTGAACCTCGGGCGCCCCGAGACGAAGGTGCTGGCCGACGACTGGACCGCGATCACCCGCGACAAGTCGCTCTCGGCACAGTTCGAGCATTCGGTCGGCGTGACCCGCGACGGCGCGGACATCTTCACCCTGTCGCCCGCGGGGCGCTTCCACCCGACCTTCGAGGTCGCCTGATCTTGCCTTCGGCGCTGGCCGACGCGGCAATGCAACAGGGGCATTCCAGACCATCGAAGGACGGTGTCGCGCGTGACCCGATCGCGGTCCACGAGCACCCATCCGCCTGAAGAAGAATTTTCGATCGAAAATTCTTCGGAAGACTCGCCGGGCGTATGGCGATTTTTCGTCCGAAAAATCGCGCGCCCCAGTGCATGTCGACGCAAGAGGATCGCGCGGCGTGCAGCGGCGGCTTGGTTCCGGATAGGGGGCCGAAGTCAGCCTGTCGCGTCGCGCGCGGCCTCGGCGCGGCGCCACTCGGACAGGAACAGCGTCTCGCCGCGGTGAGCCGTCACGATGTCGCCCATCAGGAGCGGCGCGCTCCGGCCCGGGCGCGGAGCCGGCCGCGCCTCTTCCTCCGGCGCCTCGGAACGAAACAGGACCCCGAACGGCTGCGAGGCGGTCGCGGAGGGCTTGGCGGCTCCTTTGCCCTTGTCGTTCCTGTAGTCTGTCCCAGCTATGCAGCATCTGGCAATAGTGGAGCAGGAATGGCCGATCTCACGCTTCTTGGCATGTCCGGGTCGCTGCGCGCGGGCTCGTTCAACCGCAAGCTGCTGGCAGAGGCGGTGCGCCGCTTCGCGCCCGCGACCTATCTGGAGGGCGACCTCCGCCTGCCGCTCTACGACGGCGACCTTGAAGAGCGCGAGGGCCTGCCAGAGTCCGTGCGCCGGCTGACCGAGGCGGTCGCGCTGGCCGACGCGGTCGTGATCGCCTCGCCCGAATACAACAAGGGCGTGACGGGCGTGATGAAGAACGCGCTCGACTGGATCAGCCGGGCAGAAGGCTTCCCGCTGGGCGACAAGCCAACCGCCGTGATCTCGGCCAATGCCGGACGAACCGGCGGCGAGACCGGGCAATACATGCTGCGTGCCTGTCTGGTTCCGCTCCGGCCCGCCGTGCTGGAGTATCCGATGGTGATGGTGGCAGGCGCCGGGGATCATTTCGACGCCGGGGACCGGCTGGTGACCGAAAGCTATGCGACGTCTCTGGACACGCTCATGGCGCGGCTGCGGGACGCGGCAGAGCGGTAAGGCCCCGTCAGGGCCGCAGAGCGGCGGTCAGGCTCCTCTCGGGGCGGAAGCTTTCCGGTATCCGGTCCCGGCCCTCGAGCAGAAGGTCCGCCATGACCTCTGCTGCCAGAGGGGCCATGCCGAAGCCGATCTTGAAACCGCCATTGGCGATGAAGGCTCCGGGGCGGGCCGGATGCCGCCCCAGCACCGGCGCGCGCGAGCGGGCGCGGGGCCGCAGCCCGGCCCAGCGTTCCGCCACACGCGCGCCGGACAGCACGGGCATCGCCTGCACGGCCAGCGCCAGCACGTCCTCGAGTTGCGCATCGGTGCCGTCCGGGTCGTTCCAGTCCCGCTCGGTGGTCGAGCCCACCGCCACGGTCCCGTCCATGTGCGGCACGATGTGCACGCCGCCCGCGTAGACCTGCGGATGCTCGTGCGCCTCGAAGTGCAGAAGCGCGGCCTGCCCTTTCACGCCGCGCCCCAGGTCAGCCTCTGCAAGCCCTGCCGCGCCGGTGGCCCAGACCGTCAGTCCGGCCTCCTGCGCGTCCGCACCGATGCACGCGCCGCGGGCGCGCAGGGCGGCCGCCAGCGAGGCGCAGGCCCGGCGGGGATGCAGGCGTGCCGAGAGTGTGTCGCGGACCAGCCAGCCGGTGGGCGACACCGGCGCCCAGGGCCCTGCCGCGTCCGCGCGGATCACCTCCCACGTCGCGACCCCCTGCCAATGTGCCTCGGCCCCGGCGATGCGCTCACGCGCGCGGGCGAGCGCGGCCTCGTCCGCAACGGGCTGCAGGCGGCCCGCGCGGGCGTAGCCGGGATCGACACCGCCTGTTGCCTGCACCTCGGCCCACCAGTCGCCCGCCATCAGCAGGCTTTCCAGCTGAAAGGCCTTGGCTTCACTCCACTGCTCCGGCGCGTGGGGCGCAAGCGCGCCCACCAGTCCGCCGGACGCACCTGCGCCCACCCCATTCGGATCGGCCACCGTCACCCGCGCGCCGCGCCGCGCGCAGGCCCAGGCCACCGACAGGCCGAAGATGCCCGCGCCGCGCACCGTCACCTCTGGCATTGTCATTTCCGCGCCCCTTCGCCAGTGTCCAGCCGGTCGAAGGACAGCCTAGGACAGCGACGGATGCAGGACCAGAGCGCAGGGGTCGAATGGCGCGGCGCGGTGCCGGTCTCGACGCGCTTCGACGACCCCTACTTCTCGCTTCATGACGGTCTGGCCGAAACGCGGCACGTCTTTCTTGCGGGCAACGGCCTGCCGGCGCGCTTCCGCCCCGGATTTCACATCGCCGAACTCGGCTTCGGCACCGGGCTCAACCTGCTGGCCGCGCTCGCGCTCTGGCGCGCGAGCGGGCAGGCAGGCTTGCTGCGCTACACCAGCTTCGAGGCCTGGCCGCTGCCGGCAGAGGCGATGCAGCGCGCGCAGGCGGGCTTTCCGGTCCTCGCCCCGCTCGCGGAGGATCTGGCACCGCACTGGGGCACACCGGCGATCCGCCTGCCCGACCTTGACTTCCGCCTGGTCGAGGGGGACGCACGGCGGACCCTGCCGGACTGGGCGGGGCAGGCGGATGCGTGGTTCCTCGACGGCTTCGCGCCGGCCAAGAACCCCGAACTCTGGGAACCTGCCCTGCTGGCCGAGGTCGCGCGCCACACGGCTATGGGCGGCACGGCGGCCACCTACACCGCCGCGGGCCACGTCCGGCGCGCGCTGGCCGCCGCGGGTTTCGAGGTCACCCGCGCCCCGGGCTACGGCGCGAAACGGCACATGACGCGCGCACGGCTGGCATGAGGGCGCAGGACACCCGCCTCGGCATCTGGCTGATGGTGGCCACCACCTTCGTCTTCGCGGTGCAGGACGGCATCTCTCGTCATCTGGCCGGCGAATACAACGTGCTGATGGTGGTGATGATCCGCTACTGGTTCTTCGCCGCCTTCGTGATGACGGTGGCCGCACGGCGCGCTGGGGGCCTGCGCGCGGCCGCGGCCACGCGCCAGCCCGGATTGCAGGTCTTTCGCGGCGCGCTGCTGTCGGTCGAGATCTGCGTCATGGTGCTGGCCTTCACGCTGCTGGGCCTGGTGGAAAGCCACGCAGTCTTCGCCTGCTATCCGCTGCTGATTGCGGCGCTCTCTGGCCCGGTGCTGGGCGAGCGGGTGGGTTGGCGGCGCTGGGTAGCGATCGGCGTTGGCTTCCTGGGTGTGCTGATCATCCTCGAGCCCGGCTTCGGCGTCTTCGCGCTGGAGGCCGCCGTTCCGTTGCTCGCCGCCTTGATGTTCGCGCTTTACGGGCTGCTCACGCGCTTCGCCGCCCGCGCCGACAGTGCCGCCACCAGCTTCTTCTGGACGGGCGTGGTGGGCGCGGTGGTGATGACCGGCGCAGGCCTCCGGGTCTGGGAGCCGATGACGCCGCCCGACTGGGTCTGGATGGGTTCTTTGTGCCTGACCGGCGCGCTGGGGCATTTCACGCTGATCAAGTGCTACGAGGTTGCGGAGGCGAGCGCGGTGCAGCCCTTCGCCTACCTCCAGCTCGTCTTCGCGAGCGCGATCGGAATCGCGGTCTTCGACGAGACGGTGGCCCCCAACGTGGCGCTGGGTGCGGCGCTGGTGGTGGGCGCGGGGCTCTTCACGCTCTGGCGCGCGCAGCTGCGTGGCTGACATCGGCACATGCGCCTGCGGATTTTCGATCGAAAATCCGCAGGCCGATCGCATCCGCATCCGAAGATTTTTCGATCGAAAAATCTTCGCCGCCGCGCCCTAGCCGCCGTGCAGAGTCTGGCCCTTGAGTTCTTCGGAAAAGGGCACCGGATGCGGGGACAGTCCCAGGCGGGCACGGTAGACCGGCAAGCTCTCGGTCACGCGCATGACGTAGTTGCGGGTCTCCGCGAACGGGATCGATTCGATCCAGTCCACGACATCCACCTCCGGATCGCGCGGGTCGCCAAGCTCCCGTGTCCAGCGGATCGGGCGCGCGGGGCCGGCGTTGTAGGCCGCGGCCACCAGCACGGGGTTGCCCTCGAAGCGTTCCACCAGTTCGGCAAGGTAGGCCGTGCCGAGCTGCGCGTTGAATGTCCAGTCGCTCAGCAGCCGGTCGTGGTCGTAGCCCAGCCCCAGCCGCCCCGCGACCTCGCGCGCGGTGTCCGGCATCACCTGCATCAACCCGCGCGCGCCGGCGCCGCTGACCACCGAGGGGTCGAACTCGCTTTCCCTCCGCGCGATGGCGAGGGCGAGTTCGGTGGGCACGGGCCAGCCTGTGCCGGCCATCGGGTGCAGCGCGTAGTAGGAGGCGGGCACGACAATTCCGCGCTGTGCCGCCCGCTTGCCGACCATGACCGCGACGTGTGGCTCTTCCAGGTCATCCAGCATGGCGCCCAGTTGCGCCAGCGCCTTCGGGTCGAGGCTTTCGGCGAGATGGGTGAGGAAGCGTTCGCCCAGCCGCCGCTCTTCCGCCGCCAGCAGCAGGACGCCCGCGCGAAAGACCGAACTGTCGGTGAAGGCGGCGCCCGTCCAGTCGGGCGCGGGCGCATCGCCCGCGAGTGTCGCATCGAAGGGCAGCCCGCCGCGCTCTGCCGCGAGCAGGCCGTAGAAACTGCTCTGATGCGCCGCGCCCAGCGCATAGGCCTCGGCGGCGCCCTCTGCATTGCCCGCCGCCTCCTGCGCGCGGCCCAGCCAGTAGCCCGCGCGCCCCAGCGAGATCGGCGAAGCGACGCCCTGTGCGAAACGGGCGAAGTGAGCGACCGCATCATCGGGCCGGTCGAGGTGGCGCAACGCGAGATAGCCGGCGATCCATTCCAGTTCGGCGCTGACGTAGCCGACCATGGCCGCCGTGTGATGGCTGGCCGCCACGCGATAGGCCAGCTCGTGCCGCCCCTCCTGCTTGAGCAGCCGCGCGAGGGTGCGGCGGGGCCCGGCCCAGACGGCGGGCTCGCCCAGCGTCTCGGCGCTGTCGCTCTGCGCCAGCAGCAGGTCCGCCGCATCCTCGAGGCGTCCGCGCCGCAACCGCCAGGCGAAGCGCTCGTAGGCAAGGCCGGGATGATCTGCCAGCGGCGCGGGCACCGCGGCGATCCGCGTGTCGACGCCCGGCGCATCGGCGGCGAGCGCCAGTCGCGCCTCTGCAAGCGCGCGCCATCCTTCCGGCACCAGCGGAAGCATCGCGCGCGCGTTGTCCTGCCACTCCTGCCAGAGCGCCATGTCGAGTCGCGCGGTGTGATGCGGTGCCAGCAGCGCGCCATGGCGCGCGACGAACGACGCGTGCTCTGCGGCCGACAGCGGCCGTGTGCGCCACGCCAGCACGAGTTCCGCCTGCGCCGCGCCCGTCTCCCCTGCGGCCTCGAGCGCTGCGGCATGGGCGAGCGCGCCCTCGCCCGTCTGCGGAAGGTTCTCCGCGAAGAAGGCACGCACCGTCGCCGGGTCCGCCTTGGCGATCGCCGCCTCCGACCGGCGGCGCAGCCAGTCGAGGCCGGGCCAGTCCGGGTTCCGCGAGAGGAAATCCATGACCTCCTCCGCGCTGCCGCGACCCTCGCGCAGGCGGTGCCATTCGATCACGTCGGCGGCTGCCGGACCGTCGCGCTGCCCGAGTTCGGCGGCGCGTGTCCAGTCACCCGCACGCAGGGCATCCATCGCCTCGTCCAGCGCCCGCGGGGCGGCCGGTTGCGCGGTGGCTGCTGCTGCGGTCAGGAGGACGGCAAGCGCCAGCAGCAGACCGGCGGCGCGGCGCACGGCAGGGACGGTTACGGCTTGCATTCCGGCCTCCCGCGCAACATAGACACGCGCAGATTATCGCGGCCGCACGGTGCAGCAAGGGCGTCTCGCCGGCCTGGGCGGGCGATCGCCGGGCGCGCGCGGCTCGCAGAAGGACGAAGGAGCGCGTCATGTTCCAGGGATCGCTGCCCGCGCTGGTCACGCCGTTCCGGGACGGCGCGGTGGATTACGCCGCGCTGGAACGGCTGGTGGACTGGCACGTGGCAGAGGGCAGCCACGGCCTTGTTGCCGTGGGCACCACTGGCGAAAGCCCCACGCTGACCCATGCCGAACACGAGGAGGTCGTGGCCTCTGTCGTTCGTTTTGCCGCGGGGCGGCTGCCGGTGATCGCCGGCACCGGGTCCAACAACACGAACGAGGCGATCCGCTTCACCCAGCATGCAGAGCGGGTGGGCGCCGATGGCGCGCTGGTGGTCACGCCCTATTACAACAAGCCCACGCAGGCCGGGCTGATCGCGCATTTCCGCGCGCTGCACGACTGCGCCGGACTGCCGATCATCATCTACAACATCCCCGGCCGCTCGGCCGTGGACATGTCCGTGGAGACGATGGCGGAGCTTGCGCGCCTGCCGCGCATCGTGGGAGTGAAGGACGCGACCGGCGATCTGGACCGTGTCTGCCGGCAGCGGATGCTCTGCGGCCCCGATTTCCTGCAGATCTCGGGCGAGGATGCCACCGCGCACGGCTTCAACGCGCAGGGCGGCCGCGGCTGCATTTCGGTGACGGCCAACGTGGCGCCGCGGCTCTGTGCCGAGATGCAGGAGGCCTGCCTCGCCAACGACTACGCCCGCGCGCTGTCGATCCAGGACCGGCTGATGCCGCTGCACAAGGCGATCTTTGCGGAGCCGGGGCTGGTGGGGGCGAAGTTCGGCCTGTCGGTGCTGGACCTGTGCGAGCCCGACACGCGGCTGCCGCTCGTCGGTCTGACAGAGGGCACGAAGGCGCGCGTGCGGGACGCGATGCGCCACGCCGGCTTGATCAACTGAGGCCATCTGCGGCATGCGCTCGTCGCACCCTGCGGTGCGCCCTGTGGCGGGATGCGCCCGCACGATCTGGTCAAGCCTCACTTCTGGTCACGCCTCACTGACCGTCACGCCTCACTGCCCGTCACGCCTTACTGCGACAAGGGCTCGGCGTCCTCCAGGCCCTCGGGCCGGCCGGCCACGACGAAGGTCAGGCTTTCGGGATCGAAGAGGTCGGCGGCGACACGGTTGATTTCCTCCAGCGTCATCGCACGCACCTTGTCGTTGCGGGTCTCTGCATAGTCGATCGGCAGCCCGTCCATCTGCATGCCGACGAGGATGTTGGCGATCGGACCGTTCCCGTCGAAGCGCAGCGGATAGGCGCCGGTCAGATAGGTCTTGGCATCCTCCAGCTCCTGCGCGCTCACGCCCTCCTCGGCCACGCTTTCCCACTCGTCGCGGATCACCCCGATCGCCTCCGCGATGCGGTCGTTGGCAGAGGCCACGCGCCCCAGGTAGAGCGCCGCGTGATCCTTCGGCGCGAGGTAGGAATAGACGCCGTAGGTCAGGCCCCGCTTCTCGCGCACTTCCTGCATCAGACGGCTTTCGAAGCCGCCGCCGCCCACGATCTGGTTCAGCACGAAGGCCTCGAAGAAATCCTCGTGGTCGCGCGGCAGGCCCTCGTGCCCGAAGACCGCGACCGACTGCGGCGTGTCGAATTCCACCACCTTGACGCCGCCTGACAGGCCAACTTCCGCGTCCTCGGGCAGCGGCGCGCCCTCTGCCGGCAGATCGCCCAAGAGCTCGTCGAGCAGCGCGCCCAGTTCCTCTGCCGTGATGTCGCCCGCCGCGCCCACGAAGATCCGGTCGCGCGCGAGCGCGTCGCCATGCGCCGCGATCAGGTCGTCGCGGGTCAGCGCAGCGACACTTTCCGGCGTGCCGTCGGGTGCGGTGCCGTAGGGATGATCGCCAAAGGCCACCCTGTCGAAGGCGCGGCCCGCGATCACCGACGGATCCTGCAGATCCGACCGGATGGCCGAGACCGCCTGCGCGCGGACCCGCTCGACCGCGTCCGCATCGAAGCGCGGCTCGACCAGCGAGGCACGCAACAACTCCACCGCCTCGTCCCGCGTCTCGGTCAGGAAGCGGGCGGAGACCGAGACGACGTCGTCGCCGGCGTCATAGTCGAAATCCGCCGCCACGCCCTCGACCGCGCGGGCAAAGCCCTGCGCGTCCATGTCGCCCGCGCCCTCCCCGAGCAGCGAGGTCATCAGATGCACCGCGCCCCGCTTGCCCGGCGCGTCCAGCGAGGTGCCGCCCTGAAAGCGGATTTCGAGCGCGACGAAGGGAATGTTCCGATCCTCGACCAGCCATGCGGTGATGCCGCCCGGGCTGGTCACTTCCTCGATCTCGACCGCGGCGCGCGCGGGCAAGGCCGCGGCGAGCGTCAGCAGCATCGCAGCCGCGAGACGGGAGAAGAAACGGGGCGTCATTGCGTCACCTCCTCGGGCGTCACGGCCCCCGCGTCCGGCAGCGCGGGCTGGCCCGCGTCCGGCGCGGGGACAGGCGAGTCGCCAGCCGACAGCCAGCCTGTGACCGAGCTTTCGGGAACCAGCACCTCGCGCGCCACCGCCATGATGTCCTCTTCGGTCACCGCCTGCAGCACCTCGGGCCAGGCCGCGATATCGTCGAGCGTGAGGCCCGAGGCCAGCGCCCGGCCGTACCGGTTGGCCAGCGCCTGCACATCGTCCCGCTCGTAGATCAGCGAGGCGCGCAGCTGCAGCTTGATGCGATCCAGCTGTTCGGAATCCACGCCCGTTTCCATGAAGTCCTCCAGAACGCGGTCCAGCGCCTCCTCGGCTTCCTCCAGCGACACGCCCTCCGAGGGCACGACGAAGAAGCCGATGGTCGAATCGTCCCGCCGCGTCGCGCCGTAATAGGCCCCGGCATAGACCGAAAGCTGCTCTTCGAACTGCAGCCGCTGCGTGAGGACCGAGGTCTGCCCGCCGCCCAGGATCTCGGCCAGCAGAAGCAGTGCCGCGGCCTGTTCCTGATCGCCCGGATTCCGCTTGGGCGCGCGATACTGGCGCATCACGTAGGGCTGGGCGACGCGCGCATCCTCCATCTTGACGCGGCGGGCGGCGCGGTGCGGCGGCTCCTTCGGCCGGTCCAGGGCCCTTACCGCGGGGTTCTCCGGGATCGGGCCATAGTGTTCTTCGGCCAGCCGCCGAACCTCTTCGGGCGTGGTGTCGCCCGCCACGATCAGGATCGCGTTGTTGGGCGCATAGAAGCGGCGGTAGAAGGCCTTGACCGCCGCCTCATCCAGCGCCGCGATCTCGTGCTGCCAGCCGATCACCGGCGCGCCGTAGGGATGGTTGAGCCACAGCGCCGCCGAGACCTGCTCGCGGAAGAGCGCGCCGGGCTCGTTCTCCACCCGCTGGTTGCGCTCCTCCAGCACGACGCCGCGCTCTGTCACGATGTCCTCCTCGGCAAGTGCGAGGTTGGTCATCCGGTCGGCTTCCATCTCCATCATCAGGCCCAGCCGGTCGGCCGCCACCCGCTGGAAATAGGCGGTGTAGTCGTAACTGGTAAAGGCATTGTCCCGCCCGCCCTGCGCCGCGACGGTGGCCGAGAACTCGCCCGGCTCAAGCTCTTCGGTGCCCTTGAACATCAGGTGCTCGAGGAAATGCGCGGCGCCCGACTGGCCCGGCGGCTCGTCCGCCGCGCCCGCGCGATACCAGACCATGTGCACCACGAGCGGTGCGCGGTGATCCTCGATCACCACGACCTCCATCCCGTTGTCGAGGGTGAAGCCCGTGACGTTCTCTGCCGCCATCCCGGCTGCGGCCGGGCCAAGCGCCAGAACCACAGCCAGCGTTTTCGCGAGTCGGCGCATCCGCCACCTCCATTCATGCCCAGCTTGCAACTGGGCGGCTTCGACAAGAGATCAAGCCGCGCCTACGCCTTTGTGAGCGCGCTCAACGCAGCTCCGGGGGCGCGGTCGGCGTGCGCGCGCCCGCCGCGCGATACTGCCGCTGCGCCTCGAAGGGATCGAGCGCCTGGCTGCGGTAGGCCTGGCTGTAGCGGTCGACGGCAACGATCCGGATGTTGGTGAACCGCGACTTGCCCCTGCGGAAGGCCGCATCCTCCGCCGCAAGCTGGGAGCGGATGTTCTCCGGCACGCCGTAACGCTGCGCGGATGCCACCAGCGCCGCGTCCGACGCCGGCACGCCCGAGGGCGCAAGCCGCGCCGGGTTGCCGCCCAGCGCCGCCACCGCATCCGCATTGGGCGTCAGGTCCGTGCGACTGGCCCCGCCCGGCGCCGGCGGCGGAAGCTCCGCGAAGGACGGCGGCTGCTGCAGGGGTTTGTTGGGCACGACGGCGAATTCCTCGGGCCCCTCGGCGGGATTCGAGAAATCCCGCAGCCGGCCGTCGTTGCTGCAGGCCGCAATCCCCGTCAGGGTCAGTCCCAGCACCGCCAAGCGTAGCGCCCGCATCGTCACCCTCCGTCGTTCGGGCGCAGGTCTATCCCATCCGGCGCCGCGCGTCACGGGGTCTTCTTGCCCGACCCCTCACCGGTGAAGACCACCAGCCCCAGCGCACCCGCGAAGATCGAGATGTCGGCCACGTTGAAGGCAAAGGGATTGTCGATCCCGCAGCACGACATGTTCAGGAAATCTGCCACCGCGCCATAAACCAGCCGGTCGACCACGTTGCCCAGCGCACCTCCCACCAGCAGCCCGGCCGCGACCAGCCCCCACCGCCCCGGAGGATCGCGCCACATCCAGACGACGACAGCGAGCGAGATCGCCAGCGCAAGGCCGATCAGCACCCAGCGCGCCGTGTCCGATCCGCCGGAGAACAGGCCGAAGTTTATCCCCGTGTTCCAGGCCATGCGCAGGTTCAGATAGGGCGGAAACACGTCGATCGCCCGCACCTGCGCCAGCGCCAGCACATGCACCACGTAGTATTTCAGCGCCTGGTCGATCACGAAGACCGCCACCGCGACCCAGCTCATCAGCCGCACCGTTCAGCCCCTTCCTGCACCCGTCGGTCCTTCCTCTTGCTGAAAATACCCCGGGGGGAGTCCGGCGCAGCCGGACGGGGGGCAGAGCCCCCCCCTTTGCCCGCGCTCAGTGCCGGAAATGCCGCTCTCCGGTAAGGACCATGGCGATCCCGTGCGCCTCGGCCGCCTCGATCACCTCCGCGTCGCGCATCGAGCCGCCGGGCTGGATCACCGCCGTGGCACCCGCCGCGGCCAGCGCCTCGATCCCGTCCGCGAAGGGAAAGAAGGCGTCCGAGGCCACGGCGGCGCCCACCGTGGGCGGCTCGCCCAGTCCCAGCGCCCCGGCCATGGCGCGCGCCTTTTCGGCGGCGATGCGGGCCGAATCCACGCGGCTCATCTGACCGGCGCCGATGCCCACGGTGGCGCCGTCCTTCGCGTAGACGATGGCGTTGGATTTGACGTGCTTGGCCACCGCCCAGGCAAAGCGCATGTCGGCCAGTTCCGCCGGCGTGGGCGCGCGCTTCGTGACGACCTGCAGCGCCTCGGGCGCGACCATGCGGGTGTCGGCGTCCTGCACCAGCCAGCCGCCCGCCACCTGCCTCACGGCGAGGCCCGCCTCGGCCGGGTCCGGCATCCCCGGTGCCAGCAGCAGCCGCAGGTTGGGCTTTTCGGCGAAGAGCGCCTGCGCCTCGTCGCTGATCCCCGGCGCGATCACCACCTCGGTGAAGAGCCCCAGGATCGCGCGTGCCGTCTCGGCATCGAGTGGCGTGTTGAGCGCGACGATCCCGCCGAAGGCGCTGACCCGGTCGCAGTCGAGCGCCTTGCGATAGGCCTCGAGCGCCGAGGCACCGCGCGCCACGCCGCAGGGATTGGCGTGCTTGACGATCACGCAGGCCGGCCCGTCGGCGGCGGCGAACTCGGCCGCCAGCGCAAGGGCCGCGTCGGTGTCGTTGATGTTGTTGTAGCTCAGTGCCTTGCCCTGCAGCTGCGTGGCGCTGGCGACGCTCGGCCCGGGCGCGCCCTCCGTGTAGAAAGCCGCGCGCTGGTGCGGGTTCTCGCCGTAGCGCAGCTCCTCCGCAAGCCTGCCCGCCATCACCCGCCGCCGCGGGGCGAAAACGCCGAGGCGCCCGGCCATCCAGCCGCTCACCGCCGCGTCATAGGCCGCGGTGCGCCCGAAGGCCGTCAGCGCCAGCCCCTGCCGAAAGGCCAGCGTCGTCGCGCCATCGTTGGCCTCGAGTTCCGCCAGCAGCGCGGCATAATCCTCCACATCCACCACGGCAGCGACATGGGCGTGGTTCTTGGCCGCCGCGCGGATCATCGCCGGCCCGCCGATGTCGATCTGCTCGATCGCCTGCGCCGCATCCGCGCCGGCCGCAACCGTCGCCTCGAAGGGGTAGAGGTTGACCACCAGAAGGTCGATGGGCGCGATGCCGTGCTCCTCCATCGCGGTCAGATGCGCGGGATCCTCGCGCAGTGCCAGCAGCCCGCCGTGCACCGCCGGATGCAGGGTCTTGACCCGGCCGCCCATCATCTCGGGCATCCCCGTCACCTCGGCCACGTCGGTCACCGGGCAGCCCGCCTCGCGAAGCGCCTGCGCCGTGCCGCCGGTTGACAGGATCTCGACCCCGCGCGCGACCAGCGCCTGGCCCAGTTCGGTCAGGCCGGTTTTGTCGGAGACGGAGATCAGCGCACGGCGCAGCGGGACGAGATCGGGCATGAGGCACGGGCTCCGGGTATCATTCCAAGGCGTCCGCCGCGTCCATCGCGAAGTCGCGCACCGCGAGCGCGGTGTCCTGCGCCTTGGCCAGGGACCAGCGGACACGCGTGCCATACTCCAGCGCGCGGCCGGATAAAACGATCTGTTTCGTCTCCCGCGGCCGGAGCCGCCCGCGCTCCAGGTAGACGGAAGGCTCCAGCGTCATCCGCACCCGCCCGTCGTGGCGAAAGACCCAGATCTCGCCCGAGCGCAGCGCGACAGAGACCGCGTGGCCGCCCATGTCGAGTTCCGCATCGGCGTCGGGATGCAGGTGAAACCGCAGATGCCAGGCAATTCCGCGCAGCCGGCGCGCGTCCAGCGCCGCGTCGAAGCGGCGCTTGTCCGCCTCCTCGAGCGCCAGCAGCAGGTCCTCGCCCGCTATCGTGCGGCCGTCCGCCGACAGTTCCAGCACCCGCGCATGGGTCAGGCCGAACTCCGCCAGGTAGCCGTCGTGCCCGGCCTCGAACCGGCGGGCGCCGGTGTCCGTCTGCATGACCTCGACGGGCACCCGCGCGGGGCCGGACACCAGCGGCGCGCGGTCGCTGCGCTGACCGGGCGCAGCCACGCCCAGCTGCGCGCTCGACAGCTCCTCGACGACCAGCGTGGAATGCGACGGCGTGGAGCGTGCCGCCCGGCGCCAGGCGGAACCGAAGCCTTCGCCCGCACCGCAATTGACGATCAGCGGACGGCGCCCCGAGGTCACTTCCATCGCCAGTGTCGCGGCATGGGCATCGCGGCTGGCGGCACCCGATGGCGGTGGCGCGGCATCCACGATCACGCTGGTCCGGCCGGCGGACAGCCGCGCGTATCCCATGGCAAGGCCCTCGTGCCGCACCTCGCGCGCGCCTGCGGCGAAAAGCGCCGCGTCAAGCCTGCCCTGCGCGCCGCGCCCGCCGCCGTGAAAGCGCGGCAGGCTGCCGTCGGCGTGACGCAGCGCGCGCAGCGCTGGCGCGATGCGCCGCATCGCGGCGGCGTGCTCGGGCCCGGCCCCGCGGCCGGCCTCGCGCAGCGCCGCCTCGGTCCAGGCAAGCAGGCTCAGCACCTCCATCAGCTCCTCGGGGTTGCGGGTGGCGATGCCGCCGCCGGCGTCGATCCGATCCCGGCAGCTGCGTTCCAGTCCCTTCTGCGCCGGCGCCAGCAGGCGGCCCATCCCCTCCAGCGCGAGGCCCGCCTGCACCAGACCGCAAAGCGCCTCGAACCGCGGCAGGCCGGGCGAGGTGGCTTTCCACCGGCGCGACAGGAAATCGGCCTGCGCGGCGAGCGCGCGGAAATAGGCCGTCTGTGCCTCCGCGCTCTGCCCCTGCAGCAGGAAGACGGCGTGATGCATCCAGCGCGTCATCCGGCGCGCCGTCAGGTCGGGCGTCCAGCCCGGCCCGCGGCCACGGCCGTAGCGCGCGATCCAGCCCGCAAGCCAGCGCTGCGCCAGCCGCCGCGCCCGCCCATCGCCCACCGCCGCCAGATCGTCGAGCCAGCCGAATTCCTGCGTCTCGTCCAGAAAGGCCCGGTCGGGCACGCCAAGATCCCAGAGGTCGGCCTCCGGCGCCTCGACCAGATGGCCCGCGAACATCAGGTTCCCGGCCAGAAGCTGACGGCCGCGCGGCAAGCTGCCGATGGTGCGCGGCTCGGGCTGCGAGACGAAGGCGGTCGCGGCGCGGCCGCGCGTGGCACGCCAGGCGGCATAGCGGTTGGCGGCTCGCGTCCAGCGCGCGCCCCACTTCTGCAAATATCCGCCCGTTCGCCCCATGCCCGCCTGCGCGGCCCCTTTCATCGGATCATAGCCACAGCGCGGCATGAAGTCACCGGCCCGCCGAATCAGGCCGGCACGGTGAGGGGTTCAGGCCACGCGCCGCAGTGCGGCGACGAAGAATCCGTCCATCCCGCCAAGTTCGGCCCAGTAATCCGGGCGCAGGCGCAGACCCTGCGCGCCGATCCAGTCGGCCTGAACGCCGGGCAGGCACAGGGCGTCGGGGTCCGGGCGCAGGGCAGGATGACGCGCAAGTGCCGCGGCAACCTGCGCCTCGCCCTCTTCGGGAAGCAGCGAGCAGGTGCAACAGACAAGCCGCCCTCCCGGCGCCAGCAGGGCGGCGGCACGATCGATCATCTGCGCCTGCAACTGCACGAGGTCCGGCAGGCCGCTGCCGTCGCGGATGTGCGGCAGTTCCGGGTGGCGGCGGATCGTGCCTGTGGCGGAACAGGGCGCATCGAGCAGGATCGCGTCGTAGGGGCCGCCCGCGTGGTCGCGGGCATCCCCGGCCAGCAGCCGCGCCGACAGGCCCGTGCGCGCGAGGTTGGCCGCCACCCGCTCGAGCCGGGCGGGCGAGAGATCGAGCGCGGTCACCTCCGCCCCCGTCGCGGCAAGCTGCATGGTCTTGCCGCCGGGCGCGGCGCAAAGGTCGAGCACCCGCTCGCCCGGCCGGGCGGCGAGCGCACGCGCGGGCAGCGCGGCGGCGGCGTCCTGAACCCACCACTCACCCTCCGCATAGCCAGGCAGGGCCGAGACCTGCGCGCCGCGCGACAGGCGCACAGAGCCGGTGGGCAGCACCTCGCCCCCCAGCCGCGCGGCCAGCGCCGCCGCGTCGCCCTTTGGCGTGATGTCGAGCGGCGCGCCGGCCAGATGCGCAGCCTCTATCCCCGCCGCCGCTGCCTCGCCCCAGGCCGCGACCATCGGCGCGCGCAGCCAGTCGGGCAACGCCGGCACCGGAAGCGCATCCCACTGCGCCGGCGCCACCTGCGCCATTTGCCGCAGCACCGCGTTGACCATGCCGCGCGCCGCGGCGGGTTTGCGGCCCGCGCCGGCCACGACCTGCACCCAGTCGTTGACCACGCCATGCGCCGCGCCGCCCTGCGCAAGCTCCACGGTGCCAAGGCGCAGCGCCGCCAAAGCCGCAGGCGGCGGGCGCCGTTGCAGGCGCGGGGCAAGCAGCGCATCGGCGCGCGCGAGGCCGCGAAACGCCCCGAGCACCAGCCGCCGGGCACGGGCGCGATCGGCGGGCGGCAGGGGGGCGAGCACGGGCTCTTCCTCTGCCAGCGGGCGGCATTCGTCGAGAACGGAAAGAAAGAGCGTCAGCGCCGCGCGGCGGGCCGGCTGGCCCTCGCGGCCGGCGGGGCGCGGGCGTCGGGACATCGGGCGACCTGCTTGGCTGCGGCGGAAGGCAGGGCTATATCAGCGCCACGAGAGCAGGGGAAGGCCATGACCGACAGCACACGCGACGACCTGCCGCCCGCGGCGCAGCGCGCCCTTGCCGAGGCCGAGGAGCGCCGCAAGAAGGCCAGGGCGCTGGAGCTTCCGCCGGAACTGGGCGGCCGCGACGGTCCCGAGCCGGTGCGCTACGGCGACTGGGAACGCAAGGGCATCGCCGTGGATTTCTGAGCGCGCGCGTCCGCCCTTCCGGGCGTCCTCGCTCCTCCGGCGCGGCTTGCACGGCGATGCTGAGCGCCCATTCCCGGTCGGGCAACGCAAAACGAGACGGGTTGCAAGAGCCCGCACGACCGGCCATCCGGCCATGAACAGCTCCACGGAGGCCCCATGACCCAGCGCCCCGTCCGCGTGGCGATCAACGGCTTCGGCCGAATCGGACGCACCCTCGCCCGGCAGATCCTGTCAGGGGCGCCAGGGGTCGAACTGGTGCACATCAACGATATCGAGGCCGGCGACCTGCTGGCCTATCTCTTTGCCTACGACAGTGTCTTCGGCCCCTGGGGCGACCCGGTGACCGCGGAAGACAACGCCTTCGTCACCGGCCCGCACCGCATCCCGCTCACGCGATCGCGGGATCTTTCGGCGCTGGACCTCTCGGGCGTGGACATCGTGATGGAATGCACAGGCCGCGCGAGCACGCGCGAGATCGCCGAACAGGGGCTGACGGCGGGCGCGTCCCGCGTGCTGATCTCCGGTCCCTCCCCCGCCGCGGATCTGACGGTGGTGCTGGGCGCCAACGAAGCGCGGCTCGCCGGTCAGGCGATCGTCTCGAACGCCTCCTGCACGACCAATGCGCTCGCGCCGCTCCTGCGGCTGCTCGACGAGGCATGGGGCGTGGAAAGCGGGCACATGACGACGGTGCATTGCTACACCGGCAGCCAGCCCACCGTGGACAAGCCGCGCGGCACCCCCGAGAGGTCGCGCGCCGCCGCGCTGTCGATGGTGCCCACCACGACCTCCGCCGGCAAGCTGATCGGCGTGGTTCTGCCGCATCTCGAGGGCCGCGTGGAAGCGCGCGCGCTGCGCGTGCCCACCGCCAGCGTCTCCTGCGTGGACCTGACGGTCGCCACGGCTGTGCCGGTGACGGCCGAGGCGGTGAACGACGCGTTGCGCGCGGCGGCGCGGGAGGGGCCGGTCTTTGGCTGGACGGATCAGCCGCTGGTGTCGTCCGACCTGCGCGGGCGCTGCGAATCGGTGGTGATGAGCGGGCCCGAAACCTCGGTCAACGCCACGGGCCTCTTGCGCGTCTTCGGCTGGTACGACAACGAATGGGGCTATTCCTGCCGGATGCTGGACGTCGCGCGCCGGATGGCGGCGGAACGATAAGGCTGCCGCCGTCTGGCGCGACCCGGGTCTGCCGGCCCGGCGGGCCGCGCCGCTGACGGCAAGCCGGGGAACGATGCTCTTCGCCCTGCCAGGCATCTGCGGATGCGGTCCTGCGGGCGCCGAATGCCGGATGCGTCCCGGGAACGCGCGTTCCCGAAGGTCGAGCCTCAGCGCAGGCGGAAGTCTGCGTGATCGCCCTGCCCTTCGTCCGCGGTGAAGCGCACGGTATTCCCGCGCACCTCGACGGTCTGGCAGTTGTAGCCCAGCTCCCGTTGCCCCCAGTTGAGGTCGCGGCAGAACAGCCCGTTCTGCCAGTCCCACTCGCCGGAAACCTCGCGCCCGGCCCCCTTGCCCACGATCCGGCCGTCCGAGACCACCTGCAGGCGCACGAGCGGATAGGTCAGCTCGCGCCCCTGCACGATCTGCCGGAACTGGCTTTCGTCGGTCACACGGGCGAATTCCGCGGCGACGGGCGCGGCGGAGACGGTCAGCGCGGCGAATGCTGCGGCGGTGATACGCATCGCGGTCTTTCCCCTCGGTGCTTGCTCCCGACGCGAAGATGTGCCGCAGCGTCACCAAATCAAGGCCGCGCGCGATATCGGCAAGGGTTCGCCGATCAGGCGCCCGAAAGCCCCAGGACATCGGCCATGTCGAACGCGCCCGGCCCCTTGTCCTGCCCCCAGAGCGCGGCCTTCAGCGCCCCGCGGGCAAAGATGCCGCGATCGGTGGCGACATGGCGCAGCACGATCCGCTCCCCCGCCCCGGCAAAGATCACCTCGTGCTCGCCCACGATGTCGCCGCCGCGCACCGCGTGAAAGCCGATGGCGCCCGGCGCCCGTTCGCCCGTCATGCCGTCGCGGCCGCGGTCGGCCACCTCGGACAGGATGGCGCCGCGCCCCTCGGCGGCCGCCGCCCCCAGCATCAGCGCGGTGCCGGAGGGCGCATCCACCTTGTGGCGGTGGTGCGCCTCGACGATCTCGATGTCGAAATCCTCGTCCAGCGCCGCCGCCACCCGCCGCGTGAGCTGCACCAGAAGGTTGACGCCAAGGCTCATGTTGCCCGCGCGGATCACCGTGGCGTGCCGCGCCGCCGCGGCGATCCGGGCCAGCTGCGCCTCGTCCATCCCGGTCGTGCCGATGACATGGACCAGCCGCGCCTGCGCCGCGATCTCGGCGAAGCCCACCGTCGCCTCCGGCGTGGTGAAATCCAGCACCGCGCGGGCGCGCGCGAAGGCCTCGAGCGGGTCATCCGTCACCGTCACGCCGATCGCCGCGCCGCCCGCCGCCTCGCCCAGATCGCGGCCGATCCAGTCGTGGCCCGGCCGCTCCAGCGCCCCGATCAGCCGGGCGCGCGGGCTGTCGCGCACCGCCTCGGCCAGCATCCGGCCCATGCGCCCCGAGACGCCCGTCACCACGATCCCCGGCAGATCCGCCATGCCCGTCCCCTTCGTTGCCAACGGCAGCCCTAGCGCAGCGGCGACCGCTTGGCAAAGCCGGCGCGCGGCCTTAAGTGTCCGGGCATGGCGCATCCCCGATCCCAGGGCCGGAGCGGCCCCAGTCAACGGCAGCTTCGCGTGGGTGAGCTGATCCGCCGGCGTCTGTCCGACGTTCTGATGCGCGGCGATGTGCACGACCCCGATCTGAACCGCCTGTCGCTGACCGTGGGCGAGGTGCGCACCTCGCCCGACCTCAAGGTCGCGACCGCCTTCGTCCTGCCGCTGGGCGGGCGCGGGCAGGACGAGGCGCTGGCGCTTCTCGACCGCAACCGCGCCGAGCTGCGGCGCCAGGTGGCGAAGGGGCTGGAACTGAAATTCGCGCCAGAACTGCGCTTCCGCATCGACGAGAGCTTCGACCGCATGGACGAGACGCGCCGCCTGCTCGCGCAGCCCGACGTGCGGCGCGACACCGAGGACTAGGCGCGCATGTTGCGCGCCCTGCTTGCGGCGACGCTGGGGCTTGGCCTGGGGCTTCCGGCGAAGGCGGCCGATTGCCGCGGCATCGAGCATGGGGAGCGGTCCTACACCATCTGCGAGCTCGACCCCGCACGGGACGACCTGCGCCTGTTCCACTCGGATGCGACGGGCAAGCCCTACGGCCATTTCGCCACGCTCGACGCCGCGCTCGCGGCGCGCGGCCTCAGCCTCGGCCCGGCGATGAACGCCGGCATGTATCACGAGGACCGCGCGCCTGTGGGCCTCTACGTCGAAGAGGGCGAGGAGGCGATGTATCTCGTCACCTCCGCGGGGCCCGGCAACTTCGGCCTGCTGCCCAACGGGGTGCTCTGCCTGCGCAGCGGCCGCGCCGACGTGATCGAGACACGCCGCTTCGAACAGGCGGCGCCCGCCTGCCGCTTCGCCACGCAATCCGGGCCGATGCTGGTGATCGACGGCGAGTTGCACCCGCGCTTCCTGCCCGACTCGACCTCGCGCCATGTGCGCAACGGCGTGGGCACCAGCGCGGACGGCCGGCGCCTTGTCATGGCGATCTCCGAGGTGCCGGTCACCTTCCACGAATTCGGCCGCCTCTTCCGCGACGCGCTGGGGCTGCCGCAGGCGCTCTACCTCGACGGCAGCGTCTCGCGCCTGCACGCGCCCTCGCTCGGCCGGTCGGACTTCGGCCGCGCGATGGGTCCGATCCTGGGCGTGGTCGAGCCGGCGGGCTGAGCGGCGGGCGCCCCCCTCCCCAGCCCTTCCTCTTGCCCGAAATACCCTCGGGGGGGTGAGGCGGCGCAGCCGCCGAGGGGGGCAGACAGCCCCCCTGCCGGCTTCCGCTGCCTGGCGCCGGTGGCGCATCAGGCGCCGGTCCCGGCCGGCGCGCCCCGCTCCCAGGCGCCGGGCGGGGTCAGCCGGTCGCGCAAGAGCGCCACAGGGTGCGCGCGCAGCGTGAGCCGCATGGCGACGTAATCCTCCACCACCTCCTCGCCCAGCGTCATGGCGGGCAGACGGGCGGCGGGCTCGGCGATGCCCTCGCCCTCCATCTGGCCCTCGAAGAGCGGGAGCGGCGCGGGCGCGCGCAGGGCCCGGGCCTGCCACAGCGCCTCGCGCCGGGGAAGCCGCAGGTCGGCGAAGACGTCGGCCTCGGCCAGCCGGGCCAGCAGGGCGGGCGCCACGCCGGCGCGGCGCCAGACATCCTCGACCGAGCGGTAGCCGTTGCCGCGCGCCCCCGCGATCCAGGCGGCGTCCTCTTCCTTCATCCCGCGGATCTGGCGGAACCCCAGCCGCAGGGCGAGCCCGCCGCGCCCGTCGGGCTCCATCGCGTTGTCCCAGTAGCTCCTGTTGATGCAGACGGGCCGCACCTCGACCCCGTGTTCGCGTGCGTCGCGCACGATCTGCGCCGGCGCGTAGAAGCCCATCGGCTGCGCGTTGAGCAGCGCGCAGGCGAAAAGGCCGGGGTGGTGCCGCTTGATCCAGGCCGAGGCATAGACCAGCAGCGCGAAGCTCGCCGCGTGGCTCTCGGGGAAGCCGTAGCTGCCGAAGCCCTCGATCTGGCTGAAACACCGCTCGGCGAAGTCGCGGTCGTAGCCGTTGGCCGCCATCCCGCGCAGGAAGCGGGTGCGGAACTCGCTGACGTTGCCGTGCTTCTTGAAGGTGGCGAGCGAACGGCGCAGGCGGTCGGCCTCGTCGGGCGTGAAGTTCGCGCCCACGATGGCGATCTGCATCGCCTGCTCCTGAAAGAGCGGCACGCCCAGCGTCTTGCCCAGCACCGCGCCCAGCGCGTCGGAGGGGAAGGTCACCGGCTCCTCGCCGTTCCGGCGGCGGATGTAGGGGTGCACCATGTCGCCCTGGATGGGACCGGGGCGGATGATCGCCACCTGGATCACCAGATCGTAGA
This sequence comes from Rhodosalinus sp., assembly GCF_046542825.1. Taxonomy (GTDB): domain Bacteria; phylum Pseudomonadota; class Alphaproteobacteria; order Rhodobacterales; family Rhodobacteraceae; genus Rhodosalinus. The sequence goes on along the minus strand of NZ_JBKHAQ010000002.1, from coordinate 31,291 downwards.
AGCAGCGCGGGCGCATCCGCGGCAGGAAGTTCATCTGCGCGCGGCTCTCGACCTGGAAGACGCCTACCGAATCGGCCCGGCAGAGCATGTCGTAGGTGGCGCGGTCCTCCTGCGGCAGGGTGGCCAGCGTGTAGTCCGCCCCGTGATGCTGGCGCATCAGGTCGAAGGCCTTGCGGATGCAGGTCAGCATCCCCAGCGCCAGCACGTCCACCTTGAGAATGCCCAGCGCGTCGATGTCGTCCTTGTCCCAGCAGATGACCGTGCGGTCCTCCATGCTGGCGTTCTCGATCGGGCAGAGCTCGTCCAGCCGCCCCTCGGTGATGACGAAGCCGCCGACGTGCTGGCTGAGGTGCCGGGGGAAGCCGATGATCTCGTCGATCAGTTCCATCGTCTGCCCCAGCCGCCGGTCGGCGGGGTCGAGGCCGATCTCGCGCAGGCGCTCCGCTTCCGTCCCGCTCATGCCGTAGAAGCCCCAGAGCTGGGAGGAAAGCGCGGCGACCGTGTCCTCGGAAAGCCCCATGGCGCGGCCCACCTCGCGGATCGCGCGCTTGCCGCGGTAGTGGATCACGGTGGCGCAGAGGCCCGCGCGGTGGCGGCCGTAGCGGTCATAGATCCACTGGATCACCTCCTCGCGGCGCTCGTGCTCGAAATCCACGTCGATGTCGGGGGGCTCGTCCCGCGCCTCGGACACGAAGCGCTCGAAGACCATGGTCCCGATCTCGGGGCTGACGCTGGTGATGCCGAGGCAGTAGCAGACCACCGAATTGGCGGCAGAGCCGCGCCCCTGGCAGAGGATGCCGCGCGCGCGGGCAAAGGCCACGATATCGCGCACGGTCAGGAAATAGGGCTCGTAGTTCAGCTTGGCGATCAGGGCGAGTTCGTGCTCGATCAGCTTCGTCACCCGCTCCGGCGCGCCCTCGGGATAGCGCCAGCGCAGCCCCTCGCGGGCGAGGCGGTTCAGCCGCTGGGACGCGCTTTCGCCCTCTGCCACCTCGGACGGATACTCGTAGCGCAACTCGTCAAGCGCGAAGCTGCAGCGCGCGGCCAGCGCCCCGGTCCGCTCCACCGCCGCCTCGTGCCCGCGGAAGAGGCGGCGCATCTCCGCCGGCGAGCGCAACCGCTGTTCCCCGTTGGCCAGCGCCGCGCGGCCCAGCGCATCGACCCGCGTGCCGGTGCGGATCGCCGTCATCACGTCCGCCAGCCGCCGGCGGCGACCGTGGTGCATGAGGGGCCGCGCGGTGGCCAGCGCGGGCAGGCCGAGCCGCGCGGCCTCCTCCGCCCAAAGGTCGAAGCGGCGGGCATCCTGCCCGTCGTAGACAGGTGCAAGGGCAAGATGCATCTGCGCCGCGAAACGCCGCGCGAGGCGGTCCGCCTGCCGCCGCCAGTCCGCGCCGGGGTCGAGCGCGCGGGCCGGCGGGTGCAGCAGAAGCTCCAGCCCCTCCATTCCCTCCAGCACGTCCTCCATCCGCAGCGCGCAATCGCCCTTGGGCGCGCGCAGCCGCCCGCGCGAAATCAGCCGGCAGAGCCGCGCCCATCCCGCCCGCGTGGCGGCGAGCGCGGTGAACTCCGGCCCGTCGGACAGCACGATCCGCGCGGCCGGAATCAGCCTTGGCACGTTGCGGATGTTGGCCGAGGGGGGCGGCGGCAGACCGGGCGGCGCGGGCGGGCCGATGAACCGGCCGTCGCGCAGGCGCGTCTCGATCTCGGCCACCTCGCGGGCGATCCTGCGCGCCTCCGCATGGGCGCGGACGATACCGGCGACCGAGTTCACGTCGGCCACCGCGATGGCCGAAAGCCCCATCAGCGCGGCGCGCTGCATGTGCTCCTCGGGGTGGGAGGCCCCGGTGAGGAAGGTGAAGTTGGTGGTGATCGAAAGCTCTGCGACCATGGCGAGTCGCGAGTATATTCATGTTTTGTTCTCATGTGGAGTCGGGCGACGCATCGCGGCGCCCGACCACCGGGCCGGGTTCAGGCGACCCGCATCATCTCGGTCACTTCCCCGGGCAGCTGGTCGGCGACATGGCCAAGCTCGCCCTTGTCGATATGCATCTTCAGCACGGTGAACACGCCGTCAAGGGCGGTTTCGGGCTCGATGCTGCTGCCGTCCTGCGAGAGTTTCTGGCGCACGAAATCGAGGTAGGCCTCGCGCGAGCGCTGCTTGTGCGGCGTGGCCGAAGGCTTCCAGTCCTCGAAATAGATGCCGCGGATCAGGAGCGGCAGTTGCTGGCCCAGATGCACGGCCTCGTCCGCCACCATCCGGTCGCGCAGGGCGTGAAGGCCCGCGCGCAGCGCATGATAGCCATCCTGCTTGCTGCCGCCGATCGCCTCGGCCAGTTCGTTCAGCCATTCGTTGGTTTCGTGCACGGTCCGGTCGATTACCGAGGGTGCATTGCCGGTCATGGGTCGGCCTCCCTTGCGTCTGGTGTCCTTCGGTGACCAAACGCAAGCAACGGCGCGACCGTTCCTCAGCGGCCCAGCGCGCCCGCGAACTGCGCCAGAACCTCTTCGTAGACCTGCCGCTTGAAGGGCACGATCACGCCGGGCAGCGCCTCCGGCGCGATCCAGCGCCAGGTCGAGAACTCGGGATGCTCGGTGGCGATGTCGATCCGGTCGTCGGTGCCGAGAAAGCGCATCAGCACCCATTTCTGCTTCTGCCCGCGAAAGCGGCCCTTCCAGATCTTCGGGACAAGCTCGTGCGGCAGATCGTAGGTCACCCAGTCCGCGCTTTCGCGTTCGAGGCGCACGAGGTCGGGGGTCACGCCGGTCTCTTCGCGCAATTCGCGCAGCGCGGCCTCTTCGACGCTCTCTCCGGGGTCGATGCCGCCCTGCGGCATCTGCCAGGCGGGGCCGGGGTTGTCGATCCGCTGGCCGACGAAGACCTCGCCCCTGGCATTGGTCAGCATCACGCCGACGCAGGGGCGATAGGGCAGGCGGGCGATCTCATCGGGGGTCATCGCGAAGCTCCGGGACTGGTCCGAAAAATCTCCTTCGAAGATTTTTCGCGCGCGGCGGCGGGCGGGGGCGATCTTCCTGCCGAAAGATCGCCCCGCCCCTGTTCACTCCTGGGCTGGGACCAGCGCCGTCAGGCCCTTGAGGATGTCGATGGCATAGGCCAGCTGGTAATCCTCGTCGCGCAGCCGCGCGGAGGCATCGGCAAGCGCGCGATCCTCCTCGATCTGGCGGACCTCGTCCTCGCTCAGGCTGTCGTTGTCGAGCCGGCCGCGCAGGTCGGCCTCCGACCGCGAGGGAAGCGCGGGCCCGTTTTCCTCCTCTTCGCTGGCCTCGCGCCGCGGCGGCTGCTGCACGGGGATGTCGGGCGAGATGCCCAGCGCCTGGATCGACCGGCCCGACGGCGTGTAGTAGCGCGACGTCGTCAGCCGCATCGCCGCATCGCCGCGAAGCGGCATGACCGTCTGAACCGAACCCTTTCCGAAGCTCTTGGTGCCCACGACGATGGCGCGGCGGTGGTCCTGCAGCGCGCCTGCCACGATCTCGGAGGCCGAGGCGGAGCCGCCGTTGATGAGCACCACGATGGGCTTGCCCTCTGCCAGATCGCCCGCCGTCGCGTTGAAGCGGTCGCCCTCCTCGGGGTTGCGGCCGCGGGTCGAGACGATCTCTCCCTTGTCGAGAAAGGCGTCGGCGACCTCGATCGCCTGGTTGAGCAGGCCGCCCGGGTTGTTGCGCAGGTCGAGCACGATGCCGTTTATGTTCTCGAGCCCGCCGGCCTCCTCGACCTGTTCCGCGAGACCGGCCTCGAGATTGGAAAAGGTCTGATCGTTGAAGGTGGTGACGCGCAGGATCACGCTGTCGCCCTCCAGCCGCGAGCGCACGGCGGTCAGCTTGATCGTGTCGCGGATGATCGAGACGTCGAAGGGTTCTGCCTGGTCCTCGCGCACGACCGTGATGATGATCTCGGAGCCCACGGGGCCGCGCATCAGCTCGACCGCCTCGTCGAGCGTGAGGCCAAGGACCGATTCGCCGTCCACATGGGTGATGAAGTCGCCCGCCTGCACACCCGCGGCGTCCGCAGGCGTCCCGTCGATCGGCGAGACCACCTTGACGAAGCCGTCCTCCTGCGTGACCTCGATGCCCAGCCCGCCGAACTCGCCGCGGGTCTGGACGCGCATGGCGCTTGCATCCTCGGGCGACAGGTAGCTGGAATGCGGGTCGAGCGAGGTGAGCATCCCGTTGATCGCGGCCTCGATCAGGTCGGCCTCGTCCACCTCTTCGACATATTGCGCACGGATCCGTTCGAAGATGTCGCCGAACAGGTCGAGCTGCTCGTAGACGTTCGAGCCGCGCATGTCCTCCTGCGCGAGCAACGGACCGGCGACCTGGGTCGTTGCCAGAATTCCGGCGAGCGTGCCGGCGGCGGCAGCCATCAGCGTCTTGTTCATGCGATACTCTTCCCTAGTCTGCGCGGAACCAGTCGAGCGGATCGACGGGCGCGTCATTGGTCCGTACCTCGATATAGAGCGTCTCCGACAGGGGCGAGCCAGCCCCTTCACCATCCTGTGACGGATTCGTGCCCGGCGAGGGCTCTTCCCCGCCCATCAGTCCCACCGGGCTGCCCTCCGGCAGAACCTGTCCGGGTTCGCCGAAGACCGTGTCGAGGCCGGCCAGCACGAGCAGGATACCCGATTCGGGTTCCAGGATGCTGACCTGACCGTAGTCGAGCAGCGGGCCGCGATACCGCACCGTCGCGGCGGCGGGCGTGGTCACCAGGGCGCGGGGGCGCGTGGCGACGAGAATGCCCGGCCGGGCGATCCCGGCCGCGTCGGTCTCGTTCGCGCGGCGCAGCACGGTGCCCTCGACCGGCAGGGGCAGCGCGCCCTTGCGCTCGGAGATCCCGGGCAGCGGTGGCGCGTCGGGATCCGCGAAGCCGATCTCGGCCAGCCCGCTGGCGAAACCCTCCAGCGTCTCGCTCGCCGCGATCAGGATCTGCGTGGCCACGGGATCGGCTGTGAAGCGGCGCGGCAGGTCGGTGCGGTCGGCGATGGCGGTGCTGAGCGCGGTGCGCGCCTGCTGCACGCTCGTCAGCCCCTCGGTCAACCGCTCTGCAGCGGCCTCCTGCAGCGCGCGAAGCGTCGCCACCTCACGCAGGTCTTCGCGCAGGGCGGCGGCCTCTGCCTCGAGCGCCGGCGTGACTTCCGCCACCAGCATGCCTGCCCGCGCGGTGCCAAGGGGGCCGCCGGGATGCAGGAACAGCACCGGCGTCGGCGCCGAGCCGATGCTTTGCAGCACGCCCAGAAGCTGCGCCACCTCGGCCTCCTGCGCCTGAAGGCTGCGGTCAAGCTGCGCCTCGCGGATCGCGACCGCGCGCAGCCCTTCGCGCATGGCGGCGAGGCCGGCCTCCAGGCCGCGCACCGTCTCGGTCAGCGCGGCAACCCGGTCGCGCCCGCCCTCGGCCTCGTCCAGCGACCGCATCGCTGCATCGAGCTGCGCGAGCGCGGCGCGCGCCTCTTCCGCCGGATCGGCGGACACCGGCCCCGCGAGCGCGATCAGCAGGGCCGCCAGACACCTCATGCCGCGATCAGGCTCTCGCCGGTCATGGCGGCCGGCTGGTCAAGCCCCATGAGCGCCAGCACGGTGGGCGCCAGATCCGCAAGCCGCCCGCCTTCGCGCAGCCGCGCGCCCGATGGGCCGCCCACCAGGATCACCGGCACCGGGTTGGTGGTATGCGCGGTGTGCGGGCCGCCGGTCTCGGGGTCCACCATGGTTTCGCAATTGCCGTGATCGGCGGTCACGATCATGGCACCGCCCGCCTGCGCCAGCGCGTCGAGCGCGCGGCCAAGGCCGCGGTCCACAGCCTCGCAGGCGCGGATCGCGGCCTGCAGATCGCCGGTGTGGCCCACCATGTCCGGGTTGGCGTAGTTCACCACGATCAGGTCGTACCCCGCCCCGATCGCCTCCACCAGGCTGTCGGTCACCTCGCCTGCGGCCATCTCGGGGGCGAGATCGTATGTCGCCACCTTCGGCGACGGCGCCATGTAGCGATCCTCGCCCGCGTAGGGCGCTTCGCGGCCACCGTTGAGAAAGAAGGTGACGTGAGGGTATTTCTCCGTCTCGGCCAGGCGGAATTGCCGCAGCCCCTTCTGCGCCACCCAGGCGCCCAGCGTGTCGGGGATGTCCTGCGCGGGAAAGACGGTGTCCATGAAGGCGTTGTGCGCCTCGGAATACTCGACCATCCCCAGCATGGCGGAAAGCTTCGGGCGCGGCCGGGTGTCGAACTCGGCGAATCCGGGCTCTCCGATGGCGCGCAGGATCTGCCGCGCGCGGTCAGCCCGGAAGTTCAGGCAGAAGAGGCCGTCGCCGTCGCGCATCGCGCCGCAGTCGCCGATCGCGGTGGGCTCCAGAAACTCGTCGGTAAGCCCCTCGGCATAGCCCGCGCGCACCGCCTCGATCCCGTTGGGGGCGTGGCGCGCACCTTCTCCGCGGACCATCACGTTGTAGGCTCTGGCGACCCGCTCCCAGCGGTTGTCGCGGTCCATCGCGTAGTAGCGGCCCGTGACGGTGGCGACATGGGCGCCCGACGGCAGTTCCGCTTCCAGCCGCGCCATGTAGTCCTCGGCGCTTTTCGGCGCGACGTCGCGGCCATCGGTGATCGCGTGGATCGCCACGGCAAGGCCCGCTTGGGTGATCGCGCGCGCGGCGGCGAGCATGTGGTCGATGTGCCCGTGCACCCCGCCGTCGGAGACCAGGCCCATCAGATGCGCGATGCCGCCTGCCTCGCGCACACGCCCGATGAAGCGGCGCAGCGCCGGCGCGGCCGCGAAACTGCCGTCCTCGATGGCCAGGCCGATGCGGCCGAGGTCCATCGCGACTACGCGCCCCGCGCCGATGTTGGTATGCCCCACCTCGGAATTGCCCATCTGTCCGGCGGGCAGGCCCGCATCGCGGCCGTGGGTGACGAGCGTGGCGTGCGGGCAGTCCGCCCAGATCCGGTCGAAATGCGGCGTGTCGGCCAGCGCGGGCGCGTTCGCCTCGCGCACCTCGGACAAGCCCCATCCGTCCAGGATGCACAGCACCACAGGTTTCGTCGCCATTGCCTGATCCCTTCCACCGCGCGGCCCTTCTAGCGCGGCGCGGTGGCGGATTGAACCGTCCGCGGCACGGCCGGCGGCAGATTGCCGGCACGCGCCCGGCGATGTATCACGCCACGGCCCACGCAATGCGACATTCCGATCCGCGCGCAGATCGAGGGCGGGCTGCTCCCGACACATCCCAACGGGATCGTGATCCACCCCGAGGCGCGCATCGGCCCCAACTGCCTGATCTTCCATCAGGTCACCCTGTCGGGGGTCGTCGTGCTGGGCGGACACGTCGATATCGGAGCCGGGGCAAAGCTTCTCGGGCCGCTGGAGGTGGGTGCCCATGCCGAGATCGGGGCCCACGCCGTGGTCACGCGGGACGTCGAAGCGCGCGCCGTTGTGGCAGGCGCGCCCGCCCGCCAGATCGGCAGCCCGCTGAGATCAGACGAGCACCGGGGCCGCGCCGGGGCGGCCGGCCAGCACCCATTCGTAGACGCGGCCCACCTGTTCGGCCTTCCGCTGCCAGGTGAAGGCTTCGGCCACGCGTGCGCGCCCCGCGGCGGCCAGCGGCGCCAGCGTCCGCGGCGCATCGGCCAGACGGGACAGTTCCCCGGCAAAGCCGGCGACGATCGACGCGCGCGGGCCGATCGGGACCTTGATCCCCGTCTCCGGTCCCACCAGTTCGCCCGGTCCTGCATAATCCACGATCAGGGGCACCACCCCCGTCGCCATCGCCTCGAGCACGACGCCGCCGCCGAACTCGCGAACCGAGGGAAAGGCCAGGAGGTGGCACTCCGACAGGACCGCCTGCACCCGCTCGTGCGGCAGCCAGCCGTGAAAGACCAGGCCCGGCAGCCCCTCGGCCTGCGCCCTCAGCGCCGGCATCATCGGCCCGTCGCCCACCATGTGCAACACAAGGCGACCTTCGCGCAGCAGGTGCGCCGCCGCTTCGATCAGCATGTCGGGCCCCTTGTAGGGCACCATGCGACCGACGAACGCAGCGGTCAGCGGCGCGGCAGCGGGCCTGGCGGCATCGAAAAAGCGCGCAGGGTCCACCGCGTTTTCCGGCAGGTAGACGCATTTTGCCCGCTGCGCCGCCGGCACCTCGCTCTCGGTATGGCGCGAGCCCACGAGGATCGCCGCCGCGTGGCGCAGCATCGCCCTCCGCCCCGGCAGCATCCGGTAGGCGCCGCGCAGATAGCTCAGGAATTCGCGTTCGCGCAGGCGTTCGCCCTCGAACCCCGGCGGCCACGGCACGCCGCCGTTGAGCGGTCCAACGACGAAGGGCACGCCCGCGCGGGCGCAACGCGCAGCCAGCGGGCTGGGCGCGGTCGGGCTCAGCGGTGTGACGCGATGCACGATGTCATAGCGACCCGCGCGGAGGGCGTCGCCGAAGCGGCGCCAGACCAGCCGCTCGAACCACGGGTAGGTGAGCGAGGCGAGCGCCTGCTGCGTGGTCCATCCGCGCCCCTGCCCCATGCGCAGCCGCTCGCCCAGCCACCAGACGGGACGCTGCACCGCCTCTGAATCGATTGCCGTGAAATCCTCGCCCTCGATCATCCCGGCTCGCAGGAAGGCGTCGCGGTTGCGCACCTGGGTGACGATGTGCACGTCGGCCACGGCGCGCAGCGCAGTCGCCAGCGACCAGCCGACGAGCGGCACGCTGACCCATTCGGGATTGGCCGCCTCGGCGACCAGCAGCACACGCGGGCGCATCGTCACATCACCGAGCGCCAGACAGGCGCGGCCGCAACGGCTTGCCGTCGGGCGCGCGCCTGACGCTCTTCGGCGAACCCCCAGAGCGCGCCGGCCACCAGCCACGTCAGCGGCGTGAGCGTCGCATTGGGGATCATGTCGAAGAGATTGACCGCCAGCAACAGGGCGAGCGGCCCCGCGTAGGGCGGAACGGGATCGTCCTTGCGCAGGCTTTCGCGCCAGATCATGAAGATCGGCAGGGTGATCAGCCAGAACTCCGCAAGGAAGCCGACCCAGCCATAGACGCCCATGGTGATGATCCATCGCCCGTCGGCGATCGTGATCATGCGGCCCTCTTCGTTATGGACATGATTGCGCCCCCAAGTTCCCCATCCGAAAAGCGGCTTCTGCTCGAGACGATCGAGCAACAACTCCTCGTTGTCGAAGCGGAACTCGAGCGACCGCGCCCGCGTGGCATCGACCCGCTCGGCGGCGGCGAGCACGGTCTGCGCGGGGATCATGTCGACCCCCTTGAGCATCGGGTAGGACACCGCGAAGAGCGCGATGCAGGCAGCCGCCGCGATCTGCAGGCGCGTGCCGAGAAACAGGACCAGCGGCAGCAGGACGAGCGCGTAGAGGATCGGTGCGTAGCTCTTCGTCAGCACCAGGATGATCACCAGCCAGATCATGGCGGCCAGCCACACGGCCCGCAGGGCGTTTCGCCTCTCGGTCTTCAGCAGCGCGGTTGCAGAGACCGCCGCCATTACCATGAAAAAGGCCAGCCACAGGGCATGGTAGAGAAACACGATGGGACGGTAGCCGCCGCCGCGCATCATCTGCGAGAAGTCGTGCTGGAACCAGCCGTAGATCCAGGTATTGAGCTGCGGGCTCATCCTCAGTTCGACGAGCATGGGAAGGGTATACACCGATGCCGCCGCAACCAGCGCGACGAGCAGTGCCCGCTGGCTTTCCGCCGACACCAGAAGCTGCCGGGCCATGAGAAACGGCAGGATCAGCAGGAATTGCTGAACCATGAGCGACACCGCGTCCTTGAGCTGAAGTCCCAGGATGTAGGTCCGTCCGAAACTCAGCGGCTCGGTATTGGTCAGCACCGTCGGAAACGGCGACAGCATGAAGATCGCCAGCAGCACGCGGCCGATCGGGCTCTCCGGCAGGAAGGGGCGCTTGGGACTGGTCATCGTCACGATGGCCACGAAGGCGACCAGCGGCGGCAGCGTGTCCTTGGTCAACGGCGGGACCAGCGGATAGTCGAACCCGGCGGGCGCAGGCGGCAGGACCAGATACGCCCCGATCATCGACCAGATCAGCGCACGGTCCGCCGGCAGCTTTCGAAAAAGCATGACGGTGACCACCGGCCACAGCATGATCATGAAATATGCAAGGGCGTTGGGCATCGTCCCGCCACCAGATCCCGTTCGACGCCCCCGTCACGGCCCGTGACTGGCCGCAACACCCTTCGCTAGCACGTTCGAAGCCGCGTGTCGCGCATTCCGCGCACGCGGGCGTGTTTCAGCGCCCGGTCGGTGCCGCCAGGACACGGACCGTGTCGAGCAGCACCCTCAGATCGGTGCGCAGCGACAGGTCGCGGAAATACGAGGTGTCGTAAAGCGCCCGCTCGGCAAAGCTCGACTCGTTGCGAACCGAAGTCTGCCAGTACCCGGTGATGCCCGGACGCATGGCATAATAGGCTATGCCCGGATAGAGGTCTCGCTGCTCGGGCAACATCGGGCGCGGCCCGACCAGGGACATGTCGCCCAGAAGGACGTTCCAGAGCTGCGGCAGCTCGTCGATCGAGGTGCGGCGGATGAAGCGCCCCACGCGCGTGATGCGCGGATCGTTGCGCAGCTTCTGGTCGCGCTGCCACTCGGCACGCGCCTCCGGATGCGCCGCGAGATGGCTCTCCAGCAGCCGCTCGGCGTCGGGCACCATGCTGCGCAGCTTCCACATTCCGAAAACGCGGGCATCCCGACCAAGGCGCGCCTGCCGGTAGAACGGTCTGCCCCCGTCCAGCGCGACCAGAAGCACGAAGGGCAAGAGCACGAAGACCACCGCCGGCAGCGCCAGAAGGGCCAGCACGATGTCGAGCACCCGTTTGCCGCCGGTACGGTAGAGGCCGCGGTTCACGCGATCGATACGGGACGCCGTCGACGGAGCGGGCATCGCCTCGGCAGTCGGAAGGGGCTGACGCAATTCAACAGTCATCGTTGTTCTCCATCCGCGACGCTCGCGACCTCTCCCGACCCACGGTCGCTCGGGCAGCCCCAGTCCCGAGGAAACCTGGCTCCTTCCTGCGATCCTTGCCGCAGGCCGGAGACGCACCGGTCCGAAGTCTCCAGGAGTGTCGACCTGTCCTCACCGTTTCCGGTTGCCGCGATGCGGAACCACATCGCAGACAATTCTCATTCTCGCCATTTTTTCTCCATTAATCAGGAAGATGCAGTGGCGCATGGCGGGCGTCAAGCAGCCTTGCCAGGGTTCAACCTTCAAGCGAAACCGGATGCGCGCCCAGCTGTGCGGACCTAGCGGCAAGATGGGCACGAAGCCTGTGCTGCAGGCGGAGTCGCCGGGGGTTGACGCAGCAGTTTCGCCCAGGTTGCACGCCGGAAGATTGTCCGAAAGCAGGATACATTCCTGTCTGGTGCAGCGTTTCGCCTCCCGAAACGCAACGACCGTTTCTCGAGAGCGCGCGATCCTTCGGATATCACGGGATTACGCGGGATCACGTCTTGTCACGGCCTGCGCGATGCCGTTGTTGGTCAACAGCGTCCGGTGGCCGGCAAAGATGCAACTCAGGATTGCATCACGTAATATTTCAATTTCGGAATATCGGGGAGAGAGCGCAAGGCGACCCCGCGAATCGGCCCGGACCGCGCCCCGAAACGTGGCAATTTTCGGGCATCGCGCGGACGTCCCGGCCACGCAGCACGGAGTTGCAACCTCAGCGACAAGCCACTAATGGCCACCCCAAGACGCTGCGACGGCGAGGATACGGATGAGCGTGACACTTCACCAGGGCGACCTGCCGGACGACCTGGGCCTTGGTCCCGTGGTCGCCGTCGATTGCGAAACCATGGGGCTCAATCCGTTTCGTGACCGGCTCTGCCTCGTGCAGCTTTCGGCCGGCGACGGCGCCGCCCACCTGGTCCAGATCGCACAGGGCCAGCGCGCGGCGCCCAACCTGCAGGCGATGCTGGAGAACCCGGAGGTGCTGAAGCTCTTTCACTTCGGGCGCTTCGACATCGCGGCGCTATGCAACGCCTTCGGCAGCCTCGCGGCGCCGGTGTGGTGCACCAAGATCGCATCCAAGCTCGTGCGGACCTACACGGATCGCCACGGTCTGAAGGTCCTGACCCAGGAACTGCTTGGCATCGACATCTCGAAGCAGCAGCAGTCCAGCGACTGGGGCTCACCCGTGCTGACGCCTGCCCAGCGCGACTATGCCGCCTCCGATGTCCTCTATTTGCACCGACTGAAAGCGGCACTGGAGTCGATGCTGGTGCGCGAGGGTCGGCTCGATCTGGCGAGGGCCTGCTTCGACTTTCTTCCCACACGCGCGCAGCTGGACCTCGCCGGCTGGCCGGACGAGGACATATTCTCCCACTGAGCGGGCGGCTTTGGCAGCGCGCAACCACGGGCCCACGATGGCGGTTGGCGACAACACCTACTCCCTGCTTGTGGCATGGCTGAAGATCCTGCTGCCTCTGGCAGCGCTTGGCCTTCTGTCAGTGCTCTTCCTGCTGGCGCGGTCGCACGAACCGGCCGAGGCGCCGCGATGGGTCGAAGGGCGGCCAGCCGAGCGGCAGGCAGGCGAACAGGTGACACGGCCGTCCTTCGCGGGTGTGACCGAGGATGGCACCAGGCTGACCGTCACGGCGCGCCGCGCATTGCCCGAGCCCGGGGCAGAGGGTCGGGCCGTCACCGAAGAATTGCGCGCCATGGCCGACCTGCCGGACGGCAGCCAGATCCGGCTCGCTGCCCGGACCGGCCTGCTGGACGAAACGGAAGGCTATGTGCAGCTTGCCGGGGGCGTCGAAGTCGAGAGTTCGGTGGGATACCGGGTCGCGGCGGAACGATTTCGCATCCAGCTCGAGCGGCTGGCGATGGACAGCGGCGGACCGGTGACAGGGCGCGGCCCCGCCGGCCGGATCGAAGCCGGGCGGCTGCAGGTCGAGGGAGCGACCGGCGAAACGGGCGCAAGGCTGCTTTTCACCGAGGGGGTCAAGCTGCTATACGAGCCTGGAAGTGAATAGCGGTTTTTTCATATTGAAAGTTGCGCGCCAACTCATTCTTGTGGCTTCGCTCTGGTCGCTTCCCGTGACGTCGGGACTGGCACAGGGCACGCAGACCGGCTTCGGTGACGGCGCGGTCGATCCCGAGGCCCCTGTCGAGGTCACGGCCGAAACGCTCTCGGTCGATCAGGACGGCGGCACCGCCGTCTTCCGGGGCGACGTCATGATCGTGCAGGGCGAGCTGCGGCTGTCTGCACCCGAAGTGCGTGTCGTCTACGGTGAAGCCGGCGACAGCATCCGGCGCCTCGAGGCGAGCGGAGGCGTCCTGTTGGTCAGCGGCGAGGACGCGGCCGAGGCGCAGCGCGCCGACTACGATGTCGAGAACGGGCGGATCGTGATGTCTGGCAACGTTCTTCTGACCCAGGGCCGCGCCACCGTGGCGTCCGAGCGCATGGAGGTGACTCTGGAGACCGGCCGCGCCGAGCTGGCCGGCCGGGTCCGCACGGTCCTGCGGCCGCAGGGACAGGCCCAGTGACCGCGCCGCAGCTGTCCGTCACGGAGGGCGATCAGGGCCTGCTGGTGCGTCACCTGCGCAAGAGCTACCGCAGGCGCGTGGTGATCCGCGACGTCAGCATGGAGTTGCACCGCGGCGAGGTGGTCGGTCTGCTGGGCCCCAACGGGTCGGGCAAGACGACCTGCTTCTACGCCATCGCAGGGCTCGTTTTCCCGGAGGGCGGGCAGGTGCTGGTGGACGGGCGCGACGTGACCGCGCTGCCGATGTATCGCCGGGCGCGCATGGGCATCGGCTACCTGCCGCAGGAAACGTCGATCTTTCGTGGCCTCAGCGTCGAGGACAACATCCTGGCCGTGCTCGACATCTCGGTCCGCGACCGGCACAAGCGGCGCGAACGGCTGGAAGAACTGCTGTCCGATTTCTCGATCGAGCACCTGCGCCGGGCGCCGGCGCTGGCGCTCTCGGGCGGCGAGCGGCGGCGGGTCGAGATCGCGCGCTGCCTTGCCGCCGACCCCAAGTACCTGCTGCTCGACGAGCCCTTCGCCGGGGTCGATCCGATAAGCGTGGGCGACATCCGGCACCTCGTGGCGGAGCTGAAGACGCGCGGCATCGGTGTGCTCATCACCGACCACAACGTGCGCGAGACGCTCGAGATCGTGGACCGCGCCTATATCCTGCACGACGGCACCATGCTGATGTCGGGCAGCCCCGAGGAGGTGGTGCGCAACGAAAACGTGCGCCGTGTCTACCTGGGCGAGAACTTCCGCATTCTCTGAAGCGGCGCCTGCCAGCCCCCATTCCCGCGCGCGACGCACCCGTCGAGATTGACAGAGCCGTCCGAACTCCCGTCAAATGGGACCATGAGGGTCGCGGCACAGCAAACGCGGAGCGGCGCGCGCACGGCGCGCGAAGGCCGTCACACACGCCTGCCACGTCCATCGGCACTGCCCCTTGACAGGGACGGGCGCGCAAGCGGGCGCGCCGGGGACAGACCTTGCGCGAAAGGAGAGCGGATGCGTTATCAGATCACGGGCAAACAGATCGACATCGGCGAGGCGCTGCGGGCCCATGTGGAGACCGACCTCGGGGAGGCGCTGGAAAAATACGCCAACCGCCCCACGGACGCACAGGTGGTGTTCTCGAAAAGCGCGCACGAGTATGTCTGCGAGGCGACCGTGCATCTGTCAAGCGGACTGACCGCGCAGGCCAAGGCCGCCGCGACCGAGATCTACGCCGCCTTCGACGCGTGCTGTGCCAAGATGGAAAAGCAGCTGCGCCGTTACAAGCGCAGGTTGAAAGATCATCACCGGCCGCGTCCGGAAGCCGTTGAAGTCATGCGCGCCTCCTCGTATATCCTCGCCGCGGATGGCGAGGACGACTCGGAGCCGGAGACGCTGCAGCCGGTGATCGTGGCCGAGACCCAGACGGAGATCCCGTCGCTCTCGGTGGGCGAGGCGGTGATGCGGATGGAACTGGCCGGGGTTCCTGTGCTCGTCTTTCGCAACGAGGCCCGACAGGGCGTTAACGTCGTCTACAAGCGCGACGACGGAAACATCGGCTGGATCGAACCGCAGGGTTCGGCCTGAGAGACACGGTCATTCCGGCGCCACACGGCCGGAGAACGGGCAGGACATGACGCTCAGCACCCTCGTGAAGCCCGATGCCGTTCGGGTGGTGACCGCCGCATCCAGCAAGAAGCGGCTGATCCATGATCTTGCCGACCTCGCCGAGGCCGCCTACGGCATCGACGCTTCCGCCGCAATGCACGCGCTTCTGGAGCGCGAGGCGCTGGGCCCCACCGGTGTGGGCCACGGTGTGGCGCTGCCGCATGCGCGGCTGACCGGTCTGGACGAAATGCGCGGCGTTCTGATCCTGCTGGAAAAGCCGGTGGATTTCGACGCGGTGGACCGGCAGCCCGTGGATATCGCCCTTGCGCTCTTCGCACCGGAAGAGGCCGGGGTGGAGCATCTGAAGGCGCTGGCGCTGGTCGCGCGCACGCTGCGCGACAATGGCATCTGCGCCAAGCTGCGCGCCAACCCTAACCCGGCCAAGCTGCACGCCATCCTGACCGAGGCACAGGGCGTCAAGGCGGCCTGACCGGGCGTCTGCCGGCCCGAACGCCCCCGGACCCGGATCAGCGAACCGCCGCGTGCGTCAGCCGCGCCAGTTACCAAAACCGAAGCGCTCGTAATCGCGCGCGTAGACCTCGCGCGCGCGGCGTTCCAGCCCGGCGTCGTGAATGGCGGCCAGGGTGAATGGCGCGTCAGGCGCGGCCTCCGGCGGCGGCGGCGCATGCGGCCGGCCTGCTGCGGCCGCGATCCGCGGCAGCCACTCGGCCATCTCGTCCTCGCGCAGCACGAAGTCGGGCGGCGCGAAGTCGCCCATGCCCTGAAGCGCCGCGCTCTGCGAGCACCATTCGCCGGCGATCCGCAGGTTGGTGTTGCCGGCCAGGTTGTCCTTGAGAAAGCCAAGGAACCCCTCGAACGCCGCACGGTGCCGGTCTTCGGTCCAGCCCGCGTCGGGCCAGTCGTCCGGCAGGTCGATCGCGTGGGTGCGCCGGATCACGCGGCGGACGCGGGCGAAGCTTCCCCCGCCGGTGGGCAGGATCCGGGTGCAGAAGACATGATGCGCCCGGGCCAGAGGGTGGCGCAGGACGGTCAGGCTGCGGTGACCGGGCGCCGCGCGCAGCCACTTGCGCAGCGTGCCTTGCGTGAAGTCGCGCAGCAGCGCGCCCTCCCCTGCCCCGTCGAGCCCGGCGAGCCAGGCGCGCACCTCCGCCTCGGGCCCGCCGCGCACCGGGGCATAGAGCACGCGCGCCCGCGGTGCCGCGACCCAGCCGGGGATCGCCGGGCGGCGCGGCGGCTCGAAGTTCGGCGTGCGGCCCAGGTCGAAGCGGTCGAGCCGCGCGAGGCCCTCTGCCAGCGCCTCGGGGTTGGCAAGCTTTTCGGTGACCGGCTCGGGGTTCTGCCGCTTGAGCGAGCGGTCGAGGTCATCCAGCCGTGCCGCGATGCCGAGCCAGGCGGCGAGACCGTTGATCACGCCCAGGTCCTGAAGGTCGTCGTAGCCTATGTAGAAGGCGCTCTGCCCGCTTGTCTGAAGCGCGTGCATGAGCCGGCGCTGGAAGTCCTGCAGCGCGGCGACATGGGCCTCGAATTCCACCGGGTCGAACTGCGCCAGACCCTCTTTCCGCCTGGTGACGTTGGTCAGCTTCCACTGTCCCGTCGCCTGCGCGATTTTCCACGAGACATAGCTGTCGAGCGGATTGCGGGTCAGCACGATCTTGGCGCAGCGCGGATCGCCGAGTATCTCGTCCAGCACACGCGGATCGTGGTCGTGGAAATAGCGAAAGCCCGCCAGCACGCCGGGCGCGTGCCGGATCGCGGTCAGCAGGCGCGCCGGCTCGGCGTCCCGCTCTGCCAGACCCACGCCCAGCACCTCCGACCGGTTCGGATAGCCGATGAAATGCGGGTTGAACGCCTCTCCGTGGCACTCCACGCCGTCGAGCGCGTTGAGATTGGCCTCCAGGAAATTGGAGCCCGTCCGCATCTCGGCGAAGACGACGAACCAGTCGAAGCGCGCAGCCATCGCTCAGCGCACGACGTAGGGCTTGCGCGGCGGCTGGGGTGACCGACGCGGCGCGGGCGCCCCAGCCGGGAAGTCGCCCATCAGATAGGGGTGCATCCCCTGGTTCTTCAGCTGCTGCAGGAACTGCCCGAACCCGTCGAGATCCGTCATGCGGGGCGCTTCGGACAGGCGCACGGGATGCCGGCTGCCGATCTCGGACAGGATCGTCTGCAGCGGCTCCATCGGCGCCTCGACGAATTCCGCCATGCTCCAGATCCGCACCCGCGCCTTGGTCCAGGGCGAGCGCAGCACCTTCAGTTGCTCGGCCTCGATCGCCTGCAGGCGCGCGGCCTCTGCCCGAAGCTCGCCGAAGTCGCGATTCGACTGGAAGAGTGGCAGCGCCCAGGCGCCGGTGACGACCGAAATCTGGGCGTTCGAATCCTTGGCGATGGTCCAGTTGATCTTCTGGTTGTCGCGCGGCCCGAACTGGAAGCACTGGCGCTCGCCCCGTGTGTTCCAGATCAGGTTGGTCAGGAACGCCCTGGGGTTCGCGTCGCGCAGCGCCGCGCTGTCGGACAGCGCGCCCACGACGATGTGCGCCGCTTCGGCAAACTCCGCGCGCTGTGGCGCGAAGAGGTGGCCGTGCACCCGTGCACCCGTCGTTCGCCCGAGCCAGCCCTCGAAATCCTCGAAGAGCTCCGCGAACCCCTGAAACACCGAATAGGGGCCGGCGGTGACACCGTTCTCGCGCCCCTCACGGGGAAAGCGGCTTTGCATGTAAAGGCCGGGGCGACCGCGCGTGCGCCGCTCCACCGCCTTGGCGAACAGGCGGTCGATCTTGCCCGGATTGGGCTCCGCCCGCTTCATCGCGTGCACCGGATCGGTCAGGAAAGCGTCATAGAGGCGGTCGGCGCGCGGCCAGATCTTGCGCGCCACGAAGCAGTCGGAGCGCCGCAGCAATTGCAGATGGTCGTCGTAGAAGATGTGCGGCTTGCCCTGGTAGTCGAACTTCGACAGCGTGAGCGACCGGCTCTCGATCCGGCGCGAATGGAGCCGCGCGAGTGTCTGGAAGTAGCTTTCGTCCGGGATCCAGACGCGGCGGAAGTAGCGGTCGTAGGTGTCGCGCTCCGGGTCCTGAAGGATCGCCGAGAGGGTCTGCCGCGTCAGGCACCACCACTGGCTGCCCATGTGCGGCACAAGCCCCGCCGGCAGCCGACGGCGGCGCCCCAGCTTGCGCTGCAGCTCGACGTAGCCATCGAAGAGCTTGCGCTGGCGCTTCCACGAAAAGGGAAAGGAAAGCGTGAACCGCTCTTCGTGCAACCCGCCCACGGTCCAGGGCACCTCTGACGTCGTGGCGCTTTCGATGAAATCCGTCTTCGGCCGCTCCGCGAGGTAGTCGATCAGTTCCTGGACGGGGCGCAGCGGAAGGCAGGCGCCCGAGGCGAGATAGACATGCGCAAGACCCGGAAAGCGCGCCAGCATCACCTCCGAGGCCGCCTGCGCCGCCGCGACAAGACCCCAGGTGCCCCATTCGCAGCGGAAGCGCGGCGAGAACAGGATGTGGTCGACATCCGACAGCGCCCGGGCAAAGGCGGCATGATCCGCGCGCCGCACCCTGCGGTCCACATGAATCACGACCGGGCAGCCCGCGGCGGCCCAGTGCCGCGCGACCTGTGCGGCACGGTCGAAATCCGCATGCACCAGCATGACGATGCCCAGCGGTGCGGTCATGCCCAGTTGCCCTTGGACATCAGGCCCAGGATCTCGAGCTGGCGCCAGTTGATGTATTTCTCGGACCACTTGCACCAGAGTTCCGGTGTCTCTGCCATGGCGCGGGCATAGGCCGCGTATTCGCGGCTGGAGGCATAGTGTTCGCCGCGCGCCATTTCCTCCTGCGCCTTGGCGCCGAGGGTGTCGAGAAACTTCATGTGCAACAGGATGCCGCTTGCCTTCTCTCCGCCCCACTCATCGTAGACCAGGTTCAGCCCCCGCGGGAGCAGCATGTGCGTGGAACTGACGTAGGCGTAGCGCCGGTGCCACTTGACCAGCGGCGTCTTGTTCAGCGCGGGCGCCTTGCGCGGCTCGTCGGCGAAGAACATCCGCGCCCGCGGACCGCCCTGTATCCACAGGTTGCCCAGGTCGGGGTTCTTCTGGATCGTGTAGTTGCCCGGGTCGAACCAGGACGCGATCTTCAGCGGGTCCTGACCGGGCAGGTAATGCTGGGCGTCGATCCGGCCCTTGGGATACATGTCGAGCAGCATGGCGCTGAACGACCGCACGCCGGAGCTGTCCAGCCAGTCGGTCAGCGCCCGGATCGGCCGCGTGTCGCAGAACGGATAGACCAGGAATTCGTCCGGGTCCACGACGAGGCACCAGTGCCCGTGGCCGTGCCGGCTTTGCAGCCAGTTGAGCCAGTCGATGCCATAGTGCGCGCGCTTGTAACTCGCAGCCGTGTGCCAGACCGAGACGTCGGGCTGCTCTGCCAGCATCTCGCGCGAGCCGTCGGTGCTGTCGTTGTCCACGATCAGGAAATGATCGACGCCCAGATCGCGATAATATCGCAGGAAGAAGGGCAGGCGCACACCTTCGTTCCGCTGGGTCGAGAACAGCAGGATCTGACCGGGGCGGATGCGATCCGTCCGGTCGGCGACGGCGCGCAGTTGCCCGCGCTTGACGAAGGCCCGCGCGCGCCAGCGCTTGCGTCGCCATCGCAGCTTGTAGGATTTCCACAGACCCACGCGACCCTCACCGATGCCGCGGCGCTGCGGCGCGTCGTTCTTCTAGCGCCCGCCGGTTAACGAAGGGCTGATCCTGCCCCGCCTGCCTGCTCGGCCTTTCCGGCTCGTTCCGCGCGGAAGATAGGCCAAGGCGACGTTGCGGTAAACTGCCCACTGGCTCAGACCCAATCGCCGCGCGACATCAACCCCAGCGCGACCAGCTGGTGCCAGCCGGTGAACCGGGTGGAGGCCGCGCACCACAGGTCGGGATCGTCGAGCAGGCTGTCGTAATAGGCGCGATAGTTGTCGGCGACCTCGAAATGCTCGCCCCGCTCCTTCTCCTCTGCGCTCTTTTCGACGATCGTGTTCAGGAACTTGGTGTGCAGCAGCACGCCGGACAAAAGCTCTCCCCCATCCTCGGCATAGACCGCGTTGAGCCTGCGGGGCAGGATCTGATGCGTCGAGGTGTTGTAGACGTAGCGCCGGTTCCAGCGCACGAGAGGCACCTTGTTGAGCGTGGGCGCCCGCCGCGGCCGGTCGGCGAAGAACATCCGCGCGCGCACCCCGCCCCGGATCCAGAGATTGCGCAGCTTCGGCTGCCGCTCGATGAAGTAGTTGCCCGCATCGAACCAGGCGAGCGTCTCGAAGGGGTCCGCCCCCGCGGCATATGGCTGCGCGCCCGGCGGTCCCTTGGGATACATGTCGAGCATCAGCGCGCCGAGGCTTTCGCGCCCCTCGCGCTCGAGCCATTCGGTCAGCGCAGGCAACGGCCGGGTATCGTGGTGCGGATAGATCAGGATCTCGTCGGCATCCAGCGTCAGGCACCAGTGCCCGTGCCCGTGCCGGATCTGCAGCCAGGTCAGCCAGTCCATGCCAAAGCGCGAGAGCTTGTAGCTGTGCCCGGTGCGCCAGAGCGACACGTCGGGCTGGTCGGCCAGCCATTCGCGCGTGCCGTCGTCACTGTCATTGTCCACGATCAGGAAATGATCGACGCCCAACCGCCTGTGGTGGTCCAGGAAGAACGGCAAGCGCAGCGCCTCGTTGCGCACGGTGGCGAAGGCCAGGATGGCGCCGGGCCGTATCGTGGCGGTGCGGGTCGCGACCGGGCGCAGCTGCCGGCGCTTGCGCAAGGCGCGGAAGAGCAGGCGCCGCCGCTTCCAGCGCAATCTGTAGGCGAGCCAGAGTTCCCGCGGCTCCTCCAAACGCGTCTCCCCTCAGCGGCCGTAGCCCCCCGTCCGGTGCCACCGCCACGCGTCGCCGATCATCTCTGCCAGCGTCGAGCGCGCGGGCGACCAGCCCAGGTCGCGCCCGGCACGATCCGAGCCCGAGACAAGGCGCGTGCAGTCGCCTGCCCGTCGCGGCCCCTCTTCCACCGGCACCGCCCGGTTGGTGGTGCGCCGCGCGGCCTCGATCACCTCGCGCACCGAAAAACCGTGCCCGGTGCCAAGATTGAAGACACGCGGCTCTCCGCCCTGCTCCAGCCATTTCAGCCCGCGGACATGCGCATCGACAAGGTCCGAGACATGCACATAGTCGCGGATGCAGGTGCCGTCCGGCGTGGGATAGTCGGTCCCGTGAATGGTCAGCGCGGGTCGCTGGCCGTCGATCGCCTGCAGCACCAGCGGGATCAGGTGCGTTTCAGGCTCGTGATGCTCGCCGACCTCGGCCTCGGGGTCGGCGCCGGCCACGTTGAAATATCGGAAGATCACGCTCCGCAGCCCGTGCGCCGCCTGCATGTCGCGCAGCATGTCCTCGACCGCGCGCTTCGAGGCGCCATAGGCGTTGAGCGGCGCCTGCGCGCAGTCCTCGTCCAGCGTCACGCCGTCCTGCTCGCCATAGGTCGCGCATGTCGAAGAAAAGACGAAGTTCAGGCACCCCGCCTCGACCGCCGCCTCGGCAAGGTTGAGCGATCCGCAGAGGTTGTTGCGCCAGTAGCGCGGGGGTTCCCGCATCGCCTCGCCCACCTGGCTCAGCGCGGCGAAATGCATGACCGCCGCGGGGCGATGGCGCGCAAAGGCCGCGGCAAGCCTGTCCCGGTCGAGCAGGTCGCCCTCTTCGAACGGCCCGAAGCGGACGGCCTCCGCCCATCCGGTGGACAGGTTGTCGTAGGTGACAGGCGTGTAGCCCGCATTTGCAAGCGCCTTGCAGGCATGCGACCCGATGTAGCCGGCACCGCCGGTGACAAGAACAACCGTCATGATCGCGCGGCGCCTACTGCGCCGCCTTTTCGACCGAGATGAGCTCCTTCAGGTAGCCCATCAGGTCGGCGCGCAGTTCGTCGCGGGCCAGCGCGAAGGCCACGGTCGCCTGCAGGTAGCCGGATTTCGATCCGCAATCGAACCGCTGACCCCGGAAACGGTAGCCATAAACACCACGCTCCTGCGCGATTTCCCCCGCGATCGCGTCGGTCAACTGAATCTCGCCGCCGGAGCCGGATTTCATCTTGCTGAGATTCTGCAAGACTCCGGGGGTAAGGATGTAGCGGCCGATCACCGCAAGGTTGGACGGTGCCGCCTCCGGCTCGGGCTTTTCCACCATGCCGCGCACTTTCACGAGCGCGCCCATGTCCTCCTCGAGGTCGAGCACGCCGTAGGCCTTGATGCGGTCCTTCGGCACCTCCATCGCGGCCACCATGTTGCCGCCGACCTCCTCGTAGGCCTCCACCATCTGCTGCAGACAGGGCGTTTCCGACGCGATGACGTCGTCCGGCAGGATGACGGCGAAGGGCTCGTCGTTGGCAATCAGTCGCCGCGCGCACCAGACGGCATGGCCCAGACCAAGGGGCTTGTGCTGCCGCATGTAGGCGATCGCGCCCGACTCCATGTTCGTCGACTTCAGGAGGTCGAGCAGGTCGTTCTTGCCCTTCTTGCGCAGTTCCGCCTCGAGTTGCGGTGCATTGTCGAAATAATCCTCGAGCGCGCCCTTGCCGCGCGAGGTGACGAAGATGAACTCCTTGATCCCGGCCGCCCGCGCCTCGTCGATGGCGTACTGGATCAGCGGCCGGTCCACGAGCGTCATGATTTCCTTGGGGATCGACTTCGTCGCCGGAAGAAAGCGTGTGCCCAGCCCGGCAACTGGGAAGATGGCTTTCGTTACCTTGTTATGCATGTCGCTCGCCTCGTCATTTCCGCGCACCGGGTCCCCGCCGCGCCATTTCCTTGCCCTTGCGCCCCCGCAGCCGCCCGTGTTCCGCCCGCAGACCGGGGCGGAAAGGCGGCGGGCCTATGGCTCCACCAGTTCGACACCGGGGGCATGAGCGATGAAAAAGGGATTCGCAAACCCCGGCTTTCCATAAATCAGCGGCATGTGGTCATCGAAGCGTATCACGGTTCCGCCGGCGCCTGCGAGCACGGCGTGACCCGCAGCCGTGTCCCATTCCATCGTGCGGCCCAGCCGCGGATAAAGATCCGCCTCGCCGCTCGCCACGAGGCAGAACTTCAGCGACGAGCCGGCGCTCTTCATGTCAGCGACGTGATACCGCGCGATATAGGCGTCCGTTTCGGCGTCGCGGTGCGATTTCGAGGCAACGACCCGCAGCGCGTTTCCGTCCGGCTCGGCCACCGACAACCCGCGCAGCGGCCCCGGCGCGTCCGGCGCGAGCGCACCCTCCTCCTCGACCGCGCGCCCCGTCGCGGTCGTGTAGAACAGCCGCCCTTTCGCCGGCGCATAGACCACGCCACGCACCGGCAGGCCGCTTTCGACATAGGCGATGTTCACGGTGAAATCGCCGCGGCGCTGCACGAACTCCTTCGTGCCGTCGAGCGGGTCGACGATCAGGAACGTGTCTGCCCTCTGATCGTGCGTCGCGGCCTGTTCCTCGGTGACGAGCGGGACATCGGGAAACACCTCCCGCAGTCCGGCGGAAATCAGCGCATCGGCCGCCTCGTCCGCAGCGGTCACCGGGCTGTCGTCGCACTTCGAGCGCAGCTCGATGTCGGGCGCCTCGTAGATTTCCATGATCCGCGCCCCTGCCTCGAGCGCGAGCCGGCGCATCACCTCGCTGAGCCGGTCATGGTCCAATCCGTCGCTCCGATCGGCGCAGGCGTCCGCAGGGGACGCCGATTGCAAAATCAACCTGCGCCCCTTATGCTCCAGCGTAAACGGGACGGCAAGATTCCGGGCGCATATTTCCGGGGGCGCAGGCAGGCCGGGCTCATGTTTCAGCAATCCGACACACGCGGCAGGGGCAACTCGGCCGTCACGCTCCTGGAACTGGTGTATCACGGGATCGTCCGCAGTGTGCGCAAGGCGCATGGCAACCCGCTGATGTCGATCCTGGTGAACGTGCTGCAGACGGTCGTCTTCGTTCTGGCCTTCTATTTCATGTTCACGGTGCTGGGGCTGCGCGGAATGAAGGTTCGGGGCGATTTCCTGATCTTCATCATGACGGGCATCTTCCTCTTCATGACGCATGTGAAGGCGCTTGGCGCCGTCCTGGGCTCGGAGGGACCGGCCTCGCCCATGATGCAGCATGCACCGATGAACACGGCCGTCGCCATCCTGTCGGCCGCGCTGGGCTCGCTCTACATCCAGCTTCTTTCCGCCTTCCTGGTGCTCTTCGTCTACCACGTCGCCTTCACCCCGGTGGAGCTGCATGATCCCGTGGGCGTGCTGGGCATGTTCCTGCTGGCGTGGTTCACCGGCGCCGCCATCGGCCTTGTCCTGCTGGCGCTCAAGCCCTGGCTCCCGACCTTCGTGTCGATCTTCGCCATGGTCTACCAGCGCGCGAACATGATCGCCTCGGGCAAGATGTTCGTGGCGAACATGATGCCCGGCTACATGCTGGTGATGTTCGACTGGAACCCGCTGTTTCACGCGATCGACCAGTCCCGCGGCTTCGCCTTTGCCAACTACTTCCCGCGCAACAGTTCGATCGAATATCCCCTGACCGTGGGGTTGGTGCTGGTCATGATCGGCCTGATGGGCGAGTATTTCACCCGCAAGCATGCCTCGGCCAGCTGGTACGCCCGGCACTGAGGCGCACGATGGGAGATGCCCGCCATGCTTCGTCTGACTGCCCTTCTGCTTCTCCTGCCGACGCTGGCGGCGGCGCAGGAGCTGCCGGCGCTGCACGACGTCACGGGCGTGGCGTCAGACGACGTGCTCAACCTGCGCGAAGGCCCCTCTGCCGGGGATAGGATCATCGGCACGCTCGCGCCCGATGCGGAGAACGTCGAGGTCACCGCGCTGAACGACGACGGCAGCTGGGGCCGCGTGAACACGCAGGAACGCTCCGGCTGGGCCTCGATGCGTTTCCTCGCCCGTCAAGCCGGACAGGACGCCGACACGCTGCCCGTGCCGATGCGCTGTTTCGGGACCGAGCCGTTCTGGTCGCTGGACGTGACCGCGTCGGGCCTCACCTTCGAAGGGGTCGACCTGGACCCTGTCGAGACTTCGCTGGCCGCACGCAGCACGGTGCGCGGCATCCGCGGCCGCCACGGATTCGCCGGCTGGGGCGCGCAGGAGACCGCGGGGATGCACGGCATCGTCCGGCGGGAGGCGTGCAGCGACGGGATGTCCGACCGGCACTATGGCCTGTCGCTCGACCTGCTGGTGTCCATGGACGGCGAGCTTTCGCAATACGCTGGATGCTGCTCGCTAGCCCCCTAGCCCCCTAGCTCAGTCCACCACCCGCAGCGTCAGGTTGATCCGCCCGCCCTGCTGCAGCAGGCTGGACGAGCCGTGGCGGATCCGGTCGATGCCGTGAAACGCCAGCCGGCTTTCCCCCTCCAGCACCGCCACATCGCCCGAGCGCAGCCAGACCGAAGCGGTGCGCCCGCCGCGCTCCGTTCCGCCCACGCGAAACAGCGCCGCGTCCCCCAGCGAAACCGACACGACGGGCCAGGCGAAGTCCGCCTCGTCCCGGTCCTGGTGCAGGCCCATGCGGGCGCCCTCGCCATACCAGTTGACAAGGCAGCAGTCGGGCGCGCGGTCAAGCCCGGTGACCGCGCGCCAGACGGCCAGCACCTCGTCAGGGATCGGCGGCCAGGGCACGCCCGAGGGATGCCGCGGCTCGTAGCGATAGCCGCGCCGGTCGGACACCCAGCCGTAGCGTCCCGCCGCGGTCATCCGCACCGACATCGGCTTGCCGCGCGGCGTTTCGGGACGGAAGAAGGGCGCCTCGCGCGCAACGTCGCGCAACCGCGCGACCAGCGCCGCCTGTTCGTCCGCGTCAAGCCATCCGGGCAGCACCCGCACACCGCGAATGTCCAGTGCCGCGTCATGCGTCCCCGATGTTCCGCCCATGCCATTCTCCTGTCAGGATATTGACCCCATTCCGTCTGCCGGGCGCGCTTGCAGGCCCCAGACCCCCTCCCTATATAGCCGCCAGACGCACGGCAGGCAGCGCCGGCCGCGCGGATCGGGGCGCAGACGCCGCAACGGGTCTCGCGCCTCGGCGTATCGCCTGAACGATGAAAGGGATCGGAAACCATGGGTAAAGTGATCGGGATCGACCTCGGCACCACGAACAGCTGCGTCGCGATCATGGACGGCGCGCAGCCGCGGGTCGTCGAGAACGCGGAGGGCGCGCGCACCACGCCCTCGATCGTCGCCTTCACCGACGATGAGCGCCTTGTCGGCCAGTCCGCCAAGCGGCAGGCCGTGACCAACCCGGAGAACACCATCTTCGGCGTCAAGCGCCTGATCGGGCGCCGCCTGTCGGACGAGGATCTCGCCCGGGACAAGAAGAACCTCCCCTTCACCGTGGTCGATGGCGGCCAGGGCGACGCATGGGTCGAGGCGAAGGGCGAGAAGTATTCCCCCAGCCAGATTTCCGCCTTCATCCTGCAGAAGATGAAGGAAACCGCCGAGAACTACCTCGGCGAAGAGGTGACGCAGGCCGTCATCACCGTGCCGGCCTACTTCAACGACGCGCAGCGTCAGGCCACCAAGGACGCGGGCAAGATCGCGGGGCTCGAGGTGCTGCGCATCATCAACGAGCCCACGGCGGCCGCGCTGGCCTATGGCCTCGACAAGAAGGAAACGAAGACGATCGCGGTCTACGACCTCGGCGGCGGCACCTTCGACGTCACGATCCTCGAGATCGACGATGGCCTCTTCGAGGTGAAGTCCACCAACGGGGACACCTTCCTTGGCGGTGAAGACTTCGACATGCGGATCGTCAACTACCTGGCCGACGAGTTCAAGAAAGAGCACGGCGTCGATCTGACCAAGGACAAGATGGCGCTGCAGCGGCTCAAGGAAGCCGCCGAGAAGGCCAAGATCGAACTCTCCAGCGCCACGCAGACCGAGATCAACCAGCCCTTCATCTCGATGGACAAGGCCACCGGTCAGCCGCTGCACATGGTGATGAAGCTCACCCGTGCGAAGCTGGAAAGCCTGGTGGGCGACCTGATCAGGAACTCGCTCGAACCCTGCAAGGCCGCGCTCAAGGACGCCGGCCTGACGAAGGACGACATCGACGAGGTCGTGCTGGTCGGCGGTCAGACCCGGATGCCCAAGGTGATCGAGGAGGTCACCAAGTTCTTCGGCAAGGAGCCGCACAAGGGCGTGAACCCCGACGAGGTGGTGGCGCTGGGTGCGGCGATCCAGGCCGGCGTGCTGCAGGGCGATGTCAAGGATGTCGTGCTGCTGGACGTGACGCCCCTGAGCCTCGGGATCGAGACGCTGGGCGGCGTGTTCACCCGGCTGATCGACCGCAACACCACGATCCCGACCAAGAAGTCGCAGATCTTTTCGACCGCCGAGGACAACCAGGGCGCCGTGACGATCCGGGTCTTCCAGGGCGAGCGCGAGATGGCGGCCGACAACAAGCTGCTGGGCCAGTTCAACCTGGAAAACATCCCGCCCGCCCCGCGCGGCATGCCGCAGATCGAGGTGACCTTCGACATCGACGCCAACGGCATCGTCAATGTCTCGGCCAAGGACAAGGGCACCGGCAAGGAACAGAAGATCACGATCCAGGCCTCCGGCGGCCTCTCCGAGGACGAGATCGAGAAGATGGTCAAGGATGCCGAGGCCAACGCCGAGGCGGACAAGGCGCGCCGCGATCTGGTCGAGGCCCGCAACCAGGCCGAAAGCCTGATCCACACGACCGAGAAATCGGTCGAGGAGCATGGCGACAAGGTCGACCCGGCAACGGTCGAGGCGATCGAACTGGCCGTCTCCGCGCTGCGTGACGACCTCGACAAGGAGGATGTGAGCGCCGAAAAGATCCGCTCGGGCATCCAGAATGTCACCGAGGCGTCGATGAAGCTGGGCGAGGCGATCTACAAGGCAAGCCAGGAAGAGCCAACGGCCTCCGACGCCGGCGAAGGCGAGGCAACCGCCGGCAAGGGCGACGACGACGACATCGTCGATGCCGACTTCGAGGACCTCGACGACAACAAGCGCGCCTGAGCGCGGTAAGCTGACGGTTCGCGAGGGGGCCGGTCCGGACACCGGGCCGGCCCCGTCGGTTCCGAGCACGGGGATTTGCGGATGGCGAAGAGGGACTATTACGAGGTTCTGGGCGTGGCGCGCGGCGCCTCTGCGGATGAGATCAAGAAGGCGTACCGCAAGAAGGCCAAGGAGCTTCACCCGGACCGCAACAAGGACGACCCCGAGGCCGAGACCCAGTTCAAGGAGGTCAACGAGGCCTACGATGCGCTCAAGGACCCGGAGCGCAAGGCAGCCTACGACCGGTTCGGCCACGCCGCCTTCGAGGGCGGCATGGGCGGCGGCGCGGGCGCGCGACCCGGTGGCTTCGGGCCCGGACAGGGCGATTTCGCCTCCGCCTTCTCGGACGTGTTCGACGATCTCTTCGGCGACTTCATGGGCGGCCGCGGCGGGGCCGGTGCGCGGCAACGTGCGGCGCGGGGCGCCGACCTGCGCTACAACCTGCGCGTCACTCTGGAAGAGGCCTATACAGGCCTGCAGAAGACGATCACCGTGCGCGGCTCCGTCGCCTGCCCCTCGTGCGAGGGCACCGGCGCCGAGGGCGGCGCCGAACCCGTGAGTTGCCCCACCTGCTCCGGCATGGGCAAGGTTCGCGCGCAGCAGGGCTTCTTCACGGTCGAGCGGACCTGCCCCACCTGCGGCGGGCTGGGCCAGATCATCAAGAACCCCTGCACCGCCTGCGCGGGCTCCGGCCGGGTGGAGCGGGAACGCGCGCTGTCCGTCAACATCCCCGCGGGAGTCGAGACCGGCACGCGCATCCGCCTTGCGGGCGAGGGCGATGCCGGCATGCGCGGCGGGCCGCCAGGCGATTTGTACATCTTCATCGAGGTCAGCCCGCACCACATCTTCGAGCGGGACGGCACCGAACTGCACTGCCGCGTGCCGGTCTCGATGCCGACCGCGGCGCTGGGCGGCGACATCGAGGTGCCTACCATAGACGGGGGCCGGAGCCGGGTGAAGATACCCGCCGGCAGCCAGTCTGGCCGGCAGATGCGCCTGCGCGGCAAGGGGATGCCGGCGCTGCGCGGCGGCGGGCATGGCGACATGTTCATCGAGCTTGCCGTCGAGACGCCGGTGAACCTGACCTCGCGGCAGAAGGAGCTGCTGCGCGAGTTCGAGGCGCTGAGCGAGGACAACAACCCCGAGAGCAAGAGCTTCTTCTCCTCGGTGAAGAGCTTCTGGGACAACATGAAGGGCTGACGCGCCCCGCGCGCCGGCCCGCCGAAAGGAGGCGCCATGCGACCCGCCAGCGAGGCCCTGATCGTCATCGACGTGCAGAACGATTTCTGCCCCGGCGGTGCGCTGCCGGTGCCCGAGGGCGACGTGATCGTGCCGGGCATCAACGCGCTGATGCGCGAGTTTCCGGCAGTCATCCTGACACAGGACTGGCACCCGGCGCGGCATTCCAGCTTCGCCTCAGAGCATCCCGGCGCGGCACCGATGCAGACGGTCGAGTTGCCCTACGGCACCCAGATCCTGTGGCCGGATCACTGCGTGCAGGGCACGAAAGGCGCGGCCTTCCACCCCGATCTCGAAACCGACCGCGCCGACCTGATCCTGCGCAAGGGCTTCCGCCGGGACATCGACAGCTATTCCGCCTTCTTCGAGAACGACCGGCAGACGCCCACGGGCCTCGAGGGCTACCTGCGCACCCGCGGGCTGACCCGCCTCACGATGGTGGGCCTTGCCACCGACGTCTGCGTCAACTTCTCGGCGCAGGACGCCGCGCGCCTTGGCTTCGAGGTGGAGCTGCACACGGAGCTTGCGCGCGGGATCGACCACGAAGGCTCGCTCGCGAAGGCGCTGGCCGAGATGCGCGAGATGGGTGTCGAGGTGCGCTGAGCCGCCCCTTGCCCTTCCCCCGCGGGCTTTGCTCTAACGCGAAGGCAACAGGAGAGCCCGCATGGTCGACATCGCCACCCGCGTCTACAACCACAAGTGGAAGATCGACCCCATCGTGCGGTCGCTCATCGACACCGATTTCTACAAGCTGCTGATGTGCCAGTCGGTGTTCCGCAACAAGCCCGACACCACGGTCACCTTTTCCCTCATCAACCGCAGCACGCACATTCCGCTCGCCCGCCTGATCGACGAGGGCGAGTTGCGCGAACAGCTCGACCATATCCGCACCCTGCGCCTCAGCCGCGGCGAGAGCACCTGGCTGCGCGGCAACATGTTCTACGGCAAGCGGCAGATGTTCCGCCCCGACTTCATGGAGTGGTTCGAGAACCTGCAACTGCCGCCCTACCACCTGGAGCGCGTGGGCGATCAGTACGAACTGACCTTCGAGGGCAAGTGGCCCGAGGTCATGCTGTGGGAGATCCCGGCGCTGGCCGTGCTGATGGAGCTTCGCGGCCGCGCCGTGCTGGCCCCCATGGGCCGCTTCGAACTGCAGGTGCTCTATGCCCGCGCCATGACCAAGCTGTGGGAAAAGATCGAGCGCCTGCGCCCGCACGAGGGCCTGCGCATCGCGGATTTCGGCACGCGGCGGCGGCACAGCTTCCTCTGGCAGGACTGGTGCGTGCAGGCGATGATGGAGGGGCTGGGCAACCGCTTCGTCGGCACCTCGAACTGCCTGATCGCCAAGCGGCAGGAGGTCGAGGCGATCGGCACCAACGCGCACGAACTGCCGATGGTCTACGCCGCGCTGGCCGACACCGACGAGGAGCTGGCGCGCGCCCCCTACGAGGTGCTGTCGGACTGGCACGAGGAGCACGACGGCAACCTGCGCATCATCCTGCCCGACACCTTCGGGTCAGAGGCCTTCTTCCGCAACGCGCCCGACTGGCTGACCGGCTGGACGGGCGTGCGCGTGGATTCGGGCGACCCGGCCGAGGGGGCAGAGATCGCGATCCGCTGGTGGGAAAGCCGGGGAGAGGATCCGCGGAAGAAGCTGATCATCTTCTCCGACGGGCTGGACGACGACGTGATCCTCGACCTCTACCAGCGGTTCCGGGGGCGCGTCCGGGTGAGCTTTGGCTGGGGCACGCTGCTGACCAACGACTTCCGCGGACTGGTGGAGGGCGACCGGCTGGCCCCCTTCAGCCTGGTCTGCAAGGCCTCCGCCGCGAACGGCCGGCCGACCGTCAAGCTCTCCGACAACCCGGAAAAGGCGATGGG
>NZ_JBKHAQ010000123.1:0-8039 GCF_046542825.1 Rhodosalinus sp. | reverse complement strand
GATCGTCCCGATGTTCACATGCGGCTTGCTGCGTTCGAACTTTGCCTTTGCCATCGCTTCTCAGGCGCCTCGCGGTTCGGGGGCCTCGGAGCGGCCCGGGTTGCACATCGCGCGTCCCAATATTGAGTCGTCTTGGGAAAATCAAGCGGCAGGCGGCGGCGCCCGGACGCCGGCCGCTCACTCGGCCGCGGCGACCTCTGCCGGTGGCGTTTCGGCCTGCGCGCGCGCCGCATCTGCCGCCGCCTGCGGGGCGCGGCGGCGGTTCGCCCCGCGTCCACCGAACCAGCCCTCCCAGCGGTTCTGCCGCACCAGCCAGCGCTCGATCTGCTTGGCCGCCGAGATCGCGAGGTTCTCGATCTGCCGCTCGCGCGTCTGCGTGAGGCCGGAGCCCACGACCGTCTCGCCCGAAAGCGCCTCGGTCACCGTCACGACCTCGGGCTCGGGGTTGAGCTTGGCCTGCGCGGCGTCGTCCCAGACCGTGAGGCGCACGATCAGCGCCGAGCGCGGGCTCGCCACCACCGGCAGGCCCGGCTGTGCCAGGACATAGCCCTCGACACTGATGCCGAAGTTGTAGAAGCGCTCGCCCTCGTATCGGCCAAAGCGGTCCTCGACCGCCTTTGTCACGGCCGCGATCCACTCTTCCTCGCTGGCCTCGCGCGACAGCGGCCCCTTCGTGAGGTTGGGCGCAACGACAATGTTGTGCCCCAGCCGGAAATCGCCAAGCGGCACCGGCGCCTCGTCCAGATCCTCTGCCGTGCCGCAGGCTGCAAGCAGGGCGCAGAGCCCCAGAAAGGCGGCGAAGCGGACCATGGGCCTCTCCCGGCGTCGACGGCAGGCATCCGCATAACCGAGCGGGTCGGGCGACGCAATCCGGCGGCCGCGCGCATTGCCTGTTCGGGGCGCGCGGCTATCTTTCACCACAAGGAGGCCGCACATGAAGGACCACGCCACGACCCAGCCGTCGCTGCCCGTCCGGGTGCCGCTTGTGACGCAGCCGATGACGATGCTGCAAAGCCTTGCCGCGGCGCGCCGCAACATCCTGTCGATCATTCCCGAGATCGCGACGCGCCAGCCCATCGTCTCGGGCCGGACCGGCACGCGCTGGCACATGGTGATGGACCCCGACGCGCTGCGGCGCATCCTGCTGGAACGCCTCGACGACTATCCGAAGTCGAGCGTCACCAAGAACCTGCTGCGCCCCGCGATCGGCGAAAGCCTCTTCATCGCGGAGGGGGCCGAGTGGCGGTGGCAGCGGCGCGCGGCCGCCCCGGCCTTCACGCATCGCAACGTCCTGGGCCTGGCTCCGGTGATGACGGCCGCGGCGGAACGGGCCGCCGAACGCGTCGCGGCCTCGGGCCCCGCCGCCATCGACATGCTGGAAGAGATGGTCGCCACCACCTTCGACGTGATCTCGGACGTGACCTTTTCGGGCGACGAGGGCTTCGCCCGGCAGCGGGTCCACGCAGCGATCGATCACTACATCGCCGAGGCCGGGCGCATCTCGCTGCTCGACATGCTGGGGTTTCCCGAATGGGTGCCGCGCCCCGGCCGGATGATTTCGGGCGGCGCCGTGCGCGACATGAAGTCCGTGGCAGACAAGTCGATCGCGGCGCGCGCGGCGCGTGGCCCCGCGGGCGTTCCCGACCTGCTCGATCTGCTGCTGGAGGCGGAGGATCCCGAGACGGGGCGCGCCATGTCGGCCGGCGAACTGCGCGACAACCTGCTCGCCTTCATCGTGGCGGGGCACGAGACCACGGCGCTGACGCTGGCCTGGTCGCTCTACCTCTGCGCCTTCGACCAGCAGGTGCAGGACCGGGCGCGCGACGAGGCGCAGGCGGTGCTGGGCGATCGCGCCTGCACCGGCGAGGATGTCGAGAAGCTGCCCTTCGTCCGCCAGATCTGCGAGGAGGCGCTGCGCCTCTACCCGCCGGCGGGCGTGGTCTCGCGCACGGCCCGCGCGGCGGACACGCTCTGCGGCCGCGAGATCCGTCCCGGTGACACGGTCATGATCCCGATCTACGCGCTGCACCGGAACCGCCTGCTGTGGGACGCCCCCGACGCCTTCCGTCCCGACCGTTTCGCCGACCGCAAGGCGATTCCGCGCTACGCCTGGCTGCCCTTCGGCGACGGGCCGCGGATCTGCATCGGGGCCAGCTTCGCGATCCAGGAGGCGGTCATCATCCTGGCCACCCTGCTCGCGCGGTTCCGCTTCGCGCCGGTGCCCGGCCGGGCACCGGAGCCGGTGATGATCCTGACGCTCCGCCCCGACGGCGGCGTCTGGCTCCTGGCAGAGGCGGCCTGACCGGACGCCACCACCCTGGCGCGGACTCGGCTCCTTTCGCCCCGGCGGCACGAAGCCCGCGCCCGTCACATCGCGGTGTCGATCGCGCCGCCCCGGAAAACGAACGCGCCGCCCCGAAGGGCGGCGCGCCGAGCGTCCGGGGATCGCGGGATCAGGCCATCCACCAGCGCTGGCTGGCCTTCGCGCCGTCGAATTCCCAGTTGGCGGCAACGTTCTCTGCGTGGGCAAGCTCGTTCGAGACACCCATGATGTAGTTGGCGAACATCGGCACCAGCGCACCGCCGTCGTCGTGGATCAGGCGCTGCGCCTCGAAGTAGAGTTCGCCGCGCTTCTGCTCGTCGAGCTCGGCGCGCGCCTCGTCCACGATCCCGTTGAACTTCTGCGCGGCTTCCGAGTCGCGCCAGTCGGTGTCGTTCCACTCGGTGTCGTCCACATAGGCCGAGGAGAACATCCAGTCCGCCGTCGGCCGGCCGCCCCAGTAGCAGGCGCACCAGGCCTTCTTGTTCCAGACGTTGGACCAGTAGCCGTCCGAGGGCTCGCGCACCACCTCGACGGTGATGCCCGCCTCGGCCGCAGAGGCCGCGACAAGCTGCGCCGCATCCACCGCACCGGCAAAGGCCGCGTCGGAGGCCGACAGCTGGATCGGCCCGCTGTGCCCGGACTTCTCGTAGTGGTAGCGCGCCTTGTCGGCGTCGAACTCACGCTGGGGCAGATCGCTCGCCTGGAAGGGCACCGCCGGGGAGAGCGGGTGGTCGTTGCCGATCGTGCCGTAGCCCATCAGGATCTTGTCGACCAGTTCCTGCCGCTTGACGGCAAGCTTGAGCGCCATGCGCAGGTCGTAATTGTCGAAGGGCGCCATGGTGACGCGCATCGGGAAGGTATAGTGCAGATACCCCGTCTTCTCGAGCAGCGAGATGTTGGGCGCACGGCCCAGCAGATTGGCGGTCTTGGGATCGACCCGGTCGATCAGCTGCACCGAGCCGTTCATCAGCGCGTTCTGCCGCGCCGTCGGGTCGACGATCGACAGGATCTCGACCGAGTCGAACCAGGCCGCATCGTCCCGGTGATAGTTTTCGTTCCGCGTGCCGATCACCCGCACCCCCGCCTCGAAGGTTTCGAGCTGGTAGGGGCCGGTGCCGATGCCGGCCTGCGGATCGACCTGCCCGCCGTCCGACGGCATCATGAGCAGGTGATAGTCCGACAGGATGAAGGGGAAGTCGGCATTGCCCGACGCCAGCGTCACGACCAGCGTGTTGCCGTCTGCGGACATCTCCTCGACATCGGCAAGCAGGCCCTTGGCCGCCGACTTGCTGTCCTCGCCCCGGTGGATGTTGAGCGAGGCGATCACGTCGTCGACAGTCATCGTCTTGCCGTTGTGGAAGGTGACGCCCTGCTTCAGCGGGAAGCGCCATGTCTTCGCATCGGGCGTGGCCTCCCACCCCTCGACAAGGTCGCCGCGCAGGGTGCCGTCGGGCGCCACCTCGGTCAGCGAGTTGCCCCAGAGATAGCCGGTGTTCGTCATGAACCCGTTTTCATAGGTCGCGGGGTCGAGGCTGTCGGTGGTCGAGCCGTGGCCCATGCCGAAGCGCGCATCGCCGCCGCGCCTGGGCGTCGCCGCCTGAACGCGGTCGGCCATCGTGAGCGCGGTGGGCAGGACGACGCCAGCCGAGAGCACGGAAGCGACGAAATCCCGCCGCGACAGGCGCCCCTGTCGCAACAGTTTGCGCTGACGCTCGATGAACTTTTCCTTCATGTCGGATCCCTCCCGTCGAGTTCCCTGGAGTGGCGTTTCCGCGGGGAACGCCGATGATCCGAACCTACAAGTCCTGCCCGCAAAGGCCCACCAAAAACTTCATGTGGCGGTTGCAGGTGTTTTTCTTTGAAATCCGGGACTGCCCTCGCCTATGATTGGGGGGTGGGTCCGGGCTGGCAACAAGCCCTAGTCGGCGCAGCGGTTTCGTGAGGTCCCGGGATGGCCCGGCCGCGCGCTCCGGCCTGCGGGAGCACGGGAAGAAAGGGACAGACAGGATGCATCCGGTGCTTCGCACGGTGCTTCAGCGCCTCGCGCTGGGGGTCCTGACGCTTTTCATCGTCTCGATCATCATCTTCGCATCCGTTCAGATGCTGCCGGGCGACTTCGCCGAGGCCGTGCTGGGCCAGGCCGCGACGCAGGAGACGGTTGCCGCCTTCCGCCGCGAGCTTGGCCTCGATCAGCCGCCGGTCATCCGATACTTCGACTGGATCGGCGCGCTGGCGCAGGGGGACCTTGGCACCTCCTTCTCGGGGCGCGCGGCTTCCGGCGTTGACCGGTCGCGTCCGGTGGCCGATCTGGTCGGGCCGCGCCTTGCCAACACGCTGTTCCTTGCCGGCATGACGGCGGTCATCGCGGTGCCTCTGGCGCTCTTCCTGGGCATCACCGCGGCACTCAAGCGCAACAGCTTCTACGACAAGGCCGTCAGCACCTCCACGCTGACGACGATCTCCTTCCCGGAGTTCTTCGTCGCCTACATCCTGATCCTGCTGCTCGGCACGCTCTGGCCGGTCTTCCCCAGCCTCGCCGACGTCAGCCGCGACATGGCCTTCTGGGACCGTGTCCATACCACCGCCCTGCCCGCGCTCACGCTGACGCTGGTGATCGTGGCGCACATGATGCGGATGACGCGGGCGGCGATCATCAACCTGCTGGCCTCGCCCTACATCGAGATGGCGCGCCTGAAGGGAGAGCCGCCGCGCCGCGTGATCCTGCGCCACGCGCTGCCCAACGCCTGGGCGCCCATCGCGGCGGTGATCGCCTTCAACCTCGCCTATCTGGTGGTCGGCGTCGTGGTGGTCGAGGTGGTCTTCGTCTATCCCGGCATCGGACAGCTCATGGTCGATGCGGTCAGCTCGCGCGATATCCCCGTGGTGCAGATCTGCGCGCTGATCTTCGCGGCGACCTACATCCTTCTCAACCTGACGGCCGACATCATCGGCATCGTCACCAACCCCCGGCTGCTTAATCCCAAATGACCGACCGGACCGAAGGCTATTCGGCCGCCGCCGAGGTGGGCCAGTTCAGAACCCGCCGCAGCTGGCGGCAGCGGGCGTGGATCGAGCTGAAGAAGGCGCCGCCAACGGCGATCTTCGGCCTGATCGTGATCCTGGGCTACATCGTCGTCGCGCTCTTCGCGCCCTGGCTTGCGCCCTACGGCGAGGCTGAGGTGGTCGGGCAGTCCTATGCCCCCTGGAGCGCCGAGCACCGGCTGGGCACCGATCAGATCGGGCGCGACGTCCTCACCCGCCTGATCTACGGGGCGCGCAACACCATAGGGATCGCCTTCGTCACCACGGCTCTCGCCTTCGCGATCGGGGTCTCGCTGGGCCTGATCGCGGCGATCAACCGCGCGTGGCTCGACCAGGTGATCAGCCGCGGGGTGGACGTTCTGATGGCGATCCCGTCGCTCATCTTCGCGCTGATGCTGCTGTCGATCTTCGGCTCCTCGGCGCTGTCGCTGATCCTGATCATCGCGGTGCTCGATTCCACGCGCGTCTTTCGCCTGACCCGCTCGGTCGCGGTGGGCGTGGTGGTGATGGACTACGTCGAGGCAGCGCAGCTGCGCGGCGAGGGCCTGGGCTGGATCATGCGGCGCGAGATCCTGCCGAACATCCTGCCGCCGCTGGTGGCCGAATTCGGCCTGCGCTTCTGCTTCGTGTTTCTGACCATCGCCGCGCTCTCCTTCCTGGGCGTGGGCATCCAGCCGCCCACGGCAGACTGGGGCACCATGGTGCGGGAGACCGCGAACCTGATCCAGTTCGCGCGCTTCGACCTGAAGGCGGGGCTCACGCCCCTGATGCCGGCCGCGGCCATCGCGCTGCTGACGGTGGCGGTGAACTTCGTGGTGGACTGGTTCCTGCACAAGACAAGCGGGCTGCGCGATGAACACTGAGCTTCCCGACGTGACGGGCGCCAAGGCGACCCCGGCCCCGAAACCGCAGCGCAGGCCGCTGCTGGACATCCGCGGCCTGAAGATCGAGGGCTTCGCCGACGAGAAATGGAACCCGATCATCAAGGGCGTGGACCTGACCCTGCAGAAGGGCGAGGTGCTGGGCCTGATCGGCGAATCCGGCGCGGGCAAGTCCACCCTGGGCCTTGCCGCGATGGGCTTCGCGCGCGCCGGCGTGCGCATTTCCGGCGGCTCGGTGACCTTCGACGGCATGGACCTGCTGGCCATGCCCGAGTGGAAGCGCCGCAAGCTCTGGGGCACGCGCATGACCTATGTCGCGCAGTCGGCGGCGGCCGCCTTCAACCCGGCGCACCGGTTGATCGACCAGACGGTCGCGGCGGCCGTGCGCGAAGGGCTCAAATCCGAATCCGAGGCGATCGCCGACGCGAAGGCGCTCTATGCCCAGCTTCAGCTTCCCGACCCCGAGCATATCGGGTGGCGCTATCCCCACCAGGTCTCCGGCGGGCAGCTTCAGCGCGTGATGACCGCCATGGCGATGTCCGGGCGCCCCGATCTGATCGTCTTCGACGAGCCCACCACCGCGCTCGACGTGACCACGCAGGTCGAGGTGCTGATGTCCATGCGCAAGATCGTCGAGGAGTTCGACACCGCGGCGATCTACATCACCCACGACCTCGCCGTCGTCGCGCAGATGGCCGACCGCATCAAGGTGCTGCGCTACGGCGAAGAGGTGGAAGAGGCCGAGACCCGCGAGATGCTCGCGCACCCGAAACAGGACTATACCAAGAGCCTCTGGTCCGTCCGCAGCCTGCGCAAACAGGCCACCCCGTCCGACGACGTGGTGCTGCGCGCGCAGGGAATCGACGCGGCCTACGGCAACAAGGTGCAGGTGCTGCACGACGTGAGCATCGACCTGCCCCGCGGGCGCACCGTGGCCATCGTGGGCGAAAGCGGCTCGGGCAAGTCCACCATGGCGAAGGTCATCACCGGCCTGCTGCCGCCCGCGCGCGGCGAGATCGCCTTCGAGGGCGCGCCGCTGCCGCCCCGGCTAAGGGACCGGAGCAAGGATCAGCTTCGGCGCATCCAGATGATCTACCAGATGGCCGACACCGCCATGAACCCGCGCCAGACCGTGGGCGAGATCATCGGCCGCCCGCTCGCCTTCTACCACGGGCTGAAGGGCCGCGCGCTGGAGCGCCGCACCGTCGAACTGCTGGAGCAGATCGAACTCGACGCGGGCTTTTACGACCGGCTGCCGTCCGAACTGTCTGGCGGGCAGAAGCAGCGCATCTGCATCGCCCGCGCGCTTGCCGCCGAGCCGGAGGTGATCCTCTGCGACGAGGTCACCTCGGCGCTGGACCAGATCGTGCAGGAGGGCATCCTCAAGCTGCTCATGCGGCTCCAGAAGGAAAAGGGCATCGCCTATCTCTTCATCACCCACGACATTGCCACGGTCGAGGCGATCTCTGACGAGATCGTGGTGATGTATCAGGGCCGCGTGGTGGAACAGGGGCTCAAGGACCGGATCCTCTCGCCGCCCCACCCCGCCTACACCGAGCTTCTTCTGTCCTCGGTGCCGGAGATGGACCCCGACTGGCTGACGAAGCTGATGGAGGAACGGGGGCTGCGGCCGTCCTGACACCGGACCCGGCCGCAGGTCTGCGACACGGGGTATTTGTGGACCATTGAAACACGAAGGGGCGGCGCACCGTTCTTTCAATGGTCCCCAAATACCCGCCGCGCAGCGCGCGCCCCGAATGGGGCGCGTCAGGGCGCCCGCACCACCCAGGGCG
>NZ_JBKHAQ010000122.1:0-8140 GCF_046542825.1 Rhodosalinus sp. | reverse complement strand
TACTCGAACTTGTCCACCGCCTTCATCAGGCCGATGTTGCCCTCCTGGATGAGGTCGAGGAACTGCAGCCCGCGGTTGGTGTATTTCTTGGCGATGGAGATCACGAGGCGCAGGTTGGCCTCCACCATCTCCTTCTTGGCCTGCCGGGCCTCCTTCTCGCCTTTTTGCACCTGCTGCACGATGCGGCGGAACTCGGCGATGTCGAGGCCCACGTACTGGCCCACCTGCGCCATCTCGGTCCGCAACTCGTCCACCTTTTCGGAGAAGCGTTCGCAGAAGGTCTGCCAGCCGCGGCCCGGCTTCTCGCGCATCCGGTCCATCCACGCGGGGTCAAGCTCGCAGCCGCGGTAGGCGTCGACAAAATCCTTGCGGTTGATGCGCGCCTGATCGGCGAGCTTCACCATCGCGCCGTCGATCCCCATGATCCGGCGATTGATGCCGTAGAGCTGGTCGATCAGCGCCTCGATCCGGTTATTGTGCAGGTGCAGCGAGTTCACCAGTTCAACGATCTCGGCGCGCAGCTTCTGATAGGTTTCTTCCTGCGCGGTCGAGAACGAGCCGTCCTCGTTCAGCGTGGCCGAGATGCGGGCATCCTGCATGTCGGAGAGTTTCCCGAAGTCCTCGGCGATGCGGTCCAGCGTCTCGAGCACGCGAGGCTTGAGCGCGGCCTCCATCGCGGCGAGCGACATGTTGGCCTGGTCGTCGTCGTCCTCGTCATCCTCGCGCTGGATCGGGTTGCCGTCGGCGTCGTATTCCGGCTCGCGCGCGCCCTGGCTCTTGGATTCGGTCGGCTGTGCGCCGGTCGCGACGACGCCCTCCTCGACCTCCTCGTCGCCCAGCTGGTTGCCGAAGGTGGTCTCGAGGTCGATCACGTCGCGCAGCAGGATGTCCTCTGACAGCAGTTCGTCGCGCCAGATGGTGATCGCCTGGAAGGTCAGCGGGCTTTCGCACAGCCCGGCGATCATGGTGTTGCGCCCGGCCTCGATCCGCTTGGCGATGGCGATCTCGCCCTCGCGGCTCAGCAGTTCGACGGAGCCCATCTCGCGCAGGTACATGCGCACGGGATCGTCGGTGCGGTCGAGCTTTTCGCTGTCGGACGAGGAGACGGCCACATTCTTCGAGGTCGATGCCTGAACGATCTCGGTCGAGCCCTTGTCCTCGTCGTCCTCGACCTCTTCCTCCTCGATGATGTTGATGCCCATCTCGGAGAGCATCGACATCACGTCCTCGATCTGCTCCGAGGACACCTGATCCGGCGGCAGGACGGAATTGAGCTGGTCGTAGGTGATGAAGCCGCGTTCGCGCGCCTCGGCGATCATCTTCTTGACCGCGGCCTGGCTCATGTCGAGCGTCAGAGCGCCGTCCTGATCCTGCTCTTCGGTCTTGCGGTCCTCGGTGTCCTTGGCGGCCATTCGGCTCTCCTGGCTGTGAGGGGCGAATCATTGGCGCGAATCAATAGCGCGGCAAACTGATTCGGACAGCCGGTGCCCCCAATTTTTCCGGCGTCTGTCGTGCCGCGGCCTCATCCGCGGGGTGTGTCGAGGCCCAGTTCGGCAAGCATCTTCAGCATTGCCTCGCGTTCCCGGCGGTCGATCCGGGCACCGTTCTCGGCAATCTCGTAGTCGGTCTTGTCCTCCTGCATCGCGCGCACCGCCCGGTCACGCGCTTCTGCCGCATCGCGCAGCCGCCATGTGAGCGTTTCGGTGGCGAGCCCCGCGATGTCTTCCTCCGCCTCGCTCAGTTCCATGCGGTGACCCTGTTCCGCCTCGAGCCGGTCGAGCGCCCCCGCGATGGCCAGCCTGGCCGATTCGCGATCCTCGGGCCGCCTGCGGAAGGGCATGACCGCCAGATGGTCCAGCGAGTCGAGACGTTCAAGGGGCTCGGCGCCCAAAAGTTCAGCCAGCCGAATGCGCAACGCCTCCGACGACAGGTCCTGATGCGCGAGAATCGCGGCCCCCATGGCGGCGTTGGCAGGGTCGGACCATTCAAGCGATTCGAGCTGCGCCTCGACCTCGGCGGCGAGCGAGGGGTGCATCAACAGCGCCGAGAGAATCGCGGCCTCAGCCAACCGCTCGGGCACCGGCCCGCTGCCGCCCGCGGCCAGCAGCGACCGTTGCGTGCTGGGGCGCGGGGCGGATGGCGGAGGCGGCAGCCCGCGGCGCCGCGCGGGCAACGCATTGGACGCGCGGCGCATCTGGTAGCGCAGTTCGCGAAGCGCATCGTCGTAATGCCGCCGCAGCACCGGGTCGGCGATCCGGTCGACATGGCCCTTGAGCCGCGCGTCGAGCGCCGCGCGCCGCTCGGGGCTGTCGAAGACATGGCCCTCGGTCTCGCGCTGCCACAGCAGCTGGACCATCGGCATCGCGCCGTCGAGGAGCTTCTGCATCGCGGCCGCCCCGCCCTCGCGCAGCAGGTCGTCGGGGTCCTTGCCCGGAGGCATGAGCACGAAGCGCAGGCCCTTGCCCGCCTTCAGCCGCGGCAACGAGAGGTCGATCAGGCGCTGCGCGGCGCTCAGGCCCGCGCGGTCGCCATCGAGCGCGATCAGCGGCTCGTCCGCCATCCGCCAGAGCAGGTCAAGCTGCTCTTCGGTGATCGCCGTGCCAAGCGGCGCGACCGCCCCCTCGAATCCCGCGCGCACCAGTGCGATCACGTCCATGTAGCCCTCTGCCACGATCAGCGGCCGGCCCTTGCCGGCAGCCTCCCGCGCGGGCGCGAGGTTGTAGAGGCTGCGCGACTTGTCGAAGAGCGGCGTGGCGGGCGAATTGAGATACTTGGCGCGCGCATCGGTCCGCATCGCCCGGCCGCCCAGGCCGATGGCCCGCCCCTGCCCGTCGCGGATCGGAAAGACGATCCGCCCGCGAAAGCGGTCGTAGGGTGCGCCGCCGTCGTCGGGCCGCGCCGCAAGCCCTGCCTCGATCAGAACCTCGGGCGGAAATCCCTGCCCGCCCAGCGCCTCGAAGAGCCCGCGCCGCGCGTCGGGCGCGAAACCGAGCTCGAAGCGCCCGATCGTGGCCTCGTCCAGCCCGCGCCGCGCGAGGTAGTCGCGCGCCTCGGCCCCGGCGCCGGTCGCAAGCTGCATCCGGAAATGCCGCACCGCGGCCTCCATCGCCTCGCGCAGACGGCCCAGGCGGTCGGCCTTTTCCTGCGCGCGGGGGTCGCGGGCGGGCATCTGCATCCCCGCCTCTCGCGCCAGCACCTCGACCGCCTCCATGAAGCCCAGGTTCTCGGTCTCGCGCACGAAGCTGATCGCGTCGCCCTTCGCGTGGCAGCCAAAGCAGTAGTAATAGCCCTTGCGGTCGTCGACGTGGAAGCTGGCGGTCTTTTCCTGGTGGAAGGGGCACGGCGCCCATAGATCGCCCCTGGCCTGGTTCGACTTGCGGCTGTCCCAGATCACCTTGCGCCCCACCACCTGCCCGATGCTCAGGCGGCTGCGCAATTCGTCGAGGAAACCGGGGGGAAGGCTCATAGCCTGCAATATCGGGTGCGCATGGCGCGCTGTCCAGTTCCAGCGGGGTTATCGACTGCCCTGCGCCAGACACTGCTCCGCAAAAGCGGCCTCGATCGCCGCCGGATCGAGCTGCGCCTCGGGCAGGGTCCAGACCCAGGCGGCGATCTCCAGCATGAGCACTTGCGCCGCAGGCGACTCGTTCTCGGCTTGCAGCCGCGCCACCGCCTGTGCCTCGGTCGCCCCGCCGGCAAGGCGCACCTCTGCCGCCGCGGCGGCGATCCCCGCCGAGGTTTCGCACAGCGTGGGCAGATCCTGCGCCATGGCGGGCGCGGCGCAGAACGCCAGGAAGAGGGCAGCAATGCGGCGCATGAACAGGTCTCCTGCGAAGGGCGCTTTCGGTCGGGCCGGACCCTAGCGCGACGACCCCGCGCCATCCAGCCCGTGCCGCGCCGCCACACCCTCCATCGCACCGCGCAACTCCTGCACCAGCGTGCCGGCCATCGAGCGGAACGCAAGAAGGCGCAGCGTCGCCGGCCCCGTCCGCAGGACGCCCGCATGCATGTGCCCGATGAGCGTGCGGGCCACGGCGCCCACGGGGAACGCCAGCGGGCGCAGGTCCACAGGCACCAGCCGCGCCAGCACCGCCGGACCCGCCTCGCCCGACAGCTCCACCACGGCCCAGGCGTCCGACTGGTCCGTCAGCGCGGCGTGGGCGCTCAAGGTCGCATCCGGCGCGGGCCCCATCAGCATCCCCTGGTCCATCCCGGTCCAGACCACCGCCGCATCCTCGCCCAGCGCCGCGCGCCCCGGGTCCGGCCAGCCCAGCCCGTGCGCGTCGCGCAGCGCGGCGTCGAGCGCGGCCGCCTGCTCCGGCCCCGGCATCAGCGAGGTGATGCGGCCCGCATCGACCTCCGTCAGTCGCACGTCGCCCGCCCGGAACGGCAGCAGCCCGGCGCAGGGTGTCCTGGGGGTCAGATCAGCCACGCAGCCGCCCTCCCTCGGGATCGTATTGCACCGGATCCTGCACCGTGGCGCGCAGACGCCGACCCCGCAGGTGATCCACCACCATCACCACCTCGCCGTGCCGCGCGCGCCCGTTCCTGAGAAAGCCCATGCCCAGCCAGCCACCAAAGGCCACCGAGGGGGCGACCGAGGTGACATAGCCCTCCGAGTTCTCGCGCACATGCGCCGCGCCGTCGGCGAAGACATGCGCGCCCGCGGTCATGCGCGCGCCCTCCTGCACCG
The DNA here is from genome assembly GCF_046542825.1 of Rhodosalinus sp. Taxonomy (GTDB): domain Bacteria; phylum Pseudomonadota; class Alphaproteobacteria; order Rhodobacterales; family Rhodobacteraceae; genus Rhodosalinus. Next base: position 3,447 of record NZ_JBKHAQ010000122.1, on the reverse strand, counting down.
GGCGGAAGCCCACGAGCTGCTCGCGGTCCTCGCCGGTCAGCCCCTCGCGCGAGGCGGCGGCCTTGCCGATGCAGTCCTTTTTCGCGCTCACCATCCGCTCCATGCCGATGTCGAAGGCGGTGGTGCGTCCGTGGATCTCGGCATGGGTGATGAAGCCCTTCTCGACGCGCAGCGCGTTCAGCGCCTCCATCCCGTAGGGACCGCCGCCCAGCGCCTCCGCCCGCGCGACCAGGACGTCGAAAAGTGCCGCGCCGTAGCGCGCCGGCAGCGCGATCTCGTAGCCCTCCTCGCCCGAGAAGGAGATGCGAAAGAGCCGGCCCGCGATCCCCTTCACCGTCACGGGCCCGCAGGACATGAAGGGCCAGGCGCTCTTGTCCAGCCCGCCGTCGATCAGCCCGTCGAGCAGCTCCGCCGCCCGCGGCCCCGCGACCGCGAACTGCGCCCATTGCTCGGTCACGGAGATCAGCCGCACGTCCCAGTCCGGGCGCAGCCCCTGCCGAACCCATTCCAGATGTGCCATGACCTCGCCCGCCGCGGCGGTCGTGGTTGTCATCAGGAAATGGCTCTCGCCGAACCGCGCGGTGGTGCCGTCGTCCATCACATGCCCGTCCTCGCGCAGCATCAGGCCATAGCGCACGCGCCCGGGCTTCAGCGTCGAGAAGCTGTTGGTATAGACGAAATCGAGAAAGCGCGCCGCATCGGCCCCTTGCACGTCGATCTTGCCCAGGGTCGAGACGTCGGCGACCCCCACCGCCTCGCGCACCATGCGCGCCTCGCGCAGGCAGGCGGCCTCCCAGTCCTCGTCACCTTGCGGGAAGTAGCTCGGCCGATACCAGAGCCCCACCTCGATCATCGGCGCGCCGCGCGCCACGCTGGCCGCATGGCTCGTCGTCAGTCTTTCGGGCGCGAAGCCCCTGCCCTGCGCGCCCGCGCCCATCGCGGCGATCGCGACCGGCACATAGGGCGGGCGGAAGGTGGTTGTGCCCGTCTCGGGGATGCTTCGGCCGGTCGCGTCGGCCAGCACGGCGAGCGCGGCGACGTTCGAGGTCTTGCCCTGATCGGGCGCCATGCCCTGCGTGGTATAGCGCTTCATGTGCTCGACGGAGCGGTAATTCTCCCGAGCGGCGAGCGTCACATCCTTCACGGTCACGTCGTTCTGGAAATCGAGCCAGGCGCGGCCCCTGCCCGGAACCGCCCATAGCGGAGCCAGCCGGTAGGGCGCATCCTCGGCCTCGGGCACGGTGAGCGCCGGCGCCTGCATCCCGAGGTCGGCCAGCGCCTCGCCCGCCGCCCGCACACCGGCCTCGAGGCATCCACGGGTCGAGAACACGCCGGCACAGGCCCCTGCCGGGATCAGCCCCGGCACCGCGCCCTCTGCCGGCACGAAGGCGGCGATGTCCTCGCGCCAGACCGGGCGGCCGTTCATGTGACAGCTCAGGTGCACGCTCGGGTTCCACCCGCCCGAGACGGCAAGGCTGTCGGTCACAAGGCTCTCGATCCGCCCGTCGGCGTGCCGGATGTTGACGGCCTGAAGGCCATGCCGCCCGCCGGCGGTGCCCGTCACGACGGCCCCCCTCAGGGTGCGGATACCGTCGAGCTCCCGAGCGTCGGCGCGGCAGTCCACCATCGCCACCACCCGCACGCCCGCGGCATCCAGGTCGCGCGCCGTGCGCTGCGCGTCGTCGTTGTTGCCGAAGACGACGACCGACCGCCCCGGCACCACGCCCCAGCGGTGCAGATAGCAGCGCATGGCCCCGGCCAGCATCACGCCGGGCCGGTCGTTGCCGGCAAAGGCGACGGGCCGCTCCAGCGCCCCTGCGGCGAGCACCGCCCGCTTCGCCGCGATCCGCCAGAAGCATTCGCGCGGCAGTTCCGGCGCAGGACGCGCCAGATGCGAACTCACCCGCTCCAGCGCGCCATAGGTGCCCTGATCGTAGGCGCCGGTGACGGTGGTGCGCGTCATGACCCGCACGTTGGGCATCTGCGCAAGCTCCGCCAGCACCGTGGCGATCCAGGCATCGGCCGGCTGGCCGCCCACGCTTTCGTCTTCCGATAGCAGCCGCCCGCCCGCCTCTGCCCCCTCGTCGGCAAGGATCACCTCCGCCCCGGCGCGGCCTGCCGTCAGCGCGGCCATCAGGCCGGTCGGCCCCGCCCCGATCACCAGCAGGTCGCAGAAGGCGAAGGCCTTCTCGTAAGCGTCCGGGTTGTGGTCGCCAGACAGCGCGCCCAGCCCCGCCGCCCGCCGGATGGCGGGTTCGTATAGCTTCTCCCAGAAGGCGCGCGGCCACATGAAGGTCTTGTAGTAGAAGCCCGCGCCAAGGAACGGCGCCAAGAGATCGTTCGCCGCCAGCAGGTCGAAGCGCAGCGAGGGCCAGGCGTTCTGTCCAAAGGCCTCGAGCCCCTCGAACACCTCCTGAACCGTGGCGCGCACATTGGGCTCGCGGCGCGCGCCCTGCCCGACGGTCACAAGCGCATTCGGCTCCTCGGAACCGGCCGTCATCACCCCGCGCGGGCGATGATACTTGAAGCTGCGGCCCATCACGCGGACGCCCGCAGCCATCAGCGCGGCAGCCAGCGGCTCGCCCGCCCGCCCGCGATAGTCCCGCCCGTCGAAACGGAAGCGGACCTCTTCGGCCCCCGCGTTGCGCCCCTTGCCCGGCAGCCTCATCCGCCCGCCCCCTCGCGCGCCAGCCGCACGTCCCGGACCGCATGCGTCACCGTGTCCCGCGTCACCACCAGCCAGGCGCCGCAGCCCGCCGCGTGCTGCCACAGATCGCGCGTCTCGCCCGCCGGGTTGGCGCGGTTGTGCAGGTAGTCGTCCCACTCGGGCGACCAGTCCTGCGTCGCCGGCCGGTCGAGCGCCACCGCCGCGCCCTTGTAGGTGAACTCGCGGCGATCCCGCGCGCCGCAAAGTGGACATGTCAGTCGCATGAGCGCCCCGTCCGGCCTGGTCCTGCGTCCTTCAATGGTCCCCAAATACCCATTCCGGACCCCGCGGGCTGTCGCTGCCGGCGGACCGGCGCGCCCTCAGTGCAGGTTGTGCTGCGCACCGGTCCCCTCCTCGTCCATCAGCCCGCGGCCCGTCGCGAAGCGGTCCAGCCGGAAGCGCGCGGCCGGCGCATGGGGCCGGTCCGTCGCGATCAGATGCGCGAAGGAAAAGCCCGACCCCGGCACCGCCTTGAAGCCACCGTAGCACCAGCCGCAGTTCAGATAGAGCCCCTCCACCGGTGCCTTGTCGATGATCGGCGAGCCGTCGGGCGTCATGTCCATGATGCCGCCCCAGCTGCGCAGCACGCGCGCCTTGCCGATCATCGGCATCAGCGTCATCCCCGCCTCCATGACATGCTCCACCATCGGAAGGTTCCCCCGCGCGGCGTAGGAGGCGTAGAAATCCAGGTCGCCGCCGAAGACCAGCCCGCCCTTGTCGGACTGGCTGATGTAGAAATG
>NZ_JBKHAQ010000121.1:0-8149 GCF_046542825.1 Rhodosalinus sp. | reverse complement strand
CGCCGCCGGCAGGCGGCCGGGGCGGAGGCGGGCCCGATCCGGATGCGGCCACGGGCACCCGGCGCGCTTTTCGGGTCGAGGTCCGAGCGGGGACCGCTCGTCGCGCCCTGTGCCGGGCGCTTCTCGCCCGGACAGCGACGACGACGCCGGGTACCGGCCCGCCACCGCCCCTTGCCAGACCCCGTGCGGGGCGTATGCTGCGTCTGCTGAAAGAGGTGCCGCAGTGCAGCAAGAGCCCCCGCGCATCAGTCTGGTCACGCCCGACGCGCCCATCGCCGCGCCCAGCCACGGCGGACGTGCGAAATGCCTGCAGCGTCTCGTGCGGCTCGACCTGCCGGTGCCGCGCACCGTCGCGCTGTCCTTCGCCTGCGTGCGCGATATCGCGCGCGGGCGTGCGCCGGACGTGCGCGCCATTCTCGATCCCTTCCCGGAGGATGCGCTGCTCTGCGTCCGCCCGTCCTCCGGTGACCCGGACTGGGGCGGCCCGGGCGCGATCCTGAACGTCGGGATGAACGCCCCGCGCCGCGACGCGCTGGCCGTGACGCTGGGCGAAGAGGCGGCCACCCGTCTCTACCTGCGGTTCGTGCAAAGCTATGCGCTGCATGTCGCGCGGCTGGACCCGGATGTCTTCGAGCCGCTGGACGACGACGATCCCAGGGCGCTCGATGCGGCGCTCGAGGCCTACGAGGACGAGGCGGAGGAGCCCTTTCCGCAGGACCGCGCGGTGCAGCTTGCGGCCGTGCTGCGCTCGATGGCGCGGGCCTGGGACGGCACCAGCGCGCGCCTGCTGCGGCAGGCCAGGGGCGCCCCGGTGGACGCAGGCCTGGGCCTTGTGGTGCAGGAGATGGCGCTGGGGCTGGGGCGGGGCGAATGCGGCTCCGGCGTGCTGCAGCTGGTCAGGTCCGACACCGGCGCGCCGCAGATCACCGGCCGCTACCTGCGCCAGAGCCAGGGGCGCGAGGCGCTCGCCCATGCCGACGAGGCGCTCTTTCTCGAACGCGACGAACGCGGCCCCTCGCTGGAGGAGTTGGCCCCCGAGGCCTTTGCCGAACTCGTGCGCTCGGCCCGCCTGATGCGCGAGAAGCTGCGCGAGGAGATGCAGGTGGAGTTCACGCTCGAGGACGGGCGGCTCTACATCCTGGATGGCGTGCGCGTGGCGCGCAGCGCGCGCGCGGCGCTGCGGATCGCCGTGGCGCTGGCAGAGGACGGGCTGATCGCGCGCGAGGAGGCGCTGATGCGGATCGAGCCGCGCGCCCTGACCGAGCTTCTGCACCGGCAGGTCGCGCCCGGCGCGCGGCGCAACCGGCTGGCGCGGGGCGTGGCGGCCAGCCCCGGCGCGGCCTCCGGGCGCATCGTCTTTTCTGCCGAGGCGGCGCAGGCCGCGGCCGCGCGCGGCGAGGCGGCGGTGCTGGTCCGGCGCGAGACCTCGCCCTCGGACATCCGGGGGATGCACGCCGCTGTGGCGGTGCTGACCGAGCGGGGCGGCATGACCAGCCACGCGGCGGTGATCGGCCGGGGGCTGGGCCTGCCCTGTGTCGTTGGCGCGTCGGAGCTGCGGTTCCAGACCCGCAAGAAGACACTCGTCTCGAAGGACGGGCGCACGCTGCGCGAGGGCGACATCGTCACGGTCGACGGCACCACGGGTGACGTGCTGGCCGGCGCCCCGGCGATGATCGAGGCCGCGCTTGACGACGCCTTCCGCACCCTCCTGTCCTGGGCGGATGCGGTGCGCGACATCGGCGTGCGCGCCAACGCCGACACGCCGGCCGACGCGCAGACCGCGCGAAACTTCGAAGCGCAGGGCATCGGCCTGTGCCGCACCGAGCACATGTTCTTCGAGGCCGAGCGGCTCACGCCGATGCGCGAGATGATCTTCGCCGACACGGCGGAGGACCGGCGCGCCGCGCTGGAGCGGCTGTTGCCGATGCAGCGGGGCGATTTCGTTGAGCTCTTCCGCATCATGCAGGGTCAGCCGGTCTGCATCCGCCTCTTCGACCCGCCCCTGCATGAATTCCTGCCCGGCGACCGGGCGGGCTTGCGGGAGCTGGCCGACGCCCTGAGCCTGCCCCTGGCGGATGTGACCCGGCGGGTGGAGGCGCTGGGCGAATACAACCCCATGCTGGGGATGCGGGGCGTGCGGCTGGGCATCGCCGTGCCCGAGATCTACGACATGCAGGCGCGCGCCATCTTCGAGGCGACCGAGGAGGCCAGCCGCGAGGGCGCGCCGGTGGTGCCGGAAATCATGATCCCGCTCGTTTCGGCGCGGCGCGAGGTGGAACTGGTCAAGACGCGGATCGACGCCGTGGCGGCCGCGGTGATGACGGAGCGCAAGACGCGGCTGACCTATCGCCTGGGCGTGATGGTCGAGACGCCGCGCGCCTGCCTGCGCGCCGACGAGATCGCGCAGCATTCGGCCTTTCTCAGTTTCGGGACCAACGACCTGACGCAGATGACCTACGGGCTGTCGCGCGACGATGCGGGGCGTTTCATGTCGGCCTATGTCACGCAGGGCGTGTTCCCGGAGGATCCTTTCCATGTGCTCGACACCGAAGGGGTGGGCGAGCTGCTGCAGATCGGGGCGGAGCGCGGGCGCGCCGGGCGCCCCGATATCGTGTTGTCGATCTGCGGCGAGCACGGCGGCAACGCCGAATCGATTGCCTTCTGCCGCAGCGCCGGATTCGACTACGTCTCCTGCTCGCCGTTCCGGGTGCCGGTCGCCCGGCTGGCGGCGGCGCAGATCGCGCTTTCGGACAAGATGACGTAGGCCGCTCGAATCGCAGGTGACAGATGTTGCGGTCCGGCCGAGGGCCGCTGCGACATTCTGTCATGCCCTGTCAAGCGCTATTCGGCTGCCAGGATCACGTTTTCTGGACAATCCGTCCCGTCCTGGGCTACCCCCACCCCGGTGTCGGCCTGGGGGGCCGTCGAAACGTGACGGGGGATAGCATGAGCAGAACACTCGCCGCCGCTGCCGCGGCGCTGGTCCTCGCGGCCACGCCGGTCGCGGCCGAGCTGGCAGCCGATCCTGCGGGTCACCTGATGCGCCTGGAGCGCGCGGCGCTCCAGACCGTGCCGCTGGAGCGGCTCCAACGCCTGACACGGGGCGGCACCGGCGAGGATGGCGCGACCGACGTCAGCTACGACCGCAGCTGGGTTGCCAGCCAGCCCGCGCAAGAGGGCGGCGCGGAATGGCGGTGCCTGGCCGAGGCGCTTTATTTCGAGGCCCGCGGCGAAAGCGTCCGCGGCCAGTTCGCGGTGGCAGAGGTGATCCTGAACCGCGTGGACAGCACGATCTTTCCCGATACCGTCTGTGGCGTCATCAACCAGGGCACCGGCGCGCGCTACCAGTGTCAGTTCACCTACACCTGCGACGGCGTGGCCGAGACGATCCACGAGCCGCGCGCCTGGAGACAGGTGGGCAAGATCGCGCGCGCCATGCTCGACGGCGCGCCGCGGGCGCTGACCAAGGGTGCGACGCACTATCACACCAAGCATGTGAGCCCGCGCTGGGCACGCGTCTATCCGCGCACCGCGACGATCGGCATCCATCATTTCTACCGCAAGCCCATCCGGGTCTCGTCGAACTGAGGCCCGCGGCAATGCCGCAAAAGACGGACGGGGTGCCGCGCCGCGCCCTGTCGCGGGCGGGCAGGGCGCGCTAGGGTCCGCGTGATTCGGCCCGGTAAGATCAATGTCAGACATCCGCCTCGCCTTTTCTCACCCGCTCGAGCGGGCCGTCGCCACAGCCGACGACCGGCCCCGCGACCGCATCTCGCTGCGCGACCATATCGTCGAGGTCGAGATCGGCGCATTCCAGGCCGAGCGCGGCACCACCCAGCGCATCCGCTTCGACGTGGTGGTCGAAGTGCGTCCGGCGTCGCAGCCGCTGGACGACGACGTGGATCGCATCCTGAGCTACGACCGCGTGACAGAGGCCATCGCGACCGAACTGGCCGCCGAGCGCGTCAACCTGCTGGAAACCCTTGCGGAGCGCATCGCGGAGCGCATCCTGCTGGAGCCCATGGCCATGCGCGCCTTCGTGCGGATCGAGAAGCTGGACCGCGGCCCCGGCGCGCTGGGGGTCGAGATCGTGCGGTCGCGCCGCGACCTGCCGCGCGACCTGCACCTGGTGCGCGACGAGGATCGCCCGCATCCGGTGATCGTGTATCTTTCCAACGCCGCCATCGCCTCGGACCGGCTTCCGCACTGGCTCGACGGGCTGGAGGCGGCGGGGCGGCCCGCGATCCTCTGCGTGGGCGCGCCGGACCTGCCCGCGCCCGTCGCGCGTGCGCCGCTCGCGCAGCGGCGGATCGACCTTCTGGCGCTGGAGCAGAACGCCTGGGTCCTTGCCGGACGCGATGCGCGCTGCGTGGTGGTCGAAAGCCGCACGGAACTGGACTGGGCGATGAAGCACGGCCAGATCAGCGTCTGGGCGCCCTCGAAGATCGTGCTCGATGCCGTGGAAAGCCCAGAGGCGCAGCCGCGCGATGCCGTGGCGCTCGCCGCCTGGCTCGGGCGGCAGATGCAGGCGGCGGAACTGGTGGTCGTCGGCGAAACTCCGCCCGAGGGCGCCGGGATTGCGGTGCGCGCGCTTCAGCCCGCGGCGGAAACGCTCTGAGCCGCTTGCCAAGCTGACCGCTTTCGCCCATTCAGCGCGCGAAATGACGTATTTTCGGCCAATCGTGCGATGGGGAGAGCCCCGTCCATCAGGCGCGCTGCCGCTCGCCGGCGGCCCGGCGTGGTTCGTCGAGGCCGAATGCCTGAGCCGCGACGCGCCGCCGCGCCTGGTGTCAGCCGCAGAAATCCCGGACGACTGGCGCGGACGGCTCTCCGCACCGCGCACGCCGCTGGCTGGCCTTTCGCTCGACCGGCCGCGCATCATGGGCATCCTCAACGTCACGCCCGACAGCTTCTCCGACGGGGGGGAACACCTTGATGCAGAGGTGGCCGTTCGGCGCGCCCGCGCGATGGCCGGGGCCGGTGCGGACCTGATCGACGTCGGCGGGGAATCGACGCGCCCCGGCGCGCGCCCGCTGCCCGAGGCGGACGAGATCGCGCGCGTGGCCCCCGTGCTGTCGGCGCTGCCGGAACTGGGGCTGCCGGTCTCGATCGACACGCGCAAGGCGGCCGTGGCCCGCGCCGCGGCCGAAGCTGGCGCTGTCATCGTCAACGACGTCTCCGCGCTGACCTTCGATCCCTCACTTGTCGGGTTCTGTTCAGAGGCACGGCTGCCCGTGATCCTGATGCACGCGCAGGGCGACCCCGAGACGATGCAGGACGATCCCCGCTACGACGACGTGCTGCTCGATGTCTTCGACGGGCTTGCGGCGCGCATCGCCGTGGCCGAGGCGGCGGGCATCCCGCGCGACCGTCTGGTCGCCGATCCGGGCATAGGCTTCGGCAAGACCCTGGCGCACAACCTTGCGCTCATCCGCGGCATCGCGCTGTTCCACGGGCTGGGCGTGCCGGTGTTGCTGGGCGCCTCGCGCAAGGGCTTCATCGGCCGCATCTCCGGCGCGGCGGGCGGCGCGGCCCGCGCGCCCGGCTCCGTGGCCGTGGCCCTTCGGGCGGTGGCCGAGGGCGTGCAGCTTCTGCGCGTGCACGATGTGGCAGAGACGGCGCAGGCCCTCGCACTCTGGCGCGCCGTGGAGATGGGGGAGAAAGCCGCCTGATGCGCAAGCTCTTCGGAACCGACGGCATTCGCGGCCGCGCCAATTCGGCGCCGATGACCGCCGACATGGCGCTGCGGCTGGGGCAGGCGGCGGGCCGCTACTTTCGCCGCGACGGCGGCAGCAGCGTACACCGCGTGGTGATCGGCAAGGACACGCGCCTGTCGGGCTACATGTTCGAGACGGCGCTGACCGCGGGCCTGACCTCCACCGGCATGAACGTGCTGTTGCTGGGCCCGGTGCCCACGCCCGCCGTGGGCCTGCTCACCCCCTCGATGCGCGCCGACCTGGGCATCATGATCTCGGCCTCGCACAACCCGGCCGCGGACAACGGGATCAAGTTCTTCGGCCCCGACGGCTTCAAGCTCTCCGATGCGGCAGAGGCCGAGATCGAGGCGCTGATCGCCTCCGGCGTGGACGCGGCGCCTGCGTGCGAGATCGGCCGCGCCCAGCGCATCGACGACGGGCGCTTCCGCTATGTCGAGCGGGTGAAGTCGACCTTCCCGCAGGGCATGCGCCTCGACGGGATGAAGGTGGTGGTGGACTGCGCCAACGGTGCCGCCTACCGCGCTGCGCCCGAGGTGCTGTGGGAACTGGGCGCCGAGGTCATTGCGGTCGGGGTCGCCCCGAACGGCTACAACATCAACGAAGGCTGCGGCTCGACCAATCCCCGTGTCGCGGCCGAGACGGTCGTTGCGCATGGCGCCGACGTGGGGCTCTGCCTCGATGGCGATGCGGACCGCATCGTGATGATCGACGAGACCGGAACCGTGGCCGACGGCGACCAGCTGATGGCGATGATGGCCGCGCGCTGGGCAGGCGAGGGGCGGCTTTCGGGGGGCACGCTGGTGTCCACGGTGATGTCGAACCTGGGACTCGAACGCTTCCTGTCCGAACGGGGCCTCGCCCTGCACCGCACGCGCGTGGGCGATCGCTATGTCGTCGAGGCGATGCGCCAGGGCGGCTGGAACCTTGGCGGCGAACAGTCCGGGCACATCGTGATGACCGATCACGCCACCACCGGCGACGGGCTGATGGCCGGGCTGCAGGTCCTGGCCGAGATGGTGCGCACCGGCCAGCCGGCGAGCCGGGTAGCGCAGCAGTTCGCGCCCGTGCCGCAGATCCTGCGCAACGTGCGCTACGCCTCGGGCCAGGCGCCGCTGGAGGTCGCCACCGTGCGCAACGCGATCGCGGCGGGCGAGGCGCGGCTGAACGGACGGGGCCGGCTCCTGATCCGCCTCTCCGGCACGGAGCCGCTGATCCGCGTGATGGCCGAGGCCGAGGACGAGGCGCTGATGGCCGAGGTCGTGGCAGAGGTGGTGGAGGCGGTCGAGGCAGCCGTCTGACGCCGGCGGTCGGCCCCGCCGGGGTACATGCGGGCGAGGCTCGGGCGGGCGCGCGAGGATCTTGCGGGCGCGACAGCCTGCCGCGGAACGTAACTCTCTTCTGCATGTTTATTGCGTGACGGTGGGGTGGCCAATGGCCTCCAGCCGGCGCAGGCACCCCAGAACAGCCTGCCCGCCCCACTTCCAGACACGAAAGCGCAAGGAGGTTCCGTCATGGAAGCCTATGTCATCCCCACGCTCGCAATCGTCACCCTCGGTATCGGTGCGCTGGTCGCGCTGAATTCGAAGCGTGCCACCGAGAAACGCAAGAAAGATCCCGATGCGCCACACAGCGCGCTTGCGGAAAACGGCGACCCGCACCGCAAGGACGAGTGACGCACCCGGCCCGGGCATGGCGCCCGGGCCGCTCCCGTCTGCGGATCAGTTCCGCTCGCGGTCCACCATCTTGCCCGCCGAGATCCAGGGCATCATGCCGCGCAGCGTCTCGCCCACCTGCTCGATCTTGTGCGAGTCATTGAGTCGGCGGGTCGCCTTGAACATCGGCTGGCCCACGCTGCATTCCTGCATCCAGTCGCGGGTGAAGCGGCCCGTCTGGATGTCCGTCAGGATCGCCTTCATCCGCGCCTTCGTCTCCTCGTAGGGTAGCACGCGCGGCCCGCTGACGTATTCGCCATACTCGGCCGTGTTCGAGATCGAGTAGTTCATGTTGGCGATGCCGCCCTCGTAGATCAGGTCCACGATCAGCTTCACCTCGTGCAGGCACTCGAAATAGGCCATCTCGGGGGCATAGCCCGCCTCGACCAGCGTCTCGAAGCCGCAGCGGATCAGTTCCACCAGACCGCCGCAAAGTACCGCCTGTTCGCCGAAGAGATCGGTCTCGCACTCCTCCTTGAAGTTGGTCTCGATGATCCCCGAGCGTCCGCCGCCGATGGCGGAACAATAGGAGAGGCCCAGTTCCAGCGCCTTGCCGGAGGCGTCGTTGTGCACCGCCACCAGGCAGGGCACGCCGCCGCCCTTGACGTATTCGCCGCGCACCGTGTGGCCGGGGCCCTTCGGCGCCATCATGATCACGTCGACGCCCGGCTTCGGCTCGATCAGCCCGAAATGCACGTTGAGCCCGTGGGCGAAGGCGAT
>NZ_JBKHAQ010000120.1:0-8410 GCF_046542825.1 Rhodosalinus sp. | reverse complement strand
GCTGTCGCGCAGCCTCGGGACGGACTGTTTCAGACAAAACGCCCGATGGTGCCATCCGCGCGAACGGGTGCGGCCCCGAGGCGTCCGGCGGGCGCGGAGTTGCCAGCCGTTAACCGATCGGCCACGGCGGCGCCCGAGGCTGCGGGCGAGGGAAGGACGCGGCGGCGGTGATGTTGACAGCCGGAAACGGTGCGGCGTCGAACGCCGCGGCGGCTGCAAAGGACTGCCCGCCCGGCAGGGGCGCCAAGAGCACAGGACACCAAGCCTTTGTCCGTTCACGACGCGCCGGGCGAAGAAGTGGGCAGCGCCGGCCGGCATCTCGCGTCGGCAAAACGTACCGGAGCAGGCGGGCAGCGATGCGGGCGGCCGCGGTGGCTGCGATGACAAAGGGTCTGCCGGAAAGGGCAGGGGGCTCTTCGGGCAGCGGTCAAACGAAGAAGTTGACAGCCGTCAACAGCGGCACGGGGCAGAGGGAGTGCCCCGTGCGCCCGGGCACGCGGCGGCGAGGCGTGCCCGGGCGCAAAAGGCTCGGGCTGCTCCCGGCGCCAGGGTCGGCAGCGGCGCGCGCGGCTCAGGCGGCAAGCTTCGTGACATCGAGGAAGTTCTGCAGCAGGTCGCGACCGTGTTGCGAGGCGATGGACTCGGGGTGGAACTGCACCCCGTGGATCGGCAGATCGCGGTGCTGCAGCCCCATGACGGTACCGTCCTGCAGCCATGCGGTGACCTCCAGGCATTCGGGCAGGCTGTCGCGATCGACCACCAGCGAGTGATAGCGCGTGGCGTCGAAGGGGCCGGGCAGCCCGGCGAAGAGCCCCCGTCCCGCGTGATGCACCGCCCCCATCTTGCCGTGCACGATCTCGTGGCAGCGCACCACCTTGCCGCCGAAGGCCTGGCCGATCGTCTGATGCCCGAGGCAAACGCCCAGAAGCGGCGTGCCCGCTTCGGCCGCGGTCCGGGTCAGCGCCAGGCAGATGCCCGCCCGATCCGGATCGCAGGGACCGGGCGACAGGATGATGCCTGCGGGGTTCATCGCCAGCGCGGCCGGCACGTCCAGCGCGTCGTTGCGGCGCACCGTGACCCCGGCGCCCAGCTCGCCCAGGCAATGCACCAGGTTGTAGGTGAAACTGTCGTAGTTATCGATGAGCAGCAGCATCCGGGCAATCCTTCGCGTTCGGGCGGCAAGCCGGCCGCGGCATGTTTCCCGGCGCCTGCGCCATGGCGTCGGGGGCGCAAGCCGGGGGGCGGCAGGGCGCCCGGGCGTCTTCGGCCGGCCGAGGGGCGGGGCGCGGCATCGCTGCGCCTCAGCCGGTCCCGCCGGAGAAGCGCGCGGCATCTGCCGCCGCCCGCCGGATCGCGTTCGACTTGTGGACGGTCTCCTGATACTCGGCTTCGGGGTCGCTGTCATGCACCACGCCACCGCCGGCCTGGATGTACAGTTTGCCGTCCTTGACGATGGCGGTCCGCAGCGCGATGCACATGTCCATGTCGCCGCCCGCGCTGAAATAGCCCACGCCCCCGGCGTAGATGCCGCGCTTTTCCGGCTCCAGCTCGTCGATGATCTGCATTGCGCGCACCTTGGGCGCACCCGACACCGTGCCGGCGGGCATGCCGGCGAAGAACGCGCTCAGCGCGTCCTGGTCCTCGGCCAGTTCGCCGACCACGTTGGACACGATATGCATGACATGGCTGTAGCGTTCGATGATGAACTGCTCGGTCGGCCGCACCGTCCCGATCTTCGCGACGCGGCCCACGTCGTTGCGGCCCAGATCCAGCAGCATCAGATGCTCGGCCCGCTCCTTCGGATCGGCCAGCAGCTCGGCCTCGTAGGCGCGGTCCTCTTCGGGCGTCGCGCCGCGCGGGCGCGTGCCCGCGATCGGGCGGACGGTGACCTCGCGGCCGAAGACCCGCACGAGGATCTCGGGGCTGGCGCCAATCACCTGGAAGCCGCCGAAGTTGAAATAGAACATGAAGGGCGAGGGATTCGTGCGCCGCAAGGATCGGTAGAGCGTGAAGGGCGGCAGCGGGAAGTCCTGCGTCCAGCGCTGCGAGGGAACGACCTGAAAGATATCGCCCGCGCGGATGTACTCCCTGGCCTTCTCGACCGCCGCCAGATAATCCGCATGGGCGAAATTCGACTGCGGCGGTGCCGGATCGTGCGCCTCGCCCATCTCGCGCGTGGCCTGCGGCAGCGCACGGTCCAGATCGCGCACCGCGTCCATCACCCGCTCGGCGGCCTGGGCATAGGCCGCGCGCGCCGATTGCCCGTCGCTCACCCATGCGGGCGAGACCACGGTGACGTCGCCCTTGACCCCGTCCAGCACCGCGACCACCGTGGGCCGCAGCATCAGCGCATCGGGCAGTCCCAGCGGATCGGGGTTCACCTCGGGCAGATGCTCGACCAGCCGGATCATGTCGTAGCCCAGATAGCCGAAGAGCCCCGCCGAGGCGGCGGGCAAACCGTCCGGCAGGGCGATCCGGCTTTCCGCGATCAGGGCGCGCAGATGGTCGAGCGGATCGCCCGGCCATGTCTCGAACGCGTCGGGATCGAAGCGCGCGTGCCTGTTCAGGCTGCTGGTCGCGCCGCGGCACTGCCAGACCAGATCCGGTTTCATCCCGACGATCGAGTAGCGGCCCCGCACCTCGCCACCGGTCACCGATTCCAGCATGAAGGCATCCCGCGCGGCGCCGGAGAGCTTGAGCATCAAGGAGACCGGCGTGTCGAGATCGGCGGCCAGACGGGCATAGACGACCTGGTTCTGCCCGGCCTCGTAGGCGCGGGCGAAGCTGTCGAAATCGGGGATCAGCTCCACGGCGTGCATCCTTGCGCCTGGGCGCCGGGCGCCGCACCGGTCGCGGGCGGCCGGGCGCCGCCACGGGCCAGACCGTGCAACCGGCCAGGAGGCGTCCCGCGCGGACCCCGCGCCAGGCAGGCCCGCGCGCGGAAGGCCGGACGCCCGTGCCGGTCCGGACGTCTCCAGACCGCAGTTTCCGTGATGCAGCCGCCTGCCATGTCGCCCCTCGTGGTCCGGGTGTTCCCGCGTCTAAGCCTTGCGCGGGCGCGCGGCAAGGCCGGACACCCCTCGCCAACCACTCCTCGCAGGGGCCGCAAAGGAACACCGACGACGCGCTGCCCGGCGAGAAGCGGCGGGCACGGCAGGCGCCCCGGTCGGCTCCGGCCCCCTGCGATGTGCGGCCGTCATCGACGCGGCAGTCCGACCAGCAGCGCCGCGCCCGGCGTCTCACCCCGCCGGTCGGCGGATCCAGGCCGTCTGTCAGCGCGCCGATGCCGATGCCGCGAGCCCGCGAGCCCGCGGGGGCGCGCGGCCGGAGCGCCCGGACGGGTGAACCGCAGGCGTCCGGGCGTCGTTCTCTGCCGAAGGTTCGCGCGGTCGGGTCACGCCGCGCGAAGCGGCAACGCGGGGAAACGCATGTGGGGCGATCTTTCGACGCTGGCGCTGGTGGGCGCGTTCCTGGCCTCGACCCTGGTCGTTCTCGTGGCCGGGCTGCGGACGACCGCTCTTGCGGACCGGCTCGCCGACCGGACGGGGCTGGGCGAGGCGATCGTGGGCGGGGTCCTGCTCGGGGCCGCGACCTCGCTCAACGGGATCATCGTCTCCGTCACCGCGTCGCTCGACGGGCGTGCCTCGCTCGCCTTCTCGAACAGCGTGGGCGGCATCGCGGCGCAGACGGTGTTCCTTGCGATCGCGGACATGTTCTACCGCAGGATCAACCTCGAACATGCCGCGGCCGATCTGGGCAACCTCTACCAGGGCCTCGTGCTGACGGTGCTGCTGACGCTGCCGTTCCTCGCGCTCACCTCGCCCGAAGTGACGCTCTGGGAGGTGCACCCCGTCTCCTTCGCGATCCCACTGGTCTATGCGGCGGGGCTGGTGGGCTCGCGCCGCGTCCGGGACGCCCCGATGTGGCAGCCGGTGGATACCGAGGACACGAAGACCGACCAGCCGGACGAGGAGGACGAGGAGAGCCGCCGGCAGAGCACGCGCCGCCTCTTCGCGAGGTTCGGGGTGCTGATGCTCTTCCTCGGCACCTCGGGCTACGTGATCGCCAAGTCCGCCTCGGCGCTGGCCGACAGGTTCGGCATCTCGGACTCGCTCGTGGGCGCGCTGGCCACGGCGGTCGTGACCTCGCTGCCCGAGCTCGTCACCACCATCGCGGCCGTCCGGCGCGGCGCGCTTCAGCTGGCCGTGGGCGGGATCATCGGCGGCAACACCTTCGACACGCTGTTCCTGACGGCGTCCGACATCGCCTATCGCGACGGGTCGCTCTATCACGCAGCCGGCGATGCCGACTACTTCTGGATCAGCACGGCGCTTCTGATGACCGGCATCCTGATCGGCGGGCTGATCCTGCGGCAGCGGCAGGGACCGGCGCGGATCGGCGCCGAGAGCATCCTTCTCCTCACGATCTACGCGGGCGCCATCGCCGTTCAGGTGTTCGCATGGCCTTAGGCGGGGGACGGCGCTGCACCCGTGCAAGTCGTTGCACGTCCGCCAAGCCGTCTGACCTGGGCCCACGCCGGATGCTTGAGAAGAATTGGAGGAGAGGCGGGGCTCCGGTCACCCCCGCTCGCTCAGACTCGCCAACCCTGACGAGGTTGGTGAGTCCCCGACCGTCATTCCGCGTCGAACACTCCGGCAAACTTCAGGCGCAGATCCCGTTTCAGGATCTTGCCGCTGGCGTTCTTGGGCAACTGATCCGTGATCTCGACATGCTTGGGCGCCTTGAAATGCGCCAAAGCCTCGCGGCAGTAGGCCATCACCGCGTCGGCGGTCAGCGTCGCACCGGCCTTGGGCACGACTGCGGCCGTCACCGCCTCGATCCACTTCGGATGGGGCACGCCGAACACGGCCACCTCGGCCACGTCGGGATGACGGAAGATCGCTTCTTCGACCTCGCGGCTGGCGACGTTCTCGCCGCCCGTCTTGATCATGTCCTTCTTGCGGTCCACGACATAGAGGTACCCGTCCTCGTCGAAACGGCCCAGGTCGCCACTGTGGAACCAGCCGCCCCGGAACGCATCCGCCGTCTTCTCGGGATCCTTGTAGTATTCGGTGATCAGATGCGGGCTGCGATGCACGATCTCGCCCACGTCGCCCACCGGCACCGGCATGTCGTCGTCGTCGACAACCCGCGTCTCGACGTTCAGCGCGGGCCGCCCAGCCGAGCCCAGCTTGCGCAACTGATCCTGCGGTTTCAGGATCGTGGCCACCGGCGCCATTTCCGTCTGACCGTAGAAATTGAACAGCCGCATGTTGGGCAGGCGCCGCGACAGTTCCTCGATCACCGCCGTCGGCATGATGGAGGCGCCGTAGTAGCCCGCATTCAGGCTGCTCAGGTCGCGGGTGTCGAAATCGGGATGGCGCAGCAGCGCGATCCAGATTGTCGGCGGGCAGAACAGCCTGGTGACGCCATGCTGTTCGATCGCGACCAGCATCTCGGCCGGATCGGCCCTGTCGTGCACGATCGAGGTCGCTCCGAGGTAGATGTCGGGGCTGAGGAAACAATCGAGCTGCGCACAGTGGAAGAGCGGCAGGCAGTGAAGCGAAACCGCATCCTCGCGCATCTCGCCGTCGATGATGCAGCTTGCGTATTGCGCGTAGAGCGCCGCAGAGGTTTGCAGCGCGCCCTTGGGGCGGCTTTCCGTGCCGCTGGTATACATCATCTGGATCGGGTCATCCGGCCCCACGTCGCGCCAGACTTCGGAGGCGTCGTCGTGATCCAGGAGATCGGCGACCGGCTGCCAGCCCCCTGGCGCGTCCACACCGGCATGAGGAATGACGAAGCGCGGCAGGTCCTGCCCGATCTGGGCCAGTGCGGCATCGGCCGTCGCGCACAGCGCATCCTCGGCAATCATCATCCTGGCGCCGGAATGGCCGAGGATATAGGCCACGTCGGACGCGCTCAGCATGAAGTTGACCGGAGTCGTCACCGCCCCCAGCCGCGCCAGCGCAAAGCGCAACACCACGAAGGCCCGGTTGTTGTGGGTGAACAGCGCCACGCGGTCGCCCCTGGTCACGCCGCGCGCCTCGAGCGCATGTGCGGCCCGGTTCACCGCCGCATCCAGTTCGGCGAAGGTGTCGACCTGATCGCGGAAGATCAGCGCGGTCCTGGTCGGGGTGCGCGCGGCGGACCGGCGCAGCATGTCGCCCAGTTGCTGCCCACGTGCCCGTCGGATGAGTGTCTCTGTATGCAACTTTGCCCTCGTGCCTTGTCTTGCGCGCCGCCCCGCGCCCGGGACGGAAGGAAATGTTCAGTTCAGAAGCGCCGGCAGCCACAACACCAGTCCGGGAAACGTGCACAGGATCGCCACCAGCACCAGATCCATGACGATGAACCACGCCACCCCCCGGAAGATGGCCGAGGTCGTCACCAGGTTGCCCACCACGCTCTTGATCACGAACACGTTCATCCCGATGGGCGGCGTGATCATCCCGATCTCCAGCAGCTTGGTCAGCACGATCCCGAACCACAAGAGGCTCCACCCGGCCTCGTCGATCACCGGCAGGATGATCGGCAGCGTCAGGAGCATCGCGCCGATCGGCTCGAGGAACATCCCCATCAGGAGGTAGACGCAGACGATGCCGATCATCAGCAGGACCGGCGTCGAGGCGATGTTCAGGATGCCGGAGGACAGGTAGTCGCCCGCCCCGGACAGCGCCAGGAACCGCGTCAGCAGGCTGGCGCCGATGGCGATGATCAGCAGGGCCGCCGTCGTCATCAGGGTTTCTCGCGCCGCGGTCAGGAACCGGGCCCATGTCATCTGTCCCGTCAGGATCGCTACCAGACACGCCATGGCCGCCCCGACGGCGCCCGCCTCGGTCGGGGTGAACACGCCGCCGAACAACCCGCCGAAGATGCCGATCATGATCAGCAGAATCGGCCATGTCTCGCGCAGGGCGAGCAGCTTCTCGCGCATGCTCACGCCCCTGTCGCGTTCGGGGGCGAGCGCCGGATTCAGCCAAACCCTCAGCAGCACCACAAGGATGTAGCCGATCGCCGTCATCAGCCCCGCGACGACGCCCCCGAGGAAGAGCTGCGTGATCGATATCTGCGCGATCACCCCGTAGAGGATCAGGATGATCGATGGCGGGATCAGCGCGCCGATCGTCCCCGCCACCGCGACCGTGCCGGTGGCCAGTTCGGGCTGGTACTTGTACTTCATCATCTCGGGGATGGCGATCCGGCCCATCGCCGCCGAACAGGCGATCGACGAACCCGACACCGCCGCGAAGCCGGCCGAGCCGAAGATCGACGCGATGGCCAGCCCGCCGGGCAGCGCCGCCAGCCAGATCCGCGCCGCGTTGAACATGCCCCGCGTCAGTTGCGTGTGATAGCTGATGAACCCCAGAAACAGGAACATCGGGATCGAGCTGAGAATCCAGCTCGACGTGAAGCTGTAGGGCACGATGCTCATCGCGCCCCAGGCGACGCGCGGCCCCATCAGCACATAGAGCCCGGTAAAGGATACCCCGATGAGGGCGATCCCGATGGGCACGCGTACAGCGATCAGGGCGATCAGGGTCGCCAGGCCGGTCAGGCCGATGCCAACGTCAGTCACTTATGAAATTCGCATCTACATCTGTTTCGTTCAGGCCGTTGCGCCAGCCCGTCACGGTCGTGATCACCCTGTAGCCCGCGATCACTGCCATCAGCGCCGCGCCCAACGGCACCAGCCAGTAGCTCTGCCAAATCTCGATCCGCTGCGAGCCTTGCTCCATCGTCGCTCCGATGTCGGTCTTCTTGACCGCTTCCGTCAAACCCCCGATCATCATGACGATCATGACCCCGACGGTCAGCAGCCCGGACAACAGAGAGAACCCGGCCTGCGCGCGCGGCGGCATCAGGTCGGTCACGAATTCGACCGAGATGTGCGCGCGCTTTTCCTCGGCCACGCCAAGGGCGAGAAACAGGACCATCACCATGTAATAGTTCGCTACCACGACGATGGTGCCGGGCACGGGGGTGTTGAACAGGTAGCGGCCAGCCACATCGGCAGTGACGTGAAGCATCATCAGGATGACGCAGATCGCCCCGATCATGGAGGACGACTTGGCCAGGAAGGACAACGACCTGCCAATCGTGAACATCGGTTTCCTCCGACAGTCATGTGAGGGTGACAGGCGCCGGGCACCACCGCGGTGTGCGGTGCCCGGCGCCGGAAGTCATGTCGATGAGGTGGTCACTGGCCGTAGGAGGACACGTCGATCTTCGAAAAGATCTCGTTCCAGTAGATCTCGGCCAGTTCCTCGCCGCTGGACACGTCCTCTGTCAGCCCGGTCCACCGCTCCAGACCCTCGGTCAGGGCCTCGGCGGCCTCGGTCCCGGACTCGATGCCAAAGCGTTCCTTGTAGATCGCGGCGATGGCATCCTTGTCGGCGTCGATGAACTC
>NZ_JBKHAQ010000119.1:0-8436 GCF_046542825.1 Rhodosalinus sp. | reverse complement strand
TGCCTCCGTTCAAAAAGCCGCCGGGCACGGGCGCGGCGGGTCTTGCAGGGATGCTAGGCGCCATGCGGCCGCTTGGCAAGAATGTAGGACGATTTCGATTGACTGCAGCTCCGCGGCGTTGCACCCCTCCGGCCATGCGCCTCAAGATCCGGTCGGCGGACCGGGGTGTTCACTGAACTTCAAGATGACCTGGGAGGCCGACATGACGGTGAAGCTTGTCCACGACGGCACGCTGGGCGTGCTCCGTATCGACCACCCGCCGGTGAATGCAATCTCGCCTGGGGTCGTGCGCGACATGGCGGCGGCGCTCGACGCCTTCGAGGCGGATCCGGGGATGACGGCGCTCGTGATCGAATGCGCGGGCCGCACCTTCGTCGCGGGCGGCGACATCGCCAGCTTCTCGCAGCCCGGCTTCTCGGCCGCGCCCTTCAACGAGGTGCTGGCCCGGATCGAGGCGCAGGAGCGGCCAGTGGCGGCGGCGCTTTTCGGCACGGTGCTGGGCGCGGGGCTGGAGCTCGCCATGGCAGCCCACATCCGGATCGCGCATCCGGAGACGAGACTGGGACTGCCGGAGATTTCGCTCGGCCTCATTCCCGGCTCGCTCGGCACCCAGCGGCTGCCGCGTCTTGCGGGCCTCGGGACCGGCTGGCAAATGATCTCGACCGGCAAGCCCTTGCCCGCGCGGGAGGCGCTCGATGCGGGCATAGTGGATGCGCTCGACGACGACCCGGCCCGCGCGGCGCGCGAGGCCGCCGCCGCCGCGGCGGGCCGTCCCCCGCGCCGCACCCGCGACCTGACCGTGCCCGCGGGCGATGACGACGCCACGGTGCTGGAGACCGCGAAGGCCGAGGGCGAGGCGAAGCCGCACCTTCCCGCCCTCGCCGCCGCCGCCGACTGCCTCGCCGCCGCCGCCGGCAAGCCCTTCGACGACGGGGAGCGGGTGGAGGCGGAGCATTTCGCGCGCCTCCTGCACACCCCGGCCTCCCGCGCGCTGCGGCACATCTTCTTCGCCGAGCGCGCGGCGTCGAAAATCCCCGGCCTGCCCTCCGATCTCGCGCTCCGCAAGGTGGAGACGGTCGGCATCGTCGGCGTCGGCACCATGGGCGCGGGCATCGCGCTCACCTTCGCGCGCGCCGGCTTTTCCGTGACGCTGGTCGAGACCAGCATGGAGGCGCTGGAGCGCGGGCAGGGCACAATCCGCCGCACGATCGAGACCTCCGTGCAGCGCGGCCGCATGAGCGAGGCCGAGGCCGAGGCGCAACTCGCGCGCATGACCGGGGCCACGGACATCGCCGCGCTGGCAAAGGCTGACTTGGTGGTCGAGGCGGTCTTTGAGGACATGGGCCTGAAGCTCGACGTTGCCGCGAAGCTGGGTCAGACGATGAAGCCTGGCGCGATCATCGCCACCAACACTTCGACCCTCGACGTGAACCGCATCGCCGAGGCGACGGGCCGACCGCAGGACGTGCTGGGCACCCATTTCTTCAGCCCCGCGCACATCATGCACCTGCTGGAAGTGGTGCGCGGGCAGCAGACGGACCCGGCGGTGCTGGCGACCGTCATGGCGCTCACGAAGCGCATCGGCAAGGTCCCGGTGGTCAGCGGCGTCTGTTACGGCTTCATCGGCAACCGCATGGCGGAGGTCTACATGCGCGAGAGCGAGGCGATGCAGCTCGAGGGCGCGACGCCTGCGCAGATCGACGGCGTGGCCGAGGACCCGGCATGGATCGGCATGGCGATGGGGCCAAGCCGGATGCTCGACATGGCGGGTGTGGACGTGGGCGCCCGCACGGTGATCGAATGGGTGGACAGCGGGGCGGGGCCGCAGGATCCCGCCTACCGCGCGCTCTGCCGGGCGCTCTACGCGAAAGGTCGGCACGGGCAGAAGACGGGCTCGGGCTACTACGTCTACGAGGGGCGCAAGCCGCTTCATTCGGAGGAGACGGTGGCGCTGGCCGCGCGGCTGGCGACAGAGCACGGGGTCGCGCGGCGCAACGCGCTACCGGCGCGAGAGATCTTCGAGCGGCTGCTCTACCCGATGGTGAACGAGGCCGCGGCGATCCTGGCTGAGGGCATCGCCTACCGCCCCGGCGACATCGACGTGGTCTGGACCCGCGGCTACGGCTTTCCGGCATGGCGTGGCGGGCCGGTCTTCATGGCCGACGAGATAGGGCTTGCGGAGATCGTCGCCCGTCTCGACCACCATGCCGAGGCGCTCGGCAACGCGTCGGGCTACTGGACCGTCACGCCGCTCCTGCGGGAGCTGGCGGAGCAGGGCCGGCGGCTGAGCGACTGGCGGCCCGAGGCCTGAGGGGCAAGCCCGCGCGAGGGGCAAGCCCGCGCGCGGCGCGGAAGCACCAGCCCCGGCGCGGCAGGCCGCGCGCGCCGGAGGCCACGATCAAGGCGGGCACGGCAACCATCCGGCGCCCGAAGCCATCGAGGAGGGATCGACCCATGAGAGAAGCCGTCATCGTGAGCACCGCCCGCACCGGCATCGGCAAGGCCTACCGGGGCGCGCTCAACGCCACGAAGTCGCCCACGCTCGCCGGCCATGTCCTGCGCCACGCGGTGGAGCGCGCAGGCATCGACGCGGCCGAGGTCGAGGACGTGGTGATGGGCACCGTGCTCGCCGCCGGCACGGCGGGCATGAACGTGGCCCGGAACGCGGCCTTCGCGGCGGGCCTGCCCGCAAGCGTTGCCGCTCAGACCATCGACCGGCAGTGCGCGAGCGGCCTCATGGCCATCGCCACGGCGGCCAAGCAGATCATCGTTGACGGCCAGCAGGTCAATGCCGCGGGCGGACAGGAGAACATATCGGCCGTGCAGGACAGGTATTTCGCCTGGGCCGCGCAGGAGGCCGACCCCAACGTGACCGCCCTGGCGCCCCATGCCTACATGCCGATGCTCAAGACCGCCGAGGTGGTGGCCGAGCGCTACGGCGTCAGCCGCGAGGCGCAGGACGACTACGCGCTCATGTCGCAGCAGCGCACCGCCGCCGCGCAGGCGGCGGGCCGTTTCGACGCCGAGATCGTGCCCTTCGGGACGACGATGCTGGTCAAGGACCGCGAGACTGGCGAGATCACGGAGCGCCGCGTCACGCTCGACCGCGACGAAGGCAACCGGCCGGAGACCACGCGCGACACCTTGGCCGCGCTGAAGCCGGTGCTGGAGGGCGGGACCGTCACGGCAGGCAACGCCAGCCAGCTCTCCGACGGTGCCTCGGCCTGCGTGCTGATGGAGCGGAAGGAGGCGGACCGGCGGGGCCTCGCGCCGCTCGGGCTCTACCGCGGAATGGCGGTTGCGGGCTGCGCGCCCGAGGAAATGGGCATCGGCCCAATCCATGCGGTGCCCCGGCTGCTGGAGCGGCACGGGCTCAAGGTCTCCGACATCGGGCTATGGGAACTGAACGAGGCTTTCGCCGTGCAGGCGCTCTACTGCCGCGACAAGCTGGGCATAGAACCCGGCATCTACAACGTGAACGGCGGCGGCATCTCTGTCGGGCATCCCTATGGCATGACCGGATCGCGCCTGGTGGGCCACGCGCTCATCGAGGGAAAGCGCCGGGGCGCACAGCATGTCGTGGTCACCATGTGCGTGGGCGGCGGTATGGGCGCGGCGGGGCTCTTCGAGGTCTGCTGACGGCTGCGGCGGGCGCCCGCTCTTGCCCGGGAATGCTTCCGAGCATCGCGGGGAGCGCCCCCCCTGCCCTGACATTCGCAACCTGGCGACGACCTGCTGTTCTCAGGGGCGGACCATCACCTTGATCTGCCGGTCGGGATGGCGGAGCGCCTCGAAGGCCGCCGGCAGTTCGTCCAGCGTGACCCGGTCGGTCACCGTGCCGTCGGCACGGATGCGTCCCTGGCCCAGGTAGTCCAGCACGCGCGCGAAATCGCTTTCGACGTAGCCAAGGACGAATTGCAGGCGCAGTTCCTTCAGGATCGCCGCGATGGGGATCACCTCGTCGGGCTTCATGCAGACGCCGACGACCACGATGCTGCCGCGGGGGCGCGACAGGTCGATGCACTGCTGGATCATGCCGGGCACGCCCACGCAGTCGAAGATCACGTCCGGCGGCCCGTCCGCAACCTCGGCGAAGGCCGCCCCGAGCGTCTCCGTGGCTCCGGGGTCGAGCACGTCCGTCGCGCCGAACCCGGAGGCCGCGCTGCGCCGCGCGGCGGCACGCTCCGAGACGACGATGCGGCCCACCGCGCGCCCCGGCGGAAAGGCCGGCGGGACAGACGGCGCTCACGCGTTGCCGCGCCCGCCGGCCTTACGCTCTCAGAGCGCGTCTTCGGGGGCGTCGAGCGCCGCGCGGCTTCCTGCCTCCAGCGGCGCGAGCCAGGCTGCGACACGCGGCAGTTCGGTCTCGTGGAAGTGGCGCGCGGCCCAGAGACGTGCCTCGGAGGCACCGGCGACCAGCGCCATGTCGGTGAGCAGCCAGGCCACGACGACATGCCCCGCGGCATGCAGGAAGGCCGTGGCATGGGACAGCGGCATTACCGGATCGGCGGCGTCCGTCGCGCGGCGCGCCGCCCTCTCCAGCGCCCCGGCCGCGTCGCGCAGGCCGGGCGCCAGTGCTGCGGCGGCTGTTCCCTCGGCCCGCTCGGCGGTGGCGCGCACCTCGTCCAGCAGATGCGCCAGCGCCGCGCCGCCGTCGCCCATCACCTTGCGGCGCAAGAGGTCGAGGCCCTGGATCCCGGTCGTGCCTTCGTGGATCGGGTTCAGCCGGTTGTCGCGGTAGAGTTGCTCGACATCGAAATCGCGGGTGTAGCCGTAGCCGCCATGCACCTGCAGCGCCATGTGGTTCGCTTCGAGCCCGAACTCCGAGGGCCAGCTCTTGGTGATCGGCGTCAGCAGGTCGAGGAGCGCATGGGCGCTTGCGCGCTCGTCCTCCGTCCGGGCCGCCGCGGCGCGATCTGCCAGCCGCGCGGTGTAGAGGCAGAGCGCCAGCGCCCCCTCGGCGATGGCCTTCTGCGCCAGCAGCATCCGGCGCACATCGGGGTGGCGCACCAGCGGCACGGGCGCGGGCGCGCGGCGGTCGTCCAGCGGCCGCCCCTGCCGCCGCTCGAAGGCATAGTCGCGCGACAGCAGATAGCCGCGCCATGCCAGCGCCGCGGCGCCTAGACCCACGTTGATTCGCGCCTCGTTCATCATCTGGAACATGATGGCGAGGCCCTGACCCGGCTCGCCCACCAGCCAGCCCACGGCGCCCGCCGTGCCGCCCGGCCGGTGGCGCGTGCCTTCGCCCAGGTTGAGCAGGCAGTTCGAGATGCCGCGATAGCCCATCTTGTGATTGAGCCCCGCGATGGCAAGGTCGTTGGGCCCCGCCCCGCCCGGCGCGATCCCGGGCAAAAGCTTCGGCACGAGAAAGAGCGAGATGCCCTTCGTGCCCGCGGGCAGCCTGCCGTCCTCTCCCTCGATCTTCGCAAGGACGAGGTGAACGGTGTCGGGCGCGATGTCCTGACCCGCGCCCGAGATCCACATCTTGCGCCCGGTCAGGCGAAAGCGGCGCCCGGCCTCGTCCGCGCCGTCGGGACGCGCGCGCGTGGTGATGTCGCCCAGCGAACTGCCTGCCTCGGGCTCGGACAGGCACATGGTCCCGAGCGCCGTGCCCTCGTATTGCGGGCGCGCGAAAAGCTCGATCTGCCTCGGCGTGCCGTAGGCGGCGATCACCCGCGCGTTGGCCTGGCTCAGCATCGGGAAGCCGCTGGCGGCGATGTTGGCCGCCATGATGCAGGCCATCGCCGCCGTGCCGACGGTGATCGGCAGCTGCATCCCCCCCCGGGCCTCGTCCACCGTGGCCAGTTGCAGCCCGGCGTCGAGATAGGCGCGCACCGCGTCGCGCACGCCCGGATGCAGCCGCACCTCGCCATCGGGCAGCAGTTCCGGCTCGGCACTGTCCGATGGCTTCCACGCCGGCAGGAATTCCTGCTCGGCAAGGCGTTCGGCAAGGTCGAGGAAGGCCCGGTAGTCCTCGGCGCCCTGGCCGGCGAAGCGAGGCAGGGCGCACAGCCGCTCCGCCCCCAGCCAGTCGAAGAGCATGAAATCGAGATCCGCGCGGTTCACGGCGGGCATTGCAAGGCTCCCCGAGGCTGGTTTCGTCGTCAGGCGCGGCGCACGCTGTTCATGCTTGCGCTGATCAGGGCGAGGATCAGGATCAGGCCCTGCACGATGTATTGCCAGTAGGTGGCGACGCCAAGCACCGAAAGCCCGTTGTTGATGACCCCGATCAGCAGCACGCCGACCGCCGTGCCGAAGACGTGGAACTTGCCCGGCCGAAGCGTCGAGGCGCCGATGAAGACCGCGACGAAGGCGTTGAGCAGATAGGTTTCACCCACCCCCTGCGGCCGGCCGGACGCCAGGTTCGCGGCCGC
Source organism: Rhodosalinus sp. (assembly GCF_046542825.1). Lineage (GTDB taxonomy): Bacteria > Pseudomonadota > Alphaproteobacteria > Rhodobacterales > Rhodobacteraceae > Rhodosalinus. Next base: position 2,062 of record NZ_JBKHAQ010000119.1, on the reverse strand, counting down.
AACGAGCCCGCCGAGCGCGGCGCAGGCGGCCGAGATGCCCATCGCGATCAGCGCGAATTTCTGGAAGTTGATGCCCGACAGGCGCGCGGCTTCGCGGTTGCCGCCGATGGCATACATGTTGCGCCCCGGCTGGGTGTGTTCAAGGAACACCCAGAGCAGCAGGGCGGTGGCGATCATGATGAGGATGGGGTTCGGAACGCCCAGGATCGTGCCCTGTCCGATGATCTGGAAGCTCTCCGGGATGTCGGACGAGAACACCGTGCGCGCGCCGGAAACGCCCAGGATCAGGCCGGTGACGATGAAGCTCATCGCCAGCGTCTCGACGATGGCGGAGATCCCCAGGTAACTGACAAGCGCGCCGTTTATCATGCCGATCAGCATCGCGAGGATCAGCACGGCCAGCACGGCGCCCGCCACCACCCAGCCGGACTCGATCCCGAGTTCGGCGAGAATACGGGCGGCGAAATAGCCGCCGAAGGTCGCCATCGCGCCGATCGACAGGTCGAACAGCCCGACGACGAGACAGACGGTCAGCCCCAGCGCGATGATGCCCAGGATCGACACCTGGTTGAGGATGTTGAGCGTGTTGCGCATCGTCGGAAAGACCTCGGGCCGCGCAAGGCTGAAGAAGGCGATCAGCAGCACCAGCGAGATCAGCGTGCCCCATCGTGCCAGAAACCCCAACCAGTCGAAGGCGGCCCCGGGCTGTCCTGTGTCAGTCGCAGCCATTCTTCAGCGTCTCCCCTGCGGCAAGCGTCATGATGTTCTGCTCCGTCACCTGTTCGCCCTTCAGTTCGCCGGCCAGACGGCCGCGGAAGAAGACCAGCACGCGGTCGCAGATCACCGGATATTCCTCGAGTTCGGTCGAGGCGAAGAGGATGCCGGCGCCCTCGCCGGCCAGTTCCTCGATCAACTCGTAGATCTCGGCCTTGGCGCCCACGTCCACGGCGGCGGTGGGCGAATTGAGCAGAAACACCTGCGCGCCGGCCGACAGCCAGCGGCCCAGAACGACCTTCTGCTGGTTGCCGCCGGACAGGTCGTCGATCGCGGTCTCGATCCCCGGCATCCGCACGCGCATCCGTTCGGCCACGGCGCGGCTTGCGCGGGATTCGGCGCGCCGGTTGACCAGCCGCAGCACAGGATCGCGCAGGTAGCGCGCGAGCGACGGCATGGTGATGTTCGAGCGGATCGATTCGGCGTGAAAGACCGACTCGGCCAGCCGGTCGGCGGGCACGAAGGCGATGCCGGCGGCGATGGCTTCGGCGGGTTCGCGCAGGCGCAGGTCGAGGTCGCCCTTGCGCACGGTGCCGGCGCGGCGCCGGATGCGGCCGAAAAGCAGCGACAGCACGTCCTCCGCCCCGCTGCCGGGCAGACCCGCGACGCCCAGGATCTCGCCGTGCCGAAGCGTAAGGGTGACATCTTCGGCCACGCCGCCCGACAGCCCCTCGGTCTCCATGGCGGCGCTTTCGCGGATGTGACTGCCGGACTTGCGGGCGGAAAGCTCGCCGCGGCGGCCGACGATCGCCTCGATCACGCCGGCGCGGTCCATGGTGGCGCGCTCGAAGACGCCGGCGTTGCGGCCGTCGCGCAGGACCGTGGCGCGGTCCGCGATCTCGAACACCTCCGCCAGCCGATGACTGACGTAGAGAAACGAGTGACCCTCTTTCGCAAGACGCCGCATCTGGGCGAACAGGGTTTCCACCTCGTGCGGCAGAAGCGCCGTGGTGGGCTCGTCGAGGATGATGATCTTCGCGTCGCTCGCAACCGCCTTGGCGATGGAGATCATGGCGAGCTGGTCCGCCCTGAGCGAGGTGATCGGCGCGTCCGTGGCCACGTCAAGGCCCACATAATCGAGCGTCCTGCGCGCGCGGGCATGGGCGCGCGGCCAGTCCACCAGCCCTCCCATGCGCCGAGGCAACCGCTCGCCCAGCCAGAGGTTCTCGGCCACGTTGAGCGTGGGCACGAGGTTGAAGTGCTGATGCACGACCGCGATCCCGGCATCCAAGGCCTCGCGCGGGGTGGTGAAGCTGGCGGTTCGTCCATCGACCCGCACCTCGCCCGC
>NZ_JBKHAQ010000118.1:0-8458 GCF_046542825.1 Rhodosalinus sp. | reverse complement strand
TCCACATGCGCGCGGGCAACCGTTGCCGCCGAGGGCGGATGCGTGGTGGTCATGGCGGTTTCGTCGCTGTCCCTCATGCGAGCCTCCTCTCTTTCGCCGATCTGCCGCCTTGCGGCCCGGCCTCGCTGACGCAGAGTCTATTACAATTTGAAAATCAACAAACAACCGGAACATCTGAAAAAAACCCACACCCAAGCCCGCTCCTCCCCGCCGTCTCCGGGCCGGGGATTGTCACCCCTGATGGGGCGGGACGCTGCGCGCGGCGGGCCGGGGCACCAGCCCGACACCACGACGATTTTCTGCCGCTTCCTGCGTGCTCTGGATCACCAAGCCATGGCGAAAAGCGCACGCAAGTCTGATGCAAGCTCCTGAATACCATGATGTTTGTTGGCAAAAATATCGGGGGCACGCTTGGCACGACATGCGCCTGTCGCGCCGGGGTCGCGGGTCGAGCCCGTCGATCGCGCCACGCCTGCAATACGACCCCGAAAGCCGCCGCAGGCCCTGCGCTGCGGCGGCTTTGCTGTTCCTGCGGCCGCGCCGCCCCCCCCGGTCTTCTCTTTGGCCCGGCTCTGCTTCCTGGACGGAGATGCTCCGGGGGTCAGGCCCGCCAGCGCCGAGGGCGCGAAGCCCCCTTCGCGGCGGGGCGGCTGCGCGGTCAGTCCTTGCGGGGGCGCCGCGTCAGGGGGACGCCGTAAAGCTCCAGCTTGTGGCCCTTCAGGCGATATCCCAGCCGCTCCGCGATCTTCTCCTGCAGCGCCTCGATCTCGGGGTCGACGAACTCGATCACCTCGCCGCTGGCAAGGTCGATCAGGTGGTCGTGATGCTCGCGGTCGGCGTCCTCGTAGCGCGCGCGGCCGTCGCCGAACTCGACGCGTTCGAGGATCCCGGCCTCCTCGAAGAGCTTCACGGTCCGATAGACGGTGGCGAGCGAAATGGCGTCGTCCCGGCGGGAGGCGCGGGCATAGAGCTCCTCGACATCGGGGTGGTCGGTCGAGTCCTCCAGCACCGCGGCGATCGTCCGCCGCTGGCCGGTCATGCGCAGGCCCTTGGCCTCGCAGCGCTCAATGATCGTCTCGGGCATCGCGGCTCCGGCCGTCGCCTTGCAGTCCTCACGATCTAGGTCAAAAGGCCGCGGGGATAAAGTCCCGCGGGCTCGGAGCAGCAGACGCCGGCAAAGGGCGCTCGGCGAAGACGTCGCGGGTCAGGTCGCGGTCATGCGATCCGGTCTCCTGCAGGCGCGGTGGCACTCGATTGCAACCGGACCCAGACAAGCGCGTCTGCCGCCCGTCCCTGACGGGCGGCGGACCGCTGCGGGCCCGACGCGATCTGCGGCGCGGACTGTCGCGGAAGCCGGGCCGAGGCCGGAGTGCTTGCGCGAAATCTCGGTTGACCTTCCCGCGCCGCCCCGGGCAACTGTGCGGCATGGAGCGCAAGGCAAGCATGGACGCGGCCGGCGCGGCGCTGCTTGTCGGATGCGCGCTGCTCTTCGGGCTCAACAACGTCACGATCAAGGTCGCAAACGGCGGCTTCCAGCCGCTCTTTCAGGCCGGGCTGCGGTCGGTGGGCGCCGCGATGCTGATCGGTCTGTGGATGTGGTCCCGGGGCATTGCGTTTCCGCGCCCGGCCGTCTTTCGCAGGGGCGGGCTGCTGATCGGGCTGTTCTTCACAGCCGAGTTCCTGTGCCTCTACATTGCCCTCGACCTGACCACCGTCGCGCGGGCCAGCATCGTGTTCTACTCGATGCCGGTCTGGCTGGCGCTCGCCGCGCATTTCCTGCTGCCGGGCGAGCGGCTGACGGCGGTGCGGCTGGCCGGCCTGTGCGTCGCCATGGCCGGCGTCGCCTGGGCGCTGCTCGACCGGCCCGGCGGGCCCGACGCGCAGGCGCCCTCGCTGCTGGGGGACATCCTTGCGCTTCTCGCGGCGATGTTCTGGGCGGGGATACCGCTGGTGATCCGGCGCACCGGCCTCGCGCGCGAGCGGGCGGAGACGCAGCTTTTCTGTCAGCTTGTCGTCTCCGCGCCCCTCTTTCTCGGGCTGTCGCTTTTCGCCGGTCCGCTGCTGCGCGATCCGCAATTCGTTCATGTGGCGAGCCTCGTCTACCAGTTCGCAGCCGTGGCAAGCGTGGTCTTCCTGATCTGGTTCTGGCTGATCTCGATCTACCCGGCCGCGGCGGTCGCCTCGTTCAGCTTTCTCACGCCCGTGGCAAGCGTGGTGCTGGGCTGGGCGCTTCTGGGCGAGGCGGTGGGGCCGAACGTTCTGGGCGCGCTCGGGCTGGTGGCGGCGGGACTTTTGGTGATCAACCGCCCGCAGCGCGCGCCAGAGCCGGCCTGAGGCGGGCAGGGCGCAGGCTCGGTCGCGCCCATGCGGGCGCTCCTCGCGAAGAGGTCCCGGCAGGGGCCGATGAGCGCCGGCTTTTCCGCCCGCTCAGTCCGGCGCGGCCGTGCCGAACGGCTGCACCGCGCCCGGCACGGCTGTCACAGGCTTCACGGGAGAAGTCTGTCCGGCGAAAGGGATGTTCCGGGCCTATCGCGCTTTGCGCATCAGAGCCGTGACGGCGGTCGTCCGCGCGGTTGAGGCCGCTGTCCGGCGCGACCGGGCGCGATCGCTCGCGGTTCCCCGAGATCGTCGCCAATCCGGACCTTCGGGTCTCAAGGGGTCGGGGACAGGCCGGGATACCGGGGGCCGCTCGCGGAAAACGGCGCGGCAGCGCGCCGGCCGTCGCGCGACACATGTATCGCCGCTCACGCACGGGTGTGCAGGACATGCTGTGACATTTGCCGCAGCGGGCTATACTCACCTGATACCTCCTGATGGTCTTATCCGAATGGTTCGACAAGTCTTTCTCTCGACGATCGTTCTCGCCGGCACACTCGCGCTCTGGATCGCCCATGTCCCGTCGTCGATGCCCTTTCTCGAGCGGATCGGCGTGCTCGGTCTGATCGGGATCGAGGCGCCCGAGGCCCAGGCGCAGGGCGGGGGCGGCTGGGGCGGCGGCGGGCCGGCCACCGTGATCGCCGAGGCGGTCGCGCAGGGGCGGATCAACGACCGCGTGACCGCGATCGGCGACGGGCGGGCGCTGCGCAGCGTGGACGTGCGGTCCGACGCCACCGGACAGGTCGTCGAGATCGGGTTCGGCCCCGGCGATCGCGTTGAGGAGGGGGCCGCCATCGTCCGACTCGACGACGAGGCGGAACGCATCGCGCTGGAGCGGGCCGAACTGACCTTGGCCGATGCCCGCGAAATGGCCACCCGGATCGAGCAGCTCTCCGGCACGGGTGCCGTCACCGATGTGCGGCGGCGCGAGGCGGAGCTTGCGCTGAGGCAGGCCGAACTGGGTCTGCGGCAGGCGGGATACGACCTGTCGCGGCGCACGATCCGCGCCCCGATCTCCGGCTGGACCGGGGTGCCCGATCTCGAGGTCGGGGCCCGCGTCCGCAGCGGCGATGTCCTTGTCTCCATCACGGACCGGTCCGAGATCCTGATCGACTTCCGCGTGCCCGAACGGGTGGCCAGCCGGATCGAGGCGGGCATGCCGCTGGAGGCGCGGCCGCTCGCCATGCCGGAGCGTGTGCTGGAGGGCGAGGTGCGCGCGTCCGACGCTGCCGTGGACGCCTCCAGCCGGACGCTTCTGGTGCAGGGGCGGCTGGACAACGAGGATGACGCGCTGCGCGCCGGCATGGCCTTCGAGGTGGTGCTGGCCTTTCCGGGCGAGGCGCTGCCGTCGGTCGATCCTCTGGCGGTGCAGTGGTCGGGCGAAGGCGCCTATGTCTGGGCCGTGCGCGAGGGCAAGGCGGCGCGTGTGCCCGTCGCGATCCGTCAGCGCAACGCGGACGCGGTGCTGGTCGAGGGCGAACTGGAGATCGGCGAGCCGGTGGTGACCGAGGGCGTGCAGAACCTGCGCCCCGGCGCCGAGGTTCGCATGGCCGAGCCGCAGGCGGCGCTGCCCGCCGACGACCGGGCGCTCTGAGGAGGGTGGGGCGATGATGGAAGAAGCCGCGCGCACGGCCGGCGGCGGCACCGCGCTCTTCGTGCGCCGCCCGATCCTGGCCTATGTGCTCAGCACGCTCATCGTGCTGGCGGGCCTCGCCGCGGTCTTCGGCGCCGAGATCCGCGAATTGCCCAACGTCGATCGCCCGGTCGTCACGGTCACGACCCAGTTTCCCGGCGCCTCGCCCGAGACCATCGACCAGGAGATGACGGGACGGATCGAGGGCGCGGTGGGCCGGGTGGCCGGCATCCGCTCGATCTCGTCCAGCTCGCGCTTCGGGCGCAGCCGCGTGACGCTGGAGTTCACCGAAAACGTGGATATCGACGTGGCCGCGACCGACGTGCGCGACGCGGTGGCCCGGATCGCCGGCCAGCTTCCCGACGAGGCCGAGGAGCCCCAGGTCGTCAAGGCCGATGCCGATGCGCAGCCGGTGGTGCGGGTGGCCGTCACCTCATCCACCCGCGCGCCGCAGGAGTTGACCCGCATCGTTCAGGAGCGGGTCGAGGACAGGCTGATTTCCATCGAGGGGGTCGCGGACCTTCAGGTCTACGGCGACCGCGCGCCGATCTTCCGGGTGGACATCGACCTTGCCGAACTGGCCAGCCGGGGCCTGACGCTGGCCGACATGCAGCGCGCGCTTGCGGACGCGGGCTTCAACGCGGCGGCGGGCGATCTGGCCGGCACCCGGCAGTCGATCAACGTGCGCACCACCGCGATGCTGGCCGCGCCCGAGGATTTCGAGGATCTGCAGCTGGCGTCCAACGTGCAGCTGCGCGACGTGGCGACCGTGACGCTTGGCCCCGCGCCCGACGAGACGGTGCTGCGCGCCAACGGCGAGACGGGCGTGGGCATCGGCGTGATCCGGCAGGCGGGCAGCAATACGCTGGATATCTCGGCGGCGGTGCGCGAGACGGTCGCGCAACTCGACACGACGCTGCCCGAGGACGTGTCGGTCTTCGTCACCTCGGACGACGCGATCTTCATCAACGGCGCGATCCGCGAGGTGCTCAAGACGCTGGCCGCCGCCACGCTGATCGTCGTCGCGGTGATCTTCCTCTTCCTGCGCGACGCCCGCGCGACGCTGATCCCGGCGATCACCATGCCGGTGGCGCTGATCGGCACGATCGCCGCGATCTGGATCGTGGGCTTCTCGGTCAACATCCTGACGCTGCTGGCGCTGGTGCTGGCCACGGGCCTGGTCGTGGACGACGCCATCGTCGTGCTGGAAAACATCGTGCGCCGCCGGTCGGAGGGGATGGGCCCGCGGGCGGCGGCCGTGCTGGGCACGCGGCAGGTGTTCTTCGCGGTCGTCACCACGACGGCGACGCTGGCGGCGGTCTTCGTGCCGCTGAGTTTCCTGCCGGGGCAGGCGGGGGGTCTTTTCCGCGAGTTCGGCTTCACGCTGGCGATGGCGGTCGCGATCTCGTCGGTCGTGGCGCTGACGCTCTGCCCGGTGCTGGCGAGCCGGCTGCTCAAGGCCGAAGGCGACACGCGCCGCGGGGTGATGGGCCGGGTCGGAGGCGGTCTGGCCGCACTCTACGCCCGGACACTGGGCTGGGCGCTCTCGGTCCCGTTCGTGATCGTGCTGGCCGCGGGTCTCTTCGCCGCGACTGCCGTCTTCGTGGCCGACGGCATCCGCCAGGAGCTGACCCCGCGCGAGGACCGGGCGATTGCATTGCTCAGCGTGAGCGCGCCGCAGGGCGTCGCGCTCGACTACACGTTGGGCAAGATGCGCGAGATCGAGGCGGCGATGGCCCCGCTGCGAGAGGCGGGCGAGATCGTCAACGTCTTTTCCATCGCGGGCTTCGGTTCGGACAACCGCGGCTTCATGGTCTTTTCGCTGGAACAGTGGGACGCGCGCGAGCGCAGCCAGGACGAGATCGTGGGCGACATCAACGGCGCACTGCGGCAGATCGTGGGCGTGCGCGCCTTCGCGATCCAGCCCAACTCGCTTGGCATCAGGGGCGCGGGACGCGGCCTGCGCTTCGCGATCACCGGTGACAGCTACGACCAGCTGGCCGAACTGTCCGAGACGCTGGTGGAGCGGATGCAGCAGGAGCCGGACTTCGGCAGCGTGCGGCTGGACTACGAGCAGACGCAGCCGCAGCTTTTCGTCGAGATCGACCGCACCCGCGCCGCGGACCTCGGCATCGACATCACCGGGCTGGGCGAGGCGCTGCGCGCGGTGCTGAACGGCCGCACCGTGGGCTCCGTCTTCGTGGGCGACGAGGCGATCGACGTGCAGATGCTGTCCACCGCCAACCCGGTGGACGACCCCGGCGACCTGCAGAGCATCTTCGTGCAGACGGGCTCCGGCCAGATGGTCCCGATGTCGAGCTTCGTGCGGCTGGAGGAGCGCGCCGTCGCCCCCGAACTGGAGCGCGAGAACCAGCAGCGCTCGGTCCAGGTGACCGCCTCGCTTACGCCCGAGCTTGCCCTTGGTGACGCGCTCGCGCAGGTCGAGGCGCTGGCCGGGGACCTGATGGAAGAGCAGAACCGCATCGTGCCGCTGGCCGAGGCCGCGACGCTGGATCAGACGAACGCGGGCATCGTGATGGTCTTCGCCTTCGCCATCGCGGTGGTGTTCCTGGTGCTCTCGGCGCAGTTCGAAAGCTTCGTCTCTGCCATCGTCGTGATGGCCACGGTGCCCATCGGGCTGGCCTGCGCGGCCTTTGCGCTTCTGCTGACGGGGCAGAGCCTGAACGTCTATTCGCAGATCGGCCTCGTCATGCTGATCGGCATCATGGCCAAGAACGGCATCCTGATCGTGGAGTTCGCCAACCAGCTGCGCGACGGCGGGCAGTCGGTGCGCGACGCGATCCTGACTGCCTCGACCATCCGCCTGCGGCCGGTGATGATGACGATGACCTCGACCGTGCTGGGCGGCGTGCCTCTGATCCTGTCGTCCGGGGCGGGCGCCGAAGCGCGCGAGGCGCTGGGATGGGTGATCGTGGGCGGGCTTGGCCTTGCCACGCTTTCCACCCTCTACCTGACGCCGGTGGCCTACCTGCTGCTTGCCCGCTTCTCGAAGCCCCGGGTCGAGGAAACCCGCCGCCTCACCCGCGAGCTGGAAGAGGCGCTGGCGGGGTAGGGCGCCACGTCAGGCCGGTGTGACCTGCGGATGCTCTGCGCGCAACCGTCCCGACGCGAGCGCCGAGAGTGCAACCATCGCCGCCGCGGTGCCCAGCATCAGGGCAAGGCCGCCCGCCTGATAGGTCAGCCCCGACAGCACAGTGCCCAGAAGCCGCCCGCCCGCGTTCGCCATGTAGTAGAAACCCACGTCCATCGTGACGCGCTCTGCCTTGGTGAAGGCGAGGATCAGATAGGAGTGGAGCGAGGAATTGACGGCGAAGACGGCCCCGAATGCCAGAAGCCCCGCGACCAGCGTCGCGGTGAGCCAGGGCGCGGGTCCGGGTGCCGCCAGCGCGGCGGCGGCGAGCGCCGCGGGCACGAGGAAGAGCAGCAGCGCCCAGCCCCGCGCGGCGCCGATCAGCTCGGCCTCGGGCCGGGTGGCGGCGCGCAGCAGCCGGGGGGCCGCGGCCTGCACCGCGCCATAGAGGATGATCCAGACCGCCATGAAGCTGCCCATCAGGAAGAAGGCCGCGCGGTTGCCCTCGGTCGTGCCGTCGGAGAGCACGGCATAGAAGTAGATCGGGATGCCGACCACGAACCACACGTCGCGCGCCCCGAACAGGAACACCCGTGCCGCCGAGAGCCAGTTGACGTTGGCAGACTTCGAGAAGACCTCGGAGAACTTCGCGCCCTTCCGGCCCTTGGGCAGCCCCGGCGGCATGGCGATCAGCACCGCGATCAGGATCGCGGCCAGCACGGCCGCCATCGCCAGCACCGACCAGACGAAGCCGAGGCTGGCCAGGAGCGCCGCGCCCATCAGAAAGCCCAGCCCCTTCACCGCGTTCTTCGAGCCCGTCAGGATCGCGACCCAGCGGAACAGCCCCCCCTGCTCGGTCGGCGCCAGCAGTTTCACCGCCGATTTCGACGACATCTTGGCAAGGTCCTTGGCCACGCCCGAGGCGCCCTGCACCACCATGACGTAGGCAACCGAAAGCCCCACCGCCCAGCCCGGATCGAGCTGCGCCAGCGCGATCAGCGCCACCACCTGCAGGCCCAGCCCGGCATAAAGCGTCGAGGTCAGGCCGAAGCGCGCGGCGATCCAGCCGGCGCAGAGGTTCGTGACCATCCCCGCGATCTCGTAGAACACGAAAAGATAGGCAAGCTGAATCGGCGTGAAGCCCAGCGTGTGGAAGTGCAGAAGCACCAGCATCCGCAGCGCGCCGTCGGTGAGCATGAAGGCCCAGTAGGCCGCCGTCACCGCGACGTAGGCGGACAGTCCCTCGGGGCGGCCGCTCACACCGAGGCCCCCACCATCAGCGCCACGTCCACCAGCCGGTGGGCATAGCCCATCTCGTTGTCGTACCAGGCATAGACCTTCACCTGCGTGCCGTTCAC
>NZ_JBKHAQ010000117.1:0-8485 GCF_046542825.1 Rhodosalinus sp. | reverse complement strand
AGCCGCGCGCAGGCCAGCATCGCCTCCAGCGCCTCGGGCACCATCGGCATGTAGATCACGACGCGGTCGCCCTTCCCGACACCCTTGGCGCGCAGCGCCCCGGCAAGGCGGGCGACGCGGTTTCTGAGCTCGTCATAGGTGATCTTGTGGACGACGCCCGTGACCGGGCTGTCGTGGATGATCGCCAGCTGACCGCCGCGCCCGGCCTCGACGTGGCGGTCCACCGCGTTCCAGCAGGTGTTGACCATGCCGTCGGGGAACCACTCGTAAAGCGGCGCCTTCGAGGCGTCGAGCGCGGTTGCGGGAAAACGGTCCCAGTCGATGGCCCGCGCGGCCTCCAGCCACCAGCCCTCGGGGTCGGCCTGCCACCGCGCATATTCCTCGGCATAGCTCATCTCGTCCTCCTCCCGGGTCGTCCTCGCGCGCTGCGCGCCGGTTTACGCGCCGTCGCAGTCGGCGTCCAGCCGGAGGTGGCGCCCGGTCGTTGTCGAGAGATTCCTCATTCGGCGCGCCTGGTGGGAGACTGCGTTGTCCGGGATCGCGCGCCGCGCGCCGGGGCGCCGCGCCTGACGCGCTCGCGCCGCGCTGCGCCTTGAACCCTGCGGATGCCGGGCGCAGGGTCGCGCGGGACAGGAGGACACCCCATGACCCACCGCTTCCAGTGCCGCGTCTACTACGAGGACACCGACATGGGCGGCATCGTCTATCACGCCAACTACCTCAAGTTCATGGAGCGGGCGCGCAGCGACTGGGTGCGCGCGCTGGGCCTCGACCAGCGGGCGATGCGGGAGGCAGGCACCGTCTTTGCGGTGCGGCGGATCGCAGCAGAGTATCTGAGGCCCGCGCATTTCGACGATTTGCTGGACGTGGAGACGGAGGTGGTCTCCGCCCGCCCCGCGCGGATGACCCTGCGCCAGCGGGTGCTGCGCGACGGCGCGGCGCTTTTCGACGCGGAAGTGGAACTGGTGGCGATCGGTGCGGCGGGCCGGCCCGTGCGGCTGCCCGAGGTCCTGCGCGCCCTCGGGGGTTAGCAGGCCGGCACCGGCCCGCCGCCGCGACGCGCGCCCGGCAGGGCGCAAGGAGCAGACCGCACGCCGGCGACAAATCGCGGATGCAAGGGCCGATCACGCGCGGTTGTATTGGCCTTGGCGCGTCAAATCCGCTAAAAGCGGGGCCAATGAGGTTGCGCCGCACGCGCCGGGGGTGCGTGGCGGGACGGCGGCCCGGGGCAGGACGGGGCGGCAGCGGCCGCGCCGGCAAACGACGAGCAGGCGGAATGGAAACGGAAACCCTGGCGCTCGCGCAGGAGATGGATTTCTCCATGTGGGGGCTCTTCATGCGCTCCACCCTCACGGTGAAGCTGGTGATGGTCATCCTCGTGCTGGCCTCCTTCTGGGCCTGGGCGATCATCATCCAGAAGCTTGTCGCCTATCGCGCCGCACGCAGCGAGGCGCGCCGCTTCGACGAGCGGTTCTGGTCGGGCCGGCCGCTGGACGAGCTTTACGAGGATCTGGGCCCCGAGCCCTCGGGGCGGGCGGAGCGTGTCTTTGCCGCCGGCATGGCGGAATGGCAGCGCAGCCACACCGGCGACGGCGGGCTGATCGCAGGCGTTCAGGCGCGCATCGAACGCAGCATGGACGTGGCCATCGCGCGCGAGAACGAGGACCTGCAGAAGGGGCTGACGGTGCTGGCGACGGTGGGCTCGACCTCGCCCTTCATCGGCCTCTTCGGCACGGTCTGGGGGATCATGCACAGCTTCATCCAGATCGCCGAGGCGGGCAACACCAACCTCGCGGTCGTGGCGCCCGGCATCGCCGAGGCGCTGCTGGCCACGGGCCTCGGGCTTCTGGCGGCGATCCCGGCGGTGATCTTCTATAACAAGCTCTCGGCGGATGCCGATCGGATCACCGCGGGCTACGAGGCCTTCACCGACGAGTTCGCCACCATCCTCAGCCGCCAGCTGGACGGGTGAGCCGATGGGCGCAGGGGTCACGCAGAATGCCGGGATGCCGCGCCGCGGGCGCGGCCGCCGCCGCCGCGCGGTGCCCATGGCAGAGATCAACGTCACGCCCTTCGTGGACGTGATGCTGGTGTTGCTGATCATCTTCATGGTCGCCGCGCCGCTGATGACGGTGGGGGTGCCGGTGGACCTGCCCGAAAGCGCGGCGCGCTCGCTGCCCACGCCGGAGGAGGAGCCGCTGACCATCACCCTCACCGGCGAGGGCACCGTCGCGATCCAGACCACCGAGGTGCCCACAGAGGAGCTGATCCCGCGGCTGCGCGCCATCGCGGAAGAGCGCGAAAGCCCGCAGATCTACCTGCGCGCCGACGGCGGCGTGCCCTACGCCCGCGTGATGGAGGTGATGGGCGCGCTCAATGCCGGCGGCTTCGACCGGATCGGCCTCGTGACCGAAAGCGGCGGGCCGCGCTTCGGCGCGGAGGAATGAGGGGCCGCGCGTGCACGTCGGGCATTACATCTCGGGCGCGGGGCACCTGCTGCTGCTTGGCTGGGCCTTCCTCGGCGGGGCCTTCGAGTCCGAGCCGCTGCCGATGGAGGTGGCCGAGGTGACGCTTCTGAGCGGTGAGGACTACGCGGCGCTCGTGGCGCCGCAGGACGCGCCGCAGATCTCGCCCGGCATCTCGGACCTGGATGCGCCGGACACGCCCGCGCCCGAGCCGCCGGAGGCAGAGGCGCCACCGCCGCGCACCGCGCCCCCCGAAACGGCGGCAGAGCCCGCCCCTGACGAAACGCCCGCGCCGCCCGAGCCGATGACGCCCGCGCCGGAAGTGGAAACGCCCGACCCGGCGCCGGAACTGGCGCCGCCGCCCGACAGCGCGCCGCCCCTGCCGGAGGACAGCCCGCGCCCGCAGCCGCGTGCGGCCGACCGCGTGGCGCCCACGCCCGCGCCGCCGCAGCCCCCGGAGGCCGAAACCGCGCCCGACCCGGTGCCGCAGGCCGAGCCTTCGCCGGAGGACGCGCCCGAGCCGGAGCCCGCGCCGGAACCCGCCGCGCCCGAAGAGGCCGCGCCGGAGATCGTGACCGAGGCGGAGGAGGCGCCCGCAGGCGCGCCGGAAACCTCGCTGCGCCCGGCGGCCCGGCCCGAACGGCCCGCATCCGCCGATCCGGAGCCGGCGGAGCCAGAGACGGAAACCGCAGAGGCGCCCGATCCAGAGCCGGCACAAGGCGAAACGGAAACCGCCGAGGCCGCCGATCCTGATCCCGATTCAGCGCCACAGGACAGCGAGGCCGACCGCGAGGCCACCAGCCAGGCAATCGACGACATCCTGGCGCAGGTCACAGACGGGGGCGAGAGCGCGCCCGCCGCCGGCGCCCCGCCGCTCAGCCTGGGCGAGCGCGACGCGCTGCGGGTCGCGGTGCAGGACTGCTGGGTGGTGGACGTGGGCAGCCAGGCCGCAAACGTCACCGTCGTGCTGGGGATGGAGATGAACCGCGACGGCACCGTGGTGGACGGCAGCCTGGAAATGGTTTCCGCCGAGGGCGGCAGCGGGCGGGCGGTGGAGACCGCGTTTCAGGCCGCGCGCCGCGCGGTGCTGCGCTGCCAGCAGGACGGTTACGACCTGCCGGACGAGAAATACGAGCACTGGCAGCGGATCGAGATGGTCTTCGATCCCTCGGGGATGCGGCTGCGATGATCGCCGGCCGGGCCGCATATCCTCCGGGCGCATATCCTCCGGGCGCGACGGGGCACGAAGCGCCTCGAGAACCCGGCGAGGGGAGCCACGGGCTTGAACCGGCGGCGCGGAGCGGTTTGAATCGGGGCCGGGGGATGGCGGGAGCGCGGCCACCGGCGGCGGAAGGGAGAGAGCGATGATGCATCGGCGACGCCTGCTCGGGGGACTGGCGGCCCTGCCTGCGCTGGCATTGGCCGCGCCGGCACTGGCGCAGGACGGGCCGCTCAGAATCGAGATCACCGAGGGCGTGGTGGAGCCCATGCCCTTCGCCGTGCCCGATTTCGTGGCCGAGACGCCTGATGTGGGCGACTGGGGAGACCGGCTGGCCCGGGTGGTGGCGTCGGACCTGACCGGCACCGGGCTGTTCCGCGAAATCCCGCGCGAGGCGCATATCTCGTCCGTCACCAGCTTTGCCTCCCCCGTGGCCTTCGCCGACTGGAAGGCGGTGAACGCGCAGGCGCTGATCACCGGCGCCGTCTCGGTGCAGGATGAGCGGATCGCGGTCAAGTTCCGCGTCTGGGATGTCTTCGCCGGAACCGAGCTGGGCGACGGGCTGCAGTTCCAGGGCACGGCCGAGGGCTGGCGACGCATGGCGCACAAGGTGGCCGACGCGGTCTATTCCCGGATCACGGGAGAGGGCGGCTATTTCGACAGCCGGGTCGTCTTCGTCTCCGAGACGGGGTCCAAGGGCGACCGGCAGAAGCGCCTTGCCATCATGGATTACGACGGCGCGAACCTGCAGTATCTGACGGACAGCGACGCGATCGTGCTGGCGCCCCGCTTCTCGCCCACCGGCGACCGCGTGCTCTATACAAGCTACGCCTCCGGGCAGCCGCGCATCTACCTGCTCGACGTGGACTCCGTCTCGCGGCGCGAACTGCCCACGCCGCAGGGCGCCACGACCTTTTCGCCGCGCTTCAGTCCCGACGGGCGCGAGGTGCTCTATTCGCAGGCAGGCGGCGGCAACACCGACCTGTGGCGCATGGACGTGGCCAGCGGAGAGACCGCGCGCCTGACCTCGGCGCCGTCGATCGAGACCGCGCCCAGCTACGCGCCGGACGGATCCCGCATCGTGTTCGAGAGCGACCGTTCCGGCAGCCAGCAGATCTACGTCATGGAGGCCACGGGCAGCGAGCCGCGGCGGATCAGCTTCGGCGAGGGGCGCTATGGCACGCCCGTCTGGTCGCCGCGCGGCGACATGATCGCCTTCACCAAGCAGGCGTCGGGCCGCTTTCACATTGGCGTGATGCGCACGGACGGTTCGGAAGAGCGCCTGCTGACCGCAAGCTTCCTCGACGAGAGCCCGACATGGGCGCCCAACGGCCGCGTGATCATGTTCAGCCGCGAAACGCAGGGCGAACAAGGGTCATCGGCGCTTTATTCCGTGGATGTCTCGGGGCGCAACCTGCGGCGGGTGCCGACGCCGGCGGGGGCCTCGGACCCCTCCTGGGGGCCGCTGCAGGACTGAGGCGGCTTTCGCGGGAACATCGCGCTGTGGTATTGAACGACAAACGCCGGGCAACCGGAAGATTCAGGCGAGTGAGCGGGCACATGAGGACGGGCATGACACATCTGGGCAAGGTTGCGCTGGTCGCGGGGGCGCTCGCGCTCTCGGGATGCGGCGCGAACGACCGCTTCGGCGGGGCGGGAATGGACGACGGCGCTATGACCGGGGCCGACGCGGCAGGCATGGAGCCGGGAAGCGCCTCGGATCCCACGAGCCCCGCCTATTTCGAAGAGGCGGTGGGCGACCGTGTCTTCTTCGCCGTCGACCAGTCCACCCTGACGGACGAAGCACGTTCCGTGCTGGACGAACAGGCAGAGTGGCTGACGACCAACAGCGATTTTTCCGCCACCATCGAGGGCCATGCCGACGAGCAGGGCACGCGGGAATACAACATCGCGCTGGGCGACCGGCGGGCCAACGCGGTGCGCGACTATCTCGTCAGTCGAGGGGTTGCGCAGAACCGGCTGCGCACCGTGAGCTTTGGCAAGGAGCGTCCGGTCGCGCTCTGTTCCGACGAAAGCTGCTATTCGCAGAACCGGCGCGCGGTGACGGTGCTGGCGCTGGGCGCGGGGGTCTGAGGCGATGCGGCGCGCGGCGGCAATCCTGCTTTGCGTGATGGGGTTGGCGCTGGCCCTTCCTGCCGCCGCGCAGGACGACCGCGACCGAACCCTGGCCGACATCCGGCAGGACCTGAGCGTGCTCTTCGTCGAGATTCAGCGTCTTCGGCGCGAACTGTCCACCACCGGCGGACCCTCCGTGCAGACCGGGGGGGACAGCGTGCTGGACCGCGTCAACGCCATCGAGAGCGAGCTGCAGCGCCTGACCGCCCGGACCGAGGAACTGGACTACCGCATCCAGCAGATCGTCGAGGACGGCACCCGGCGGATCGGCGACCTCGAGTTCCGCCTCGTCGAACTGGAGGGCGGCGATACCAGCCAGCTGGACGAGACGACGACGCTGGGCGGGGACATCGACGAGGGCGCCGCGGCGCCTGCGCCGGACCGCGCGCCCGGCGGCGGCGCGCAGCTTGCCGTCGGCGAACAGGCGGATTTCGAGGCCGCGCAGGCCGCACTCGATGCGGGCGAAGGTGATCGTGCCGCAGAGCTTTTCCGCGACTTCCGCGAAACCTATCCCGGCAGCCCGCTGGAGCCGCGCGCCTATCTGGGCCTCGGGCGTGCGCTTGAAGCCGCGGGTGACATGCGCGAGGCGGCGCGCACCTATCTGGACGGCTTCTCGGCCCACCCGGAGGCGGAGGTTGCCGACGAGACGCTCTACCGCCTGGGCCTCGCGCTCGGCGCGCTCGACCGGGTCGACGCCGCCTGCCCGATCCTCGCCGACGTCGAACTGCGCTTCCCGGCGTCGCCCTACGCGTCTCGGGCGCAGGAGGAGATGGGCGAGCTGTCCTGCCCGTGACGCTGGACCGGCGGGTTTCCGCCGAACTGGACCGGCTCCTGCCCCAGACGCCCGCGCGGCTGGGTGTCGCCGTCTCCGGCGGGGGTGACAGCATGGCGCTCCTGCATCTTGCGCGGGCCTGGGCCCGATCGCGTGACATCGCCCTGCACGCGGTGACGGTGGATCACGGCTTGCGCCCGGAGGCGGCGGCAGAGGCGGGTTTCGTCGCAGCCGCGGCCGCCGCGCTCGACGTGCCGCACACGATCCTGCGCTGGCAGGGCTGGGACGGGCGCGGAAACCTGCAGGATGCGGCGCGACAGGCGCGGCGACGCCTGATCGCCCGCTGGGCTGCGGGGCAGGGGATAGCGGCGGTCGCGCAGGGCCACACGCTGGACGACCAGGCAGAGACGGTGCTCCTGCGGCTCGCCCGCGGGTCCGGCGTGGACGGGCTGGCCGGGATGGCGGCGGTCACCCGGACAGCCGGCGTGACGTGGCTCCGGCCGCTGCTTGGGGAGCGGCGCGCCGAACTGCGCCAATGGCTCGCCGCAAGCGGCCTGTCCTGGGTCGAGGATCCGTCCAACGATGACAGCCGCTTCGCGCGCGTGCGGGCGCGCGGGCTGCTGGCGGAGCTGGCGCCGCTTGGTCTGGACGCGCCGCGACTTGGACGCACCGCGCGTGCCATGCGCCGCGCGCGAGAGGTTCTGGATAATGCTGCAGTCGACCTGGCCGCGCGGGCGGCCGAGGTCACGGCAGGGGCCGTCGCGATCGACCGAACCCCGCTTGCGGCCGCGCCCGAAGACACGCGCCTGCGGCTCGTGGCAGGTGCGATCGCGCTGATCGGCGGCAGGCCATACCGCCCCCGGCTCGACGCGCTCGAAGGGGTCGTCGCCACGGGCGAGGGCACGCTTGCAGGCTGTCGCCTCGTCACCGAAGCCAATCGCCTCTGGATCGCCCGCGAAGCGGCGGCCGCCGCGGACGGGTCGAGACCGGGCGATGTCTGGGACCGCCGCTGGCGCGTCACCGGCCCTGAGCCGGGGCGCCGGATTGCCGCGCTGGGTTCCGCGGGCCTGTTGCAATGTGCCGGCTGGCGGGCAGCGGGCCTGCCGCAGGCGGTGCTGGAGGGCAGCCCGGCCGTCTGGGACGGCCCGGAGCTGATCGCGGCGCCGGTCGCGGGAAAACCGGCCGGCTGGCACGCCGCGCCGCTCATCGGGGCCCGCGACCTTGCCGCGCAGTTCGCGGCACATTGAACCGGCGGCCCCGTTGTCTATGTTATCAACAAGCCTGTCGTGCTAGGCAGGAGCTGACATTTCACGGGAGTGCTTCCTTTGGGCAACGCACGCAACATCGCCTTCTGGGTGGTTCTGTTCCTTCTCATCCTCGCGCTCTTCAACCTGTTCTCCGGCGGCAACTCGACGCTGCAGAGCCGCGAGATCGGCTATTCCGAGTTCGTCGAGGCGGTGGAAGACAACGAGGTGAACGCCGTCACCCTGGACGGCGAGCGCATCCGCTTCCGCGGCGCGGACGGTAACGACTACGTCGCCGTCAAGCCGGAGGATGCGCAGGTCACCGACCTTCTGATCAGCAACAATGTCGAGGTGCGCGCCGAGGTGCAGGAACAGTCCGGCTTCCAGACCTTCATCCTGTCGCTGCTGCCCTTCCTGCTGCTGATCGGCGTCTGGATCTACTTCATGAACCGTATGCAGGGCGGAGGCCGTGGAGGTGCGATGGGCTTCGGCAAGTCAAAGGCCAAGATGCTGACCGAGAAGCATGGCCGCGTCACCTTCGATGACGTGGCCGGCATCGACGAGGCCAAGGAGGAGCTGGAAGAGATTGTCGAGTTCCTGCGCAACCCGCAGAAGTTCTCGCGGCTCGGCGGCAAGATCCCGAAAGGCG
>NZ_JBKHAQ010000116.1:0-8593 GCF_046542825.1 Rhodosalinus sp. | reverse complement strand
CGGCTGCCCATCTCCAGCCGGTAGGGCTCGATCAGGTCGAGAGGGCGCAGCACGCCGTAAAGCCCCGAGAGAATCCGCAGACGTGCCTGCCCCCAGCGCAGCGCGTCGGCATCCAGCGTCGCCGCCTCGAGCCCGCGATAGGTGTCGCCGGCGAAGGCAAGGGCCGCGGGTTTGCGCGGCTGGTCGCCGAAGGCCGCAAAGCGCGCGGCGTTGAGTTCCGCAAGGCTGGCGCTGATCCGCATGAGCCGGCCAAGCTCCGCGGCGCTGAGCCCCTGCGCCACCTGCGCAAGTTCCGCCGCCTCCTCCGCGAAGGCGGGCTCGCTCGGGTCGGGCGCGCCCTGGGGCAGCGGCGCCTCGTCCATGTCGAGCTTTTTCGCAGGCGATATCACGACAAGCATCGGCAGTCCTCCGGGTCAGCGATCCTGACTTAGTCCTGCGCGCGCAGGACGTCCAGAAAGGCCGGACCGAAGCGTTCGACCTGTCGCGTCCCCATGCCGGGGATGCGGGCCAGCGCGTCGAGGTCGGCAGGCCGCCGCTCGGCGATGTGCCGGAGCG
Source organism: Rhodosalinus sp. (assembly GCF_046542825.1). Taxonomy (GTDB): domain Bacteria; phylum Pseudomonadota; class Alphaproteobacteria; order Rhodobacterales; family Rhodobacteraceae; genus Rhodosalinus. Next base: position 8,038 of record NZ_JBKHAQ010000116.1, on the reverse strand, counting down.
TGCTGTTGGCGCAGGACAGGGGCTTGTCGATGCCCCTTTCGCCGCGCGCCAGCCTCTGCTGCACCTCCATCAGCCGGTCGTAAAGCGCGCCTTCCGGCCGTCCGGCAAGCCGCCGCCGCACGGGGTGCACCTCTGCCGTCTCGCCCGCGATCACCTCGAGAAAGGCGCGCCCGTAGGTCTCGAGCTTCTTGGCGCCCACGCCGGGGATGCCTGCCATCTCGTCCAGCGTGGCCGGCCGCCGTTCCGCCATGGCGATGAGGGTGCGGTCGTTGAAGACGATGTAGGCGGGCACGCCCCCGGCCTCTGCCAGCGCGCGGCGACGCGCCCTGAGCGCGGCCAGCAGCCCCGCATCTTCCTCGGCGACCAGCGCCTTCGGCGCAGGCGCCGCCGTCTTGCCCATCGTGTCGCGGCGCAGATCGACCCGCGCCTCGCCCTTCAGCACCGGATGCGCGGCCTCCGTCACCCGCAACGCACCATGCCGCGCGGGATCGGGGCGCAGCAGGTCACGACCCATGAGCTGCCGGAAGATGCCGTGCCAGACACCACCGCCATAGGCCCGCCCCACCCCGAAGGTGGGCAGGCCGTCGTGCCCGCGCTGGCGAATCTTCTCGGTCGTTTTGCCGGTCAGGATGTCGATCAGATGCCCCGCGCCGAAGCTTTCGCCAGTGCGGAGCGCGGCCGACAGCGCCATCTGGGCCGCCTCGGTGCCGTCGAAGCGTTCCGGCGGGCTCTCGCACAGGTCGCAGTAGCCGCAGCGCTCTGCCACTTCGCCGAAATAGCCCAGCAGCGTCTGCCGCCGGCACTCCAGCGCCTCCGCCAGCCCCAGAAGCGCGTTGAGCCGCCCGTGGTCCGCCGCGCGCCGCTCTGGCGGGGCCGGGCTTTCGTCGATCTGGCTGCGGCGCAGGCGGATGTCGTCAGGGCCGTAGAGCGTGAGCGTCTCCGCCGGCAGCCCGTCGCGGCCCGCGCGCCCGATCTCCTGATAATAGGCCTCGATCGACTTGGGCAGGTCGGCATGCGCGACCCAGCGGATATCGGGCTTGTCCACCCCCATGCCGAAGGCGACCGTGGCCACCACGATCAGCCCGTCCTCGGTGGCGAAGCGTTCCTCGACCGTGCGCCGCGCGCAGGCCTCCATCCCGCCGTGATAGGCCGCCGCCGCGTGTCCGTCCTCGCGCAGCGCCTGCGCCAGCGTCTCGGTCTTGGCGCGGGTGCCGCAATAGACGATGCCCGACTGCCCGCGCCGGGCGTCCGCAAAGCTCAGGATCTGCTGGCGCGGCTTGTCCTTGGGGCGAAAGGCGAGGCGGATGTTGGGGCGGTCGAAGCCGCGCAGGAAGGTCGCGGGCGCGCGCCCCGCGAAAAGCCGCGCGACGATCTCGGCCTGCGTCTCGGCGTCGGCGGTGGCGGTGAAGGCCGCCAGCGGCACGTCCAGCGCCTGCCGCAACGCGCCGATCCGCAGATAGTCGGGGCGAAAGTCGTGGCCCCACTGGCTGACGCAATGCGCCTCGTCCACGGCGATCAGCGACACGCCCGCCCGCCGCAGCATGCCCGAGGTCGAGGCCGCGCCCAGCCGCTCGGGCGCCATGTAGAGCAGCCGCAGCCGCCCGCCGGCGAGCGCCGCCCAAACGGCCTCGGTCTCTTCCTCGGTATTGCCGGAGGTGAGCGCGCCGGCCTCCACGCCCGCGGCGCGCAGCGCGCGAACCTGGTCGCGCATGAGCGCGATCAGCGGCGAGACCACCAGCGTCACGCCCTCGCGCATCAGCGCGGGCAACTGGTAGCACAGCGACTTGCCCCCGCCGGTGGGCATGATCGCCAGCACGTCGCGGCCCGAGGCCACCGCCTCGACGATCTCGCCCTGACCCGGGCGGAAGCCCTCGAATCCGAACACGTCGCGCAGAATCGCCTCTGCGCCGCCTGCCTCGCCCATCGTTCCCGTCTTCGTTCCGGTTTCTGCCCGCGATCGGAGCCTAGCGCGCTAAACAGCGGGTGAACAAGGCCGGAACGGCGCCGCTGCGGCGCCCCCCGTCCTTTCAATGGTCCCCAAATACCCCTTCGCGGGCTCGGGCCGGGCGCGCCGGCTCAGTAGAAGGCGGCCGCGTTGTTCGTCAGGATGATGCGCAGCGCATAGACGCCGATCAGCGCCACCAGCGGCGCAAGGTCGATGCCGCCCATCGGCGGGATCACCCGGCGGATCGGAGCATAGATCGGCTCCATGATCCGGTTCAGCCCGTACCAGACCTGCGCCACGAACTGCTGCCGCGTGTTCAGCACCTGGAAGTTGATGAGCCAGCTCACGATGACATGCGCGATGATGAAGAACCACAGCACGTCGAGAAGCAGCATCAGAATCTGGAACAGCGACTGCATGGGCATCTTTCCCTTCCCGGATCGCCCGAGACCTATGCGCCCCGCGCCGCGGCGGCAAGTCTGCCGCAAGGTCGCGGTTGACCCTCGCAGGGCGACGCGTCACCCCGCGGGCACAAAGGAGGCTGCCGATGTATCCCTTCGTCCGCATGGTCAAGGAATTGTGGATCGCGCGCAACGCCGCGCCGCTGCCGCTTTCGGGCACCCATGTCTCGCACCACCGCTGCTGGCCCTGGGATCTCGACATCTGGCGAGAGCTCAACAACGGGCGGGCGCTTTCGCTCTACGACCTGGGGCGCATCCCGCTGGCGATGCGCACGGGGCTGATCGGGGCGCTGCGGCGCAATCGCTGGGCGCTGACCATGGCGGGCGCGAGCGTGCGCTACCGGCGCCGGATCCGGGCCTTCGACCGGATCGAGATGCGCTCGCGCGCGGTGTGCTGGGATGCGCGCTTCATCTACCTGGAACAGTCGATGTGGCTGTCGTCGGGCGACTGTGCGGGCCATGTGCTTTATCGTGCGGCCGTGACGGACCGGAACGGGATCGTCCCGCCCGAGCGCGTGCTGCGCGAGATGGGGCACGACCCCGCGCCGCCGCCGATCCCCGACTGGATCGCCGCCTGGATCGAGGCAGAGGCCCTGCGTCCCTGGCCGCCGATGCAGGAATCGGGCGACCCGGCATCGCAAAGGCTTGCCAGACGCGCCGCGCCATAGTCTCTTGCTCGCGGGGCGCGCGACCGCCCCGCCCGTTGGGAGAGGGGCATGGCCGCGCCGTCGCCTGGCAAACGAATCTGGGGCTGGTTCTTCTTCGACTGGGCGAGCCAGCCCTACAACACGCTGCTGATCACCTTCATCTTCGCGCCCTACGTGCAGGAGATGGTGGGCGACGGCAGCGCCGCGCAGACCGCCTGGGGTTTCGGGATCGGGGCCGCCGGGATCGTGATCGCGCTTCTGGCGCCGGTGCTGGGCGCGATGGCGGATATCGCCGGCAACCGCCTGAAATGGATCTGGGGCTTTTCCGGGATGTATGTCGCGGGTGCGGGGATGCTGTGGTTCGCCCGGCCCGAGGACTTCAACCTTGTGCTCACGCTCTTCTGGTTCGCGATCGGCATGATCGGGATGGAATTTGCCACCATCTTCACCAATTCGATGCTGCCCGACCTCGGGCCCAGGGGGAAGATCGGCCGCATCTCGGGCAACGGCTGGGCCTTCGGCTACGCGGGTGGGCTGGTGGCGCTGGTCGTCATGCTGACCCTCTTCGCCGAAAGCGGGGATACCGGCCGCACGCTGATCGGGATCGAGCCGATCCTGGGCCTCGACCCCGGGGCTCGGGAAGGCACCCGCTTCGTCGGGCCGCTGACGGCGCTCTGGTACGCGGTCTTCATGGTCCCCTTCTTCCTCTGGGTGCGCGATCCCAAGCCCGGCGGCCTGCCGCCCGGCGCGCTGCGGCTGGGGCTGGCGGAGGTGGTGCGCACGGTGCGGCGGCTGCCGCGCACGCCCTCGCTTTTCGCCTATCTGGGCAGTTCGATGTTCTACCGCGACGCGCTGAACGGGATGTATACCTTCGGCGGCATCTACGCGGCCGGCGTGCTGGGCTGGAGCGTGGTGGACGTGGGCGTGTTCGGCATCCTTGCCATCATCTCGGGCGCGGTCTTTGCGGTGATCGGCGGCCGGGCGGACGACCGCTTCGGCCCCAGGCCGGTGATCGCGGCCTGCATCCTGATCCTGACCGGCGTGGCGACCGCCATCCTCTTCATCGCGCCCACCCGGGTCTTCGGCATGCCCGTCGAAGAGGGCTCGTCCCTGCCCACCATCGCCTTCTACGTCATGGGCATCCTGATCGGCGCGGCGGGCGGTGTGATCCAGGCCGCGAGCCGCACCATGATGGTGCGGCAGGCCGACCCGGAAAAGATGACCGAGGCCTTCGGTCTCTATGCGCTGGCGGGCAAGGCGACCTCGTTTCTCGCGCCGCTCTCCATCGGTTTCGCCACATGGGCCACAGGCAGCCAGCAACTGGGCGTGACCCCGCTGATCGCGCTTTTCCTGCTGGGCCTTGTGCTGCTAGCCTTCGTGAAACCGGAAGGAGACCGCACGCCTTGGCACGCCGCACCGCCGCTTTCGGCCTGATCCTCGGCCTTGCGCTTGCCGCCTGCGGCAGCGCGCCGGACCGCGTCGCGGCGCCGCCGCTCGACCCGGTGCTGAGTTCGCGCGAGGCCAGGCAGCTTTTCGGCGACGCAGACGGACCCTCGGCGCAGGCGCCTGCCGTGATCGGCGGCTATTCGAAGGGCTGCCTCGCCGGCGGCGTGCAACTGGCGGAAAGCGGGCCGACATGGCAGGCGATGCGCCTGTCGCGCAACCGCAACTGGGCGCACCCGGAGACCATCGCCTTTCTTCAGGACCTCAGCCGCAAGGCGGCGCAGCAGCCGGGATGGCAGGGCCTCTATATCGGCGACCTGAGCCAGCCGCGCGGCGGCCCCATGCTGACCGGGCACCGCAGCCACCAGTCGGGCCTCGACGCCGACATCTGGATGCGGCCGGCCGACCGGCTGAACCTGACCCGCACCGAGCGCGAGACCCTCTCGTCGATCTCGCTGCGCCGCGCGAACGGCGCCTTCACCAACGACAGCTGGAGCCGCGCGCATCACGAGATCCTCAAGGCCGCGGCGAGCGATCCGCGCGTCGCGCGCATCTTCGTCTTTCCCGGCGCCAAGGTGCGCATGTGCAACGACGAGGCGGATGACCGCAGCTATCTGCGCAAGATCCGGCCGTGGTGGGGGCATCACTACCACTTTCACGTCCGGCTGAACTGTCCACGCGGGCAACGCGATTGCGCGCCGCAGGCCGCCCCGCCGCCCGGCGACGGCTGCGCCGAGGCGCAGGAGTGGGTGGAGCGCATCCTCAACCCGCCCCCGCCCGATCCGGACGCCCCGCCGCCGAAGCCGCGGCGTGAACTCACGATGGCCGACCTGCCGCGCCAATGCGCCACAGTTCTTCAGTCGCCCTGAGCGCGGCGGTCCTTCTCCTCCTTGCCGGCTGCGCCGCTCCGGAGAGGGCCATCCATCTGGGCAGCACCGCGATCGGGATCGACAATCCGCGCTCTGGCGGCTTTTCGGCGCTGGAGGTGACGGAAGGGGGGGCGCGGCTGATCGCCGTGAGCGACCGGGCGGTCCTGCTCAGGGCGCGGATCGAGCGCGAGGGCGCGCGGATCACGGGCCTGTCGCAGGTCGCCCTGACCGACCTGCCCGGACGCGACAGCACCGTTCCCGAGAACAGCGATGCCGAGGGGCTGGCCACAGACGGCGACCGCCTGTGGATTTCCTACGAGCAACGGCACCGTGTCGTCGTCCTTCCTGGCGGAAGGGAACTGCCCCGCCCCCCCGACACCAGGGTCCTGCCGCCCAATCGCGGGCTGGAGGCGCTTGCGATAGACGCGCGCAAGGACCTTTACGCCCTGCCGGAATGGCCGGTGGACGGCGGCTTTCCCGTCTATCGCTTCGACGGCGCGTCATGGGCGGTGGCGGGCATCCTGCCCCGGCGCGGCCGCTTCGTGCCGGCGGGTGCGGATTTCGGTCCCGACGGCGCGCTCTACGTGCTGGAGCGGGTCTTCGTGGGTGTCGGGTTCCGCAGCCGCGTGCGGCGCGTGACCTTTGGCGATGGCACCATCGCCGCGGAGGAGACGCTGCTCAGCACCCCGCCCGGCCGCCATGGCAACCTCGAAGGCATCGCCGTCTGGACGGATGCGGGGGGCACCCTGCGAATGACCATGATCGCCGACGACAATTTCATGCCGTTCCAGCGCAACGAGATCGTGGAATACGCGCTGCCCTGACTTGCGCGCCCTGCCTCAACCCCTTATCCGCGACCCGTCCGCCGTGAGGGCGGGCCAAGTCCCCGACCACCTTGTCAAAACGGGAAAGCCCATGACACGCGCACATCTGCCCGGCATCCTTGCCATGGCGGCCATCGTCGTCGCCTCCAACATCCTCGTTCAGTTCCTCTTCGGCCAGTGGCTGACCTGGGGCGCCTTCACCTATCCGCTGGCCTTTCTCGTCACCGACGTGATGAACCGGGTCTACGGCGTGGCCGCCGCGCGGCGCGTGGTCTTCGCGGGCTTCGCCGTGGGCGTCGCCTGTTCGCTGATCGGCACGCAGATCATGGGCGAGTTCGGCCCGCTGGTGACGCTGCGGATCGCGGTGGGCTCTGGCCTTGCCTTCCTGACCGCGCAACTGCTGGACGTGGCCGTCTTCGACCGGCTGCGCGGGGGGCGCTGGTGGCGCGCGCCGCTGGTCTCCACCCTGATCGGCTCCACCGTCGACACCGCGCTTTTCTTCACCATCGCCTTCTCGGCCCGGCTCGCGCCGCTCGAGCCCGCCAACGACGTGAGTTGGGCGAACGAGGCGCTGCCGCTCTTGGGTCTGGGGCCGGTGGTGCCGCTCTGGGTGTCGCTGGCCACCGCCGACTGGCTGGTGAAACTCTCGCTCGCGCTGATCGCGCTCGTGCCGTTTCGCATCATCGTGAAGCGGCTGACCGCACAACCGGTATGATTTCGCTTTGCGCGGGGCACAATCTGTGCCACGCTCCCCCCAGGCGAAACATCGAGAAAGGAGGTGATCCAGTGTCGAGAGAAACATTGGAGAGAGGCGTCGGGACAGTCCGGGAGGCGCGCCCCTGAGGCAGCCCTGAGGGGCGAGGCCCCCGGATTGGCGCGTGCCTGAACCGGCGCCGCCTCCGAGTTCTCGGAAAGGGCCGTCCGCAGGGGCGGCCCTTTTTGCATGCGCCGCCCTGTGCCATATCCTCCACCATGCTGCGGATCACCGACGACATCGCCATCGAGGACTGGGAGCTGACCGAGCAGTTCACCCGCGCCGGCGGCCCCGGCGGGCAGAACGTGAACAAGGTCAGCAGCGCGGTGGAGCTTCGGTTCGAGGCCGCGCGCTCCCCCAACCTGCCCGAGCCGGTGAAGCGCCGGCTGCAGCGGCTGGCCGGCTCGCGCTGGACGAAGGAGGGCGCGGTGGTGATCCGGGTGGAGGACACCCGCCACCAGGCCCGCAACCGCGAGATCGCGCGCGAGCGGCTGACGGAACTGATCCGCCGCGCCGCCGAACGGCCGAAGAAACGCATCCCGACCCGGCCGACGCTGGCCTCGAAGAAGCGCAGGCTGGAGGCGAAGAAGAAGCGCGGCGCGGTCAAGGCGATGCGCGGCCCGGTGGACGGGGACTGACTCAGTCCTCCGCGCCGGGTGAGGGCATGTGCCGGACGCCCGCCCGGCTCTCCGCCCAGGACAACAGCGCCAGTGCCCCGGCCAGCGTCACGATCGCGGCGGACAGGCCCAGCAGCAACAGCGGCTCGGCTGACTCCAGGTCGATCAGGATCAGCTTGCGCACCACGGCCAGCACGCCGATGGCCAGCACCGCGCGCAACTGCGTGAGCCCGCGCCGCCCGCTGACCATGAGCTGCACGGAATGGGCCAACTCCAGCGCGATGATCGCGGCCAGCAGCCGGTCGAACAGGGTCTGGAACACGGCGTAGTCGAGCGCAGCCGAGGGGTCCGCCGCGGCCATCAGGGTCGCGCGGACAAAGCTCCACACGGCCAGCCCGATGACCACCACCATGCCGGCCATGAGGACAAAGGCCACGGCCCGCTCGAAGTGGCGGTAGAGGTCGTCCAGTCGCATCGG
>NZ_JBKHAQ010000115.1:0-8618 GCF_046542825.1 Rhodosalinus sp. | reverse complement strand
TGGGCATAGGCCGGCGCGATTCGGATCATGTCGAGCGAGCGCATCCGCGTGGCCAGCAGCGACTGGTGCCCATCGCGCATGGTGGTGTCGGTGATCAGGATCTGCGGCTGCTCTGCCAGCCAGTCCGCCACCGCCTGCGGACCCTTCTCCTCCAGCAGGGTGCGGGTGCCGGGCGCGGGCGCCTCTGCCCGCAGGCGCGGCGGCCTGGGGTCCTTGAGGTCGGCGCGCGGGCGCGGGCGGTCCTTGGTCTCCGGGTGCCCGTTCACCGTCACGTCGGCGATGTAGGTCAGCACCTTGGTGCCGCGGTCCTTGCGCTCGGGGAAGTCGAAGAGCTCCGGTGTCTCGTCGATGAAGCGGGTGGAATAGTCGTTCGACAGGAATTTGGGGTGCTTGAGCAGGTTCTCGACGAAGTCGATGTTGGTGGCCACGCCCCGGATGCGGAACTCGCGCAGGGCGCGGTCCATGCGCGCGATCGCCTGTTCCGGCGTCGGCGCCCAGGCCGTGACCTTGACCAGCAGCGAGTCGTAGTAGCGCGTGATGACGCCCCCCGCGTAGGCCGTACCGCCGTCGAGCCGGATGCCCATGCCGGTGGCCGAGCGATAGGCGGTGATGCGCCCGTAGTCGGGGATGAAGTTGTTCTGCGGATCCTCGGTGGTGATCCGGGTCTGCAGCGCGTGGCCGTTGAGCGCGATATCGCCCTGTGACGGCATCCCCGTCGCCTCGGAGAGGGTCTTGCCCTCGGTCACGAGGATCTGCGCGCGCACGATGTCGATGCCGGTGACCTCTTCGGTCACGGTATGCTCGACCTGGATGCGCGGATTGACCTCGATGAAGTAGAAGGCGCCCGTCTCCATGTCCATCAGGAACTCGACCGTGCCCGCGCATTCGTAATTCACATGCGCGGCGATCTTGCGACCAAGCTCGCAGATCTCCGCGCGCTGCGCGTCGGTCAGGTAGGGCGCCGGCGCACGCTCCACGACCTTCTGGTTGCGGCGCTGGACAGAGCAGTCGCGCTCGAAGAGGTGATAGATGTTGCCGTGCTTGTCGCCCAGCACCTGCACCTCGACGTGGCGCGCGCGCGGGATCATCCTTTCCAGGTAGCCCTCGCCATTGCCGAAGGCGGCCTCGGCCTCGCGCCGTCCTTCGCGGACCTTTTCCTCCAGCTCGTCCTCGGAGTGGATCGGGCGCATCCCCCGCCCGCCACCGCCCCAGCTGGCCTTGAGCATCAGGGGATAGCCGATCTGGGCCGCCTCCTTGCGGATGGCCTCCATGTCGTCGCCCAGCACCTCGGTCGCGGGGATCACGGGCACGCCGGCCTCGATCGCCACGCGCCGGGCACTGGCCTTGTCGCCCAGCGCGCGCATGGTTTCCGCGCGCGGCCCGATGAAGGCGATGCCCGCCGCGTCGCAGGCCTCGACGAAGGCGGGGTTCTCGGACAGCAGGCCGTAGCCGGGGTGGATCGCGTCGGCCCCGCAGGCCTTTGCCACGCGGATGATCTCGGGGATCGAGAGATAGGCCTGCACCGGGCCCAGCCCCTCGCCGATGCGATAGGCCTCGTCCGCCTTGAAGCGATGGAGCGAGAGCTTGTCCTCTTCCGCGAAGACCGCGACGGTGCGCTTGCCCATCTCGTTCGCGGCCCGCATCACGCGGATGGCGATCTCGCCCCGGTTGGCCACCAGGATCTTGCGGAATTCGGTCATCGGCGCTGTCCCTCCGTCACGCAGTGTCAAGGAGTAAGCGGTTTCGCGTGGGGCGTAAATGCGACAAGCGGCCGGTCACACGCGCCGCGCGGCGACGTCCGCGAGCCGGGGCGCGCCAAGCTGGCCCATGTTGGCGATCAGATCGCGGCGCAGCATGTCGATCAGATGCGGCGGCCCCGCTTCGCCCAGCGCGGCGACAGCGTAGTGCCAGGCCCGGCCCAGCATCACGAAATCCGCCCCAAGCGCGACGGCGCGCAGGATGTCGAGGCCACCTTCGATGCCACCGTCGAAGATCAGCGGCAGGCGCACGGCGGACCGGATCGCGGGCAGCACCTCTGCCGTGGCGGGGGCCGCGTCGAACTGACGGCCTGCGTGGTTGGAGACCCAGACCGCATCCGCGCCTTCGGTCTCGCAGAGCGCGGCGTCCTCGGGCCGGAGCACGCCCTTGACCACCAGCGGTCCCTGCCAGTGTGCCCGCAGCCAGCGCAGGTAGTCCAGATCCGGCGATGTCCGCAGAAGATAGCCGACATGGCCGGTGGAGGGCAGCCCGCGCCGCGGCCCTTCGGTGTAGGGGTCGAGCGTGCGCAGCCGCGGCAGGCCGGCACGCAGGGTGGCGAGGCTCCAGCGCGGGCGCAGCGCCATCTGCGCCAGCATCCGCGGCGTCAGCTTCGGCGGGATCGTCAGGCCGGAGCGGGTCTGCCGCTCGCGCCGGCTGGGCACCGGGACGTCCACCGTCAGCACCAGCACGGAAAAGCCGCTGTCACGCGCGCGCTTGAGCATGTCGGCGCGGATGCCCTCGTCGCGCGGCGGGTAGAGCTGGAACCAGCCGTGCGGCGCGGCAATCGGCCCGATCTCCTCGGGCGGGCGGGTCGCCACGGTCGAAAGCCCCGCGGGCAGCCCCTCAGCCGCCGCGGCGCGGGCGATGGTGGCCTCCGCCCCTGGCCAGATCAGCCCCGACATGCCCAGCGGCGCCGCACCGAACGGCAGGGAGTGGCGGTGCCCGAAGAGATTTGCCGAGAGATCGGGCCCGATCTCGCCGTGCAGGACGGAGGGGTAAAGCCGCACCGCATCCAGCGCCGCGCGATTGCGGCGCGGCACGGACTCCGCGCCCGTGGCGCTGTCGAGGTATTCCCAGACGAAGCGCGGCACCCGGGCACGCGCGCGGACGCGGAGGTCTGCTATGGCGGGAAAGCGCGTGTCGAGATCCATGCACGCGGTCTGCCCCGGTCCCGCGGGCTTGTCCAGCGGACCGGCGTCGCGCCATGTCCCGCCGATCCCGCGCCGAGGGCAAAGCCCCCGGCCCCGGCCTTGGCCCCGGTGCATCAAGGCAGGTGCATCAAGGCACCCGGTCGCGCAGGCAGGCGCCGTGCGCTTCAGAGCCAGACCAGCGCGATCATGGGCACCGCCACGGCCGTCACGATGATCGTCAGCGGCAGCCCCATCCGCCAGTAGTCCCCGAAGCGATAGCCGCCGGGGCCAAGGATCAGCGTGTTGTTCTGGTGTCCGATGGGGGTGAGAAAGGCGCAGGAGGCGCCCACCGCCACCGTCATCAGGAAGGCGTCCGGCGAGGCGCCGAGGCGTTCGCCCATGTCGATCGCCACCGGGGCGGCGACCAGTGCCGTGGCGGCGTTGTTGAGCACGGAGGACAGCGCCATCGTCACCACGAGTAGCGCGCTCAGCACCGCCCAGACCGGCCAGCTCTCGGCCAGCGAGAGCAGGCCCGAGGCGATCAGTTGCGTCCCGCCCACCTCGTCGAGTGCCGCGCCCAGCGGGATCAGGCTGCCCAGCAGCACGATCACCGGCCATTCGACGTGTTCGTAGATTTCGGAGAGCCGCAGCACGCCGATCAGCACGTAGGTCACGACCACGATGCCCAGCGCCACTGGCAGGTAGAGCAGTCCGGCGCTGGCCGCGAGCACGGCGATGGCGAAGGTCCCGATCGCGGACCAGGTCTTGGTGTTTTCGGTCACGGTCAGGCCGCGCTCGGCCAGTGGCAGCACGCCCAGCCATTCGACCACCTCGTAGGCGCGCTCCTGCGGCACGAGCAGCAGCAGGATGTCGCCTGGCCGCAGCTTGGTCTGGCGCATCCGCTCGGTGACCTGGCGCCCCTCGCGCGAGACGCCCAGCAGCAGCGTCTGCTGCCGCCACGACAGGCCCACCGACTGCACGCTGCGCCCGGCGATGCGGGCGCCCTCGGGCACGACCGCCTCGACCAGTGTCAAGCCTTCGCCTTCGGCCTTCAGCCGATCCTCTCGCTCCCTCTCGGCGAAGGCGAGCGACAGGTCGGTGCGGAATTCTTCCAGCGCCTCGGGCGCGGCCTCCAGCACCAGCGCGTCGCCCTCGCGGATCGTGGTGTTGTACGAGGTGCCGTAGCGGCGCCTGCCGTCGCGGATCAGGCCGATGACCCCGACATCTGCGTCTTCCGCCGCCTCGTAGAGGTCGCGCACCCGCTTGCCTACCGCCTTGCTGTCCTCTGGCACGATGAGTTCGGCGAGGAAGCGCTTGACCTGCTCCGTGCCGGCGCCCGTGTCCTCACGCACCGGGATCAGCCGCCAGCCCACAAGCGCGACGAAGGCCATGCCGGCCACCGCAACGGCGAGTCCGACTGGCGCGAAGTCGAACATCGAGAAGGAGGCGCCCAGCTCGTCCTCGCGGATCGTGGCGATGATGATGTTCGGCGGCGTCCCGATCAGCGTCACCATGCCGCCGAGGATCGTGGCGAAGGCCAGCGGCATCAGCGTGACGCCGGCCGCGCGACCGGCCTTGCGCGCCGTGGCGATGTCCACCGGCATCAGCAGCGCCAGCGCGGCCACGTTGTTCATGAACCCCGACAGCCCCGCGCCCACGCCCCCTATCAGGGCGATATGCGCCTGCGGCCCCCGCGCCTTGTCCATCAGCGTGCGGGTGATCAGATGCACCGCGCCCGAGCGCGACAGCCCCGCCGAGACGATCAGCACCAGCGCCACGACCAGCACGGCCGGGTGCCCGAAGCCGGAGAAGGCGTCGCCCTGCGGCACCACGCCAAGGACAACACCCGCCAGCAGCGCGGCGAAGGCCACGAGATCGTAGCGCCAGCGCCCCCAGAGCAGTCCGGCGAAGACGAGCGCGAAGAGCGCGAAGAGGATGGCCTGATCCTGGGTCATGCCGCTTGTTGGACCGCGCGGGAAGGTTGAGCAAGTGTGCAGTTCGTGCGCGACCGCTCGATGCCGCGCCCGTATCAGCGTTTGCGCGAATCGGTTTGCTTTGCTAAACTTTCGGTTGTGCCGGTCGTTTCGACGGCACACGCGGCCCGCGGGACCATGCCGGGGCAGATTTCTTTCGTTCCTGACTTCTGTGCGGGGCTTTTGCCGCTCCGCCTGCCTGGCCTCCGCACGCGGAAGGCGTGCGGGGTGCATTTCGATAACGGGGCATTGGGAGGACCCGAAGATGGCGGAATCTCTGGACCTGAAAAAACTCTCGGAAGACCTGAAGGCTGCGGGCACTCCGTGGCAGATGGACCCGCAAACATCGCTGGCGCAGATGACGGAGGACGAGCGGCGCATCCGTCTGGGCTTTGTGCCGCCGGCCGGCGCGCCAACGCTGGAGGAAGCCGTGCAGCGGGACGTCACCGCACCGCGCGTGACGCAGGAAATGATCCAGGCCGAAAGCGGCCTTGGTGCGCCGGCCGCCTACGATCTGCGCAACGTGGGCGGAAAGAACTTCACCACGCCGGTGAAGGACCAGGGCGGTTGCGGCTCCTGCGTGGCCTTCGGCGTGGCGGCGGTGATGGAGACGACCCTGCGCCGTCAGCGCAACGACGAAACCCTCGCGATCGATCTGTCCGAGGCGCATCTGTTCTATTGCCACGGCGGCGAGGACGGGCGCACCTGTCAGAACGGCTGGTTCCCCGACGCCGCGCTGGACAAGGCCAGGGACAAGGGCGTGACGATGGAAAGCGTCTATCCCTACAGCGGTTCGCAGCAGGCCTGCGCCGTTCCGTCCGGGTGGCAGAACAACATCGCCAAGGTCACGGGCCGCACCGAACTGTCCACCCGCAGCGCGATGAAGGACTGGATCTCGACCCGCGGGTCGATCACGGGATGCTTCATCGTCTATCAGGACTTCTTCAGCTACCGCTCGGGCGTCTATCGCCACGTCTCCGGCAACGCCGCGGGCGGGCACTGCGTCGAGATCGTGGGCTATTCGGACAGCCAGCGCTGCTGGATCTGCAAGAACTCCTGGGGCACGAACTGGGGCGAGGGCGGCTTCTTCCGCATCGGCTATGGCGAGTGCCAGATCGAGACGTGGTACGGCCCCTGGGGCGCCAACGCGGTCACGCTGCGGACATGGCAAGGCAACCTCAAGGTCAACGGCCTGTGGAGCAACCGCAGCGCGCGCAACGCCTATGCGCATTTCCAGGGCGTCGGCTGGCGCCGCGTGGTCGATACCTCGGATGTCCAGCATCACGCCATGCTCACCGAACTGGTGGGCGCGAAGGCCGGCAACCGCGGCGTCCGCGCGCTCGTGGACGGCAACGAGATCCAGGAAATCTACGTCGTCTAGGCCTGTGCGCCAGCGACATCAGCGAAAGGACTGAGCAATGCCCAAGAGCGTTACGGCAGATGCCCCCGCCGATACCGTCGAACAGGTGAAGGCCGACGCGCAGGCGCAGGCCGCGCCCGACGCCCCCACGCTCGACGTGACCGGGTTGACCGAGACGGCGCCCGCGCGCGTCGAGGCACCCACGATGCGCCCGCCCGGCGAGGCCGGGATCGAGGCCGAGGGCGAAGGCGTCACCGCCTGGCACACCGGCAAGAAGATCACCGCGATGTGGTGCAACGCCTCGAACCGCAACGCCTGGGCCGCGGTGCAGGGCCTGGGCTGGCGCAGGATCGCGCCCGCGAACGACAGCGCCTATCTCACGCTGGTCATGCTCTGCAGCCATGCCGAGCAGACCAACGCGACGGTCAACGTGAACATCGGGTCCGACAACCAGATCCACGAGATCTACGTCTGGTGAACACCGTGCCCGAAGAGGCCCTGCGCCTCGGGCCGGGGGACGGCGGCCGCAGTGTCGCCGTCCCCGCCGGCGCGGAGGTGGTGCTGGACCTGCCCGAGAACCCCACGACAGGCTTCCGGTGGTCCCTGCCGGAGGGCGAGGGCCTGACCGTGATAGAGGACCGCAACGTCGGGGCCGGTGACGGCATCGGCGCCGGCGGCGCGCGCGTGCTGCGGCTGCGCGTGTCGCAAGGCCGCCATGCGATCCGGCTGGTCCGCAGTCGGCCCGGGGCCGCGGAGAGCGGTGCCGACGCCACCTTCGAGGTCGAGCTCGTGGCCGATTAGCCGCCCCGCATCGTCCGGCAGCGCGAGCGGATCACGCTCGAGCAGGGCCAGCGTCTGCCACAGCGAAATCTCCGGCAGCGGCCCGGGGAAGAAGGCGATGACGCAGACGACGACCCGGAGGGCCGAGGGCGGCCGTCAGACGGGCCAGCATCACGCCCGCGCCGAAGCGCCCCGGTGGCCGGCGATACGCCCACGAAGCACTTGCGCGGCGGCGGCAAGCGCCACGAGGCGCGATCCGGGCACGGGTCTGTCTCCCTGTCGTTAGGCGCCGCGCCGTTCCGGGCGCCGCGCGGCTTCTCCGATGCGCGGCGCGCCGGCCGCTTTCGACCGAAACGACATCCCGGACATGCCTGGCTGCCCAGCGCGGTTCGCCCGAGGCCGCCGGGGATTGAACAGGCCCCGCGCCCTGGCCTATATCCTCGGCATTCCCGGGCAGAGGTCGGAGATCCCCCATGGCGGGCCATTCCAAATGGGCCAACATCCAGCATCGCAAGAACCGGCAGGACGCCGTGCGCTCGAAGCTGTTCTCGAAGCTGTCGAAGGAGATCACCGTCGCGGCCAAGATGGGCGATCCCGACCCCGACAAGAACCCGCGCCTGCGCCTGGCGATCAAGGATGCCAAGGCAAGCTCGATGCCCAAGGACAACATCGAGCGTGCGATAAAGAAGGCCACCGGCGGCGAGGGCGACGCCTACGAAGAGATCCGTTACGAAGGCTACGGCCCGAACGGCGTGGCGGTGATCGTCGAGGCGATGACCGACAACCGCAACCGCACGGCCTCGAACGTGCGGGCGACCTTCGGCAAGCACGGCGGCAACCTGGGTGAGACCGGCTCGGTCGGCTTCATGTTCGAGCGCAAGGGCCAGATCGTCTATCCGGCGGACGCGGGCGACGCCGAGGCAGTGCTGGAGGCCGCGATCGAGGCCGGCGCCGAGGACGTGGAAAGCTCCGGGGACGGACATGTGATCTGGTGCGCGGACACCGACCTCAACGATGTCTCCACCGCGCTCGAGGACCGGCTGGGTGAGTCGGAGACCACGCGCCTCGTCTGGAAGCCGCTCAACACCACCGAGCTCGACCTCGAGGGGATGCAGAAGCTCATGCGCCTGATAGACGCGCTCGAGGACGACGACGACGTGCAGCGCGTCACGACGAACTTCGAGGCCTCCGACGAGGTGATGGAGCAGCTGGCGAGCTGAGGCTCGCAGGTCGAGCGACCCCTGCGCGCCGCGGTCCTCCTCGTGGGCGGCGCGCCCGAAGGCGTCGTCGCGCCGGGCCGGCAGGCGCACGGCGCGGGCGCGGAACGCCGGCGCCGCCTCGACGGTGACGATCTGGATGCGGGGGACGGGAGTGAAGCCCTCCATCTCGTAGAGCCCCGCGGCGGCGGCCTCGCGCTCCATCGGCTTGGTGGGCGGGGTGAGGGTCAGGAAAATGCCGATCTCGGCCTTGCCTCCGGACGGCACAGAGGGCGACTGCTGCACATCGTGAGCGCATTCCGGGAAACCGGCCATGTGCCACGCGACCACCGGCCTTCCTTCGGCCGCACCGTGGCAATCGACCGTCGCCGCAGGGCGGACTGGTAGGCCCGGAGGGACT
>NZ_JBKHAQ010000114.1:0-8639 GCF_046542825.1 Rhodosalinus sp. | reverse complement strand
CGTTGATCATCGGCATCAGGATGCGGTTGACGATGAAGGCGGGGAAATCCTCGGCGCTGGCCGCGGTCTTGCCCAGCCGGTCCACCACCGTCCTGCAGGCCTGATAGGTCGCCTCGTCGGTGGCGATCCCGCGGATCAGCTCGACGAGCTGCATCACCGGCACCGGGTTCATGAAGTGGAAGCCCATGAACTTCTCGGGCCGGTCCGTGCGGCTGGCCAGCCGGGTGATCGAGATCGACGAGGTGTTGGAGGTCAGGATCGTCTCCGGCTTGAGATGCGGCAGAAGGGTATCGAAGATCTTCTGCTTGATCTCCTCGCGCTCGGTCGCCGCCTCGATGATGAGATCGCAGCGGCCCAGATCGGTCAGCTCCAGCGTCGTCCTGATTCGCCCGAGCGCGGCGGTCTTGTCCGTCTCCGCGATCTTGCCGCTGTTCACCTGGCGGTCGAGGTTCCGGCCGATTCGCTCGATCGCGGCCTCGAGCGCCGCCGCGTCGAGGTCGTTGAGCAGCACCTCGTAGCCTGCCAGCGCCATGACATGGGCGATGCCGTTGCCCATCTGGCCCGCTCCGACGACGCCGACCGTCTCGATCTCCATCCTCTCGATCCCCCGTTCGCTGCGCGCGGACCATAGGCAGAGCGGGCCGCGATGCCAAGGCCGCGCGATCCGCAACATTCGAGGCGAATGCGCCCCTTAAGCTTTTCGCAAGAGACCGGTTTCAGGCTGTCTTCCGGGTGAACCGAACTGGTGGGAAACATGAGCTACGACGCGCCGGGCCCGGGGGGGCTCGATTACGCGCCGTGCCGCTATGGGCCGTCGCGGATGCTGTTCCGCGGGCCGGCACGCGCGCTGAAGGGGGATTTCGTTGCCTGTCTGGGCGGCACGGAAACCTATGGCAAATACATCGCGCGGCCCTGGCCCGCGCGGCTGGAGACAGCGGCCGGCATCCCCTGCGTCAACCTCGGCGCGGTGAACGCAGGCATCGAAAGCTTCCTGCACGAGCCTGAACTGCTGCGCGCCGCGGGCCGGGCGCGGCTGGTGGTCGTGCAGGCGATGGGCGCGCAGAACCTCAGCAACCGGTTCTACCGCGTGCATCCGCGGCGCAACGACCGCTTCCTCGGGCCCAGCCCGCTGATGCGCAAGCTCTTCCCGCGGGCCGACTTCACCGAGTTCCACTTCACACGGCACATGACCGGGGCGCTGGCGAGGCGTGAGCCGGATGGCTTCGCAAGGCTGCGCGAGGGGCTGCGGGAAAGCTGGCTGGCGCGCATGGAGGCGCTGATCGCGCGGCTGGATGCGCCCGTGGCGCTGCTGTGGCTGGGGCGCACCCCGCCGCCGGAACGGGCGATCGACCCCGGTGCCCCCGAACCCCTGCTGGTGGATCGCGAGATGATCGAGGCGTTGCGCCCGCAGCTTGCGGCGGTGGTCGAGGCGGCGCCGGCGGTCGCACACGAGGGCACCGAGGGCATGGTTTTTCCCGGACTCGAAGCGCCGGCATCCGCTCTGCTGCCGGGGCCGGCGGCGCACGAGGCGGCGGCGCAGGCGCTGTTGCCGGTTCTGCGGGCGCATCGGCCGCTCCACTGAGGCGTGTGGCGGAGGCGAAGGCAAAGGGGCCGCGCCGGAGCAACCGGCGCGGCCCCTTCGAGAGAAGCCTTCGGGATCAGAGCTTTTCGGTCAGCTCCGGCACGGCGGTGAAGAGGTCGGCCACCAGCCCGTAATCGGCCACCTGGAAGATCGGCGCCTCCTCGTCCTTGTTGATGGCGACGATGATCTTCGAGTCCTTCATGCCGGCAAGGTGCTGGATCGCGCCGGAAATCCCCACGGCGATATAGAGCTCCGGTGCCACGACCTTGCCGGTCTGGCCCACCTGCCAGTCGTTCGGAGCAAAGCCCGAATCGACGGCCGCGCGGCTGGCGCCCACGGCGGCGCCCAGCTTGTCGGCGAGCTTCTCGATGATCTTGAAATCTTCCTCGGACCCGATACCGCGCCCGCCCGAGACGACGATGCCGGCAGAGGTCAGCTCGGGCCGGTCGCTTTCGGCCACCTTGTCCTCGACCCATTCGCTGAGGCCCGGATCGGCGGCTGCGCCGATGGTCTCGACCGGGGCAGAGCCGCCCTGTCCGGCCGCGTCGAAGGTCGAGGTGCGCACCGTCAGCACCTTCTTCGCGTCGGAGGACTTGACCGTCTGCACCGCGTTGCCGGCATAGATCGGCCGCTCGAAGGTGTCGGCATCGACCACCGCCGTCACGTCAGAGATGACCATGACGTCAAGCAGGGCCGCGACCCGCGGCAGGATGTTCTTGGCGTCCGTCGTCGCCGGCGCGACGATGTGATCGTAGTCCTTCGCCAGCTCCGCGATCAGTGCTGCCGTGGGCTCTGCCAGCCGGTGGCCGTAAAGCGCATCCTCGGCGCAGAGCACCTTGGCCGCGCCGTCGAGCGTGGCGGCCTCTGCGGCGGCATCCGCCGCCTTGGCACCGGCGGCCAGCACGGTCACCTCGCCCAGCTGCTTCGCGGCCGTCATGGCCTTGGCGGTGGCGTCCATCGCCAGCGCGCCATCGGTGATCTCGGCAATCAGCAGAACGGCCATCACACCACCCCCGCTTCTTTCAGTTTCGCCACCAGCTCGTCGACCGAGCCCACCATCTCGCCCGCCTTGCGCGTCGGCGGCTCGGCCGTCTTGACCACCTCGAGGCGCGGCGCGACGTCCACGCCGTAGTCGGCGGCGGTCTTTTCGTCGAGCGGCTTCTTCTTCGCCTTCATGATGTTGGGCAGCGAGGCATAGCGCGGCTCGTTCAGGCGCAGGTCGGCCGAGATGATCGTGGGCATCTTCACCTTCACGGTCTGCAGGCCGCCGTCCACCTCGCGGGTGACGACGGCGTGCTCGCCCTCGATCTCGACCTTGTTGGCGTACATCGCCTGGCTCCAGCCCAGCAGCGCGGACAGCATCTGCCCGGTGGCGTTCATGTCGTTGTCGATCGCCTGCTTGCCGCAGAGCACGAGGCCGGGCTGTTCCTCCTCGATCACCCTGGCCAGCAGCTTGGCGACGGCCAGCGGCTCGATGTCCTGGTGCACGTCGTCGGCGGCGACGATCAGGATTGCGCGGTCGGCGCCCATGGCGAGCGCGGTGCGCAGCGTTTCCTGCGCCTGCTTCACGCCGATCGAGACGGCGACGACCTCATCGACCTTGCCGGCCTCCTTCAGGCGGATCGCCTCTTCGACGGCGATCTCGTCGAAGGGGTTCATCGACATCTTGACGTTGGCGAGATCGACGCCCGATCCGTCCGCCTTGACACGGACCTTCACGTTGTAGTCGATCACGCGCTTCACAGGCACGAGTACCTTCATCGGCGTGGCTCTCCCTAGTTAGTCGCGCTGGTCGCCGCAGGCGCGGTCGTCCGTCTCTTCGGCCGCGTCTTAGCGGGTCGTTTCCCTCGGTGACAGGGCAAAATCGTCATCCCGCGCGCCCGGAACGTCGCAAGTCGTCCGTCGCGGGACACCGCACGCGGGGCCGGTCCGTCCACCGGACGGCCTGCCGGCTCGCTGCGCTCACCGGTTCGCCCCCGGCCTTCGGCCCGGCGCTCCGCGCTTCCGGGGGCCGGTCCGTCCATCGGACGGCCCGCCGGTTCGCTGCGCTCACCGGTTCGCCCCCGGAACCCAGAGCACGTCGGCGCGGCCTTCGTCGTTGGCGATGCGGGCGGCGACGAAGAACCAGTCCGAAAGGCGGTTGAGGTATTTTATCGCAGCGGGATTCACATGCTCCATCGTGGCGAGTTCCACGGCGTTGCGCTCGGCCCGCCGGGCCACCGTGCGGCAGAGGTGCAGATGCGCCGAGAGCGCGGAGCCCGCGGGCAGGATGAAGCTGCGCAGCGGCTCCAGCCGTTCGTTCATCGCGTCGATCTCGCGCTCCAGCCGCTCCACCTGGGCGTCGATCATGCGCAGGCGGGGATACTCCGCCTCGGCGTCGCGCTCCATGTCGGGGCAGCAGAGATCGGCGCCCAGATCGAAGAGGTCGTTCTGGATGCGCGAAAGCTGCGCGTCCAGTTCGCCCTCGGCCTGCAGCCGGGCAAGGCCCAGCGTTGCGTTCAACTCGTCCACCGTGCCGTAGGCGGCGACGCGTAGCGCGTGCTTCGCCACGCGGCTGCCATCGCCCAGCGCCGTGTCGCCGGCATCGCCGGTTCGGGTGTAGATCTTGTTCAGAACGACCATTTCAGCCTCCGCTGCGAATCCAGACAAACAACAGTATGACCACCACCGCGACGAACTGCGCGATGATCCGCCAGCGCATCAGCCGGTTGCCATGCTTCCGGTTGAACTCGCCGCCGCGGGCGAAGCCGCCGACGCCCACCAGCAGGATGCCCAGCACGATCAGCACGGCAATCGCCACGACGTAGAAGAGCGGGTCGGATGCCATGATCAGTCCTTTTGTTCGCGGTCAGATCGCGCAGATAGCGGAGCGGGCGGAAAAAGCGAACCCCGTCACAACCGATCCAGCACCCGGTCGAGCATCCGCCCGCCCAGCGCCCGGCGCATGACGGCGGCAGCGCGCGTCGGCGTGGTGACGGGATAGCGCGCCCGCGGGCGGGGCGAGTCGAGCGCGCGGATCAGCGCCTCGGTCACGGCAGAGGCCGGCCAGGAGCGCATCTCTGCCCCCTTGTAGAGCCGGTCGAGCAGGGTGGCGCGATAGTCGTCGGCGCGCGGCGAGCTTTCCCAGTCGACCCATTTCTCGAACTGCCTGACCGCGTTTTCGCGGAACGGCGTGTCGATCGGCCCGGGCTGGATCAGCACGACATGGATGCCGGTGCCTGCCATCTCCAGCCGCAACACGTCCGTCATCCCCTCCAGCGCGAACTTGCTGGCAACATAGGCGCCGCGCCATTTGGCGGGCGTGAAGCCCAGAACGGAAGAGCAGTTCACGATTCGGCCCGCGCCCTGCGCCCGCATGGCGGGGATCGCGCGGCGCGTCAGGTCGTGCCAGCCGATGACATTGGCCTCGAAGATCGCGCGCAGGGCGGGGGCTGGCACGTCCTCCAGCGGGCCGGGGATCGCGTAGGCGCCGTTGTTGAAGAGCGCGTCGAGCCGGCCGCCGGTGGCCTCCAGCACCTCTGCCATGCCTGCCTGAATGCTGGCGGGGTCCTCGTAATCGATCAGGGGGCTTTCCAGCCCCTCGGCCTGCAGGCGCGCGCAGTCCTCCGGCCGCCGGCAGGCCGCGAACACCCGCCAGTCGCGACGCACAAGCGCGCGCGCGGCGTCCAGGCCGATGCCGCTGGAACAGCCGGTGATCAGGATCGTGCGCTGCGCCATCCAAAGCCCTCCCTTTCGGGGGGCCTAGGACGGCGGGCCGCGCGGCGCAAGCGGCTCAGTCGGCCTGATCCAGAAGCGATGCGGCCATCCAGCCGACGCGCCCCCCGTCCTGCACACGCAGTTTTACCCAGCCCTGTCCGGGATCGTCGAGCACGATCACCCGATCGCCGCGCGACAGCGTGGTCAGCACGCCGTAACCCGTGCCGGGACCGGCCCGCATGTTGACCCGATTGCCGCCCACGGCTCGCAGGTTCGCGGCCGAGGCAGAGACGACGGGGGGTGTTGTGGCCGGTGCCTGCGGCTCCATTGCCGGTGCCTGCGGCTCCCTTGTGGCGCCCGAGGGCATCACCACCGAGGAAAAAAGGCCGCCATCGTCGGGCTCCGGCGTGTCCCTGTCGAAGTCGCGGGGCGCTTCGGGCTGCGCGCGCGCGGCGGCAAGCGTGACGCCGGCGGTCGCTTGCGTGCCCGCGGCCGGCGCATCGGCAGTGGCCGCGGTCCGGGCCGGTTCGGCCGGCGCTGCGGGCACGGCACGCTCCTGCGCCTGGAGCGAACTTGCCGACGGCTGGTAATCCGCCCCGCCGCTCGCCTGATAGAACACAAGTGCAAGGAAAACGAACGTCGCAATGATGAAACCCCACATGGGTCAAAATCCCCCGATCCGAAACCGAAGCATGCCCCGGGCAGCAAAAAACGGGCACGGCTTCGGTCTTTAAGCGATTCTGCGGTTTCGCCGAAGCGAAAACGCGACCCTACGGCAGCCTGGGCTCCGGCCGGCTTTACCGACCCTCGCCGCGAGGATATGTCGAGCGGCATGGACGATCCCCGCGACGACGCGACAGACCCTGCGCTGCCCTCGGCCGAACCCCTGCGCCGGGCGCTGGGCGAGCGGTATCTGACCTATGCGCTCTCGACGATCATGCACCGGGCGCTGCCGGATGCCCGCGACGGGCTGAAGCCTGTCCAGCGCCGTATCCTTTATGCAATGCGCGAATTGCGCCTGGGTTCCGGGGGCGGCTTCCGCAAGTCGGCCAAGATCGCCGGTGACGTGATGGGCAACTATCACCCGCACGGGGATGCCGCGATCTACGACGCGATGGCGCGTCTCGCGCAGGACTTCGTCATGCGCTACCCGCTGGTGGACGGGCAGGGCAACTTCGGCAACATCGACGGCGACAGCCCCGCCGCCGCCCGATACACCGAGGCGCGGATGACCGTGCTGGCCGAGGCGCTGATGGAGGGGCTGGCCGAGGACGCGGTGGATTTCCGCGACAACTACGACGGCACGCTGCGCGAACCCGTGGTGCTGCCGGCGGCCATCCCGAACCTGCTGGCCAACGGGTCGAGCGGCATCGCCGTGGGCATGGCCACCAACATCCCGCCGCACAACCTGGGCGAGTTGATCGACGCCTGCCTGCATCTGATCAGGACGCCGGAGGCCCGCGACGACACGCTGCTGAACCATGTGAAGGGCCCCGACTTCCCCACCGGCGGCGTGATCGTCGAGCCGCAGGACAGCATCGCGGAAGCCTATCGCACCGGGCGCGGCGCCTTTCGCCTGCGCGCGCGCTGGGAGCGCGAGGACCTCGGCCGCGGCCAGTGGCAGATCGTCGTGACCGAGATCCCCTATCAGGTGCAGAAATCGCGCCTGATCGAGAAGATCGCAGAGCTGATCCAGACCCGGAAGGTGCCCATCCTGGCCGATATCCGCGACGAGAGCGCGGGCGACGTGCGCATCGTGCTGGAGCCGCGGTCGCGCAACGTGGAGCCCGACGTGCTGATGGGCCTGCTCTATCGCAACTCGGATCTGGAGGTGCGCGTCCCGCTCAACATGAACGTGCTGATCGACGGGCTGACGCCCAGGGTCTGCTCGCTGCGCGAGGTTCTGCGCGCCTTCCTCGATCACCGGCGCGACGTGCTGCTGCGCCGCTCGCGCCATCGGCTGGGCAAGATCGACCACCGGCTGGAGGTGCTCGAGGGGTTCATCCTGGCCTTTCTCAACCTCGACCGGGTGATCGACATCATCCGCTACGACGACGCGCCCAAACCCGCGCTCATGTACGAGGACTGGTCGACATCGCACCAGTCCACGATCACGCGCGCCACGTCGGAGGCGGACTATGTCTCGCCGTTGGCGGGCGTGGATGCGGACAGTCTGGAGCCGGTGGCGGACGAGGGCGCACCCGGCGCCGAGGAGGTGCCGCGCCGCTACGAGGAGGGCAAGCTCTCGGACGTGCAGGCCGAGGCGATCCTCAACATGCGCCTGCGCAGCCTGCGCCGGCTGGAAGAGATGGAACTGATCGCCGAGCGCGACCGCCTGATGGAGGAACGCGCGGGCCTCGAGGACCTGCTCGAGGACCAGGGCCTGCAATGGGACCGCATTGCCGGGGAACTGCGCGAGGTGAAGAAGAGCTTCGGCAGCTCGACGCCCGGCGGTGCGCGGCGCACCGGCTTTGCCGAGGCGGGCTTGGTCGAGGAGGTGCCTCTGGAGGCGATGATCGAGCGCGAGCCGGTCACCGTGGTCTGCTCGCAGATGGGCTGGATCCGGGCGCTGTCTGGTCACGTCGCGCTGGACCGGGAACTGAAATACAAGGACGGCGACGGGCCGCGCTTCGTCTTCCACGCCGAGACGACCGACCGTCTGATCCTGATGGGGTCGAACGGGCGGGCCTATACCCTCTCGGTCGCCAATCTGCCCGGCGGGCGGGGGATGGGCGAGCCGGTGCGCCTGACGGTCGATCTGCCCAACGAGGCGGATATCGTCACGCTGCTGATCCACCGCCCGGGCGGCAGGCTGCTGGTGGCCTCCTCCGCCGGCGACGGCTTCGTCGCGCCCGAGGACGAGGTCGTGGCCCAGACCCGTGCGGGCAAGCAGGTGCTGAACCTGCGCGCGCCGGCGGTGGCGAAGGTCTGCAGGCGCGTGGCCGGCGACAGGGTCGCGGTGGTGGGCGAGAACCGCAAGATGCTGGTCTTTCCGCTTTCCGACCTGCCGGAAATGGGACGGGGGAAGGGCGTGCGCCTGCAGAAATACAAGGACGGGGGCCTCTCGGACGCCGTGACCTTCGACGCGGCACAGGGCCTGTCCTGGAAGGATCCCGCAGGACGCACCCGGACCGAGGCCGACCTTTCGGAATGGTCCGCCGCTCGCGCCACCGCGGGCCGCATGGCACCGCGCGGCTTTCCCCGCGACAACCGCTTTTGCTGAGCCGGCTTGGGCGGACGCGCGTCCGGCCCTGACTCGGCTGGCGGACCCGCGGCGAACCGTTGAATGGCGCGCCTGCGGCGAATCCGTTGAATGGCGCGCCTGCGGCGAATCCGTTGAATGGCGCGCCTGCGGCGCGAC
>NZ_JBKHAQ010000113.1:0-8943 GCF_046542825.1 Rhodosalinus sp. | reverse complement strand
CGGCCCCCTGCACGCGGGTGAGGGAGGGATGGATGCCCAAGGGATACTGGGTCGCGCAGGTCGACGTGAGCGACCCCGAGGCCTATCAGCGCTACCGCGAGGCCAATGCAGAGGCCTTCGCGAAATACGAGGCGCGGTTCCTCGTCCGCGGCGGCGCGCAGGAGGCGCGCGAGGGTGCGCCGCGCGCGCGCCATGTGGTGCTGGAGTTCCCCAGCATCGAGGCCGCGCGCGCCTGCTACGACAGCCCGGAATACCAGCGCGCGAAGGCCCACCGCGACGGCGCGGCCGAGGCCGACCTGGTGATCGTCGAGGGATACCAGGGCTGATGCTGCGTGAGTTGCTCGCCCGTTTCGCCCACGACCGTCACCCGCCCGCGGCGCTGCCGGAGCCCGACGCGCGGCTGGCGCTTGCGGCACTGCTGGTGCGGGTGGCCAAATCCGATCACGCCTATCTCTTCGAGGAGATCAGCCGCATCGACCGCATCCTTGCCGCGCGCTTCGGGCTGAACCCGGTCGAGGCCGCCAGGCTGCGCGCCACCGCCGAGAAGCTGGAGCACGACCTGCCGGAGACCGAGCGCTTCGCCTCTGTCCTGCGCGACAGCGTGGACTATGCCGAGCGGCTGGGCATCGCCGGCGCGCTGTGGGAGGTGATGATGGCCGACGGCAAGGCCGACGCCGAAGAGGAGGCCGCCATCGCCGCGATCGAGCACGCGCTGGGCATCGAGGAGTATGACAGCGCCGCACTACGCGACACCGCCCGCTCGATTCCCTGATTGGCGCGCGGCCCGCGCCCGACTATATCCGCCGCATGTTTGCAGATTTCCTCAAGCGCCTCGCCGCACCCGTCCCCGACCCGCTGCCCGACGACGACGCGCGCCTCGCGCTGATCGCGCTGCTGGTGCGCGTCGCGCGCTCCGACGGCGATTATGCCGAGGAGGAGCGCCGGATGATCGGGCGCATCGCCGCCGAACGCTTCGGCCTGTCGCCCTTCGAGGCGCAGAAGCTGCAGGCCGAGGCAGAGGCGCTGGAGGCAGAGGCGCCCGACACCGTGCGCTTCACCCGTTCGATCAAGGACGCGGTCCCCTATGACGAGCGCCTCGGCGTGGTCGAGGCGCTGTGGAAGGTGGTGCTGGCCGACGGTGTGCGCGACGACCACGAGAACGCGCTGATGCGGCTGGCGGTCAACCTGCTGGGCGTGTCGGACCTGGACAGCGGGCGGGCGCGCCGCCGGGTCGAAGGCGGGTGATCGCCGCGCTGCCGATGTATGCCCGCCCCGAGACGGCGGGCGCCACGGCACGCCTGTGGGCCGCGATCCGCGACGCGCTGGGCGCGGGCCCCCGCTCGCTGGCGGAGCCGGAGGACCTGTGGGCGCTGTGGCAGGCGCCCGACCTCTTGCTGGCGCAGACCTGCGGGCTGCCCTACCGCGCGCATCTGAAGGACCGCGTGACGCTGGTCGGCACGCCGGACTTCGGCCTGCCGGGCTGCGCGCCGGGCTGGTATCGCTCCGTCTATGTCGTGCGGAAGGGCACGGCGCGGCACCTCGACGATCTGCGCAGCCCGCGCCTTGCCCTCAACGAGCCGCTGTCGCAGTCGGGCTGGGCCGCGCCGGCGGCGCATTTCGCCGCCACGGGGCGCAGCCTTGGCCCCCTGCTGGTCACCGGCTCGCACGCCACCTCTGCCCGCGCGGTGGCCGAGGGCGCCGCAGACCTCGCCGCGCTCGATGCGCAGACCTGGCGGCTTCTGGCGCGACACGATCCGGTGGCAGAGCATCTGGAAGTCGTCGGCATGACACCGCCCTCCCCCGGCCTGCCGCTCATCACGGCACGGGGCCGCGACCCCGACCCGCTCGCACGGGCGGTCGAGGCGGGGATTGCCGCGCTGGCCCCTGCAGACCGCGCTGCGCTGGGCCTGCGTGGGCTCGTCCGCATTCCGGCCGCCGTCTACCTCGCGCATCCGCTGCCGCCGGCCCCGGCGCCAGCCCGCGACGCTGCCTGACCGGCGGGCAAAGCGCGCGTCGTTGCAAGATTTCCCTTGCGTTGCGCATTGCATCGCCGGTCATTTTGCGACCTATTGGCGGGAACTTTCAGGAAGCCGCCCCGGACCCCGCCTTGCCCGAGACCGCGCCCGTCATCGAAGTTCGCGACCTGCACAAGGCCTACGCCAGCCTTGAGGTGCTCAAGGGCGTGAGCCTGACGGCGCACCGCGGCGAGACGGTGGCGCTGATCGGTTCCTCGGGCTCGGGCAAGTCCACGCTGCTGCGCTGCCTCAACCTGCTGGAGGACAGCCAGCAGGGCGAAATCCTCTTCAAGGGCGAACCGGTCGCCTGGCGCGGCACGGGAATGCACCGGCATCCGGCCGACCCGGCGCAGGTGATCCGCATCCGCACGAACCTGTCGATGGTGTTCCAGCAATTCAACCTCTGGGCGCACATGACCATCCTGCAGAACGTGATGGAGGCGCCGCTCACCGTTCTGCGCCGCGACCGGGCCGAGGTGGAGCGCGCCGCGCGCGGCTATCTCGACAAGGTGGGCATCGGCGACAAGGCCGATGCCTGGCCCGCGCAGCTCTCGGGCGGCCAGCAACAACGCGCCGCCATCGCGCGCGCGCTCTGCATGGAGCCCGAGGCGCTTCTCTTCGACGAACCGACCAGCGCGCTCGACCCCGAACTCGAGCAGGAGGTGGTCCGCGTCATCAAGGCCCTGGCCGCCGAGGGACGCACCATGCTGATCGTCACCCACGACATGAAGCTCGCGGCCGATGTCGCGAGCCATGTGATCTTCCTCCACCAGGGTCTGATCGAGGAGGAAGGTCCGCCAGAGGCGCTTTTCGGGGCGCCCAAGTCGACGCGGCTGCAGGGCTTCCTGTCCTCCACCCGCGCCGCCTGAGAAACGCGAAACCAGAGAGGGAGTGCAAGTGATGAAACGATTGATCCTCGCCTCGGCGGCGCTGGCGGTCTCCGCCGGGATGGCCGCCGCGCAGGAGGTGGTCCGCCTCGGCACCGAGGGCGCCTACCCCCCGTGGAACTTCATCAACGACGACGGCGAGGTGGACGGCTTCGAGCGCGAGCTGGGCGACGAGCTCTGCGCACGCGCCGAGCTCGAGTGCGAATGGGTGACGAACGACTGGGATTCGATCATCCCCAACCTCGTCTCGGGCAACTACGACGCCATCATCGCCGGCATGTCGATCACCGACGAGCGCGAGGAAGTGATCGACTTCTCGCAGAACTACACCCCGCCCGACCCCTCGGCCTATGCCGGCATGTCGGAGGACGTGGACGTCGAGACCGGCGTGATCGCGGCGCAGACCGGCACGATCCAGGCAGGCTACGTCGCCGACTCCGGCGCGACGCTGGTGGAATTCGCCACGCCCGACGAAACGATCGCCGCCGTCAAGAACGGCGAGGCCGACGCGGTACTGGCCGACAAGTCCTTCCTCGAGCCGATCGTCGAGGACGACCCGGACCTCGTCTGGGCCGGTCCGGACGTGCCGCTGGGCGGCGGCGTCGGCATGGGCTTCCGCGAGAGCGACCCCGAGCTGCGCGCGGCCTTCGACGCGGCGATCCAGTCGATGAAGGACGACGGCTCGCTCAACGAGCTGATCGCCGAATGGGACGTGTCCTCGCAGTTCTGAGGCACGTCGCCTGAGGGGCGGGCCCGGCATGGCCCGTCCCGCTTCCGGAGGGGCAGACCATATTTCCGTTCTGCACGGATCCCGACACGCTGGACACCGTCCGGTGGTTCGCGTGTTACCTGACGACGGGGAAGCACATGAGCTTCTACCTGTCGTTCGGAACCGTGCTGCTTCTGCTGGCGATCACCGCGCCCACCGCGCTGGCCTTCGGCTTCGCCGGCGCGGCGGCGGCGCGGTCGCGCATTCTGCCCCTGTCGCTCTTCGGCAAGGGCTACATCGCCGTGGTGCGCGGCGTGCCCGACATCGCCTTTTTCCTCTTCTTCGTCATTGCGCTCGACCAGATCTTCGAGTGGACGCGCCATCAGATCCTCTGCCCCGACTGGGATCAGCCGGTGCGCCAGGGAAACGACTTCATCGTCTGCCAGGCGGCCAAGCTGCCGCTCAACACCGCGCCGCAATGGGTGCATGAAACCTACGGCTTCTTCCTGGCCGTGCTGACCTTTGCCATCGTCTTCGGCGCCTTCGCCGCCAACGTGCTCTTCGGGGCGATGCGCGCGGTGCCGCGCGCGCAGATCGAGACGGCAGAGGCCTACGGGATGACCCACCGACAGGCCTTCTGGCGGGTTCTGGTGCCGCAGATGTGGATCTATGCCCTGCCCGGCCTGTCGAACCTGTGGATGGTGCTCATCAAGGCCACGCCGCTCCTGTTCCTGCTGGGGGTCGAGGACATCGTCTACTGGGCGCGCGAGCTGGGCGGCACGGCCAACCCGCGCTTCACCGCCTACCCGCACGGCGACTGGCGCATGTGGTATTTCCTGGCGCTGCTGGTCTTCTACCTTGCCTTCACCCGCGTCTCGGAGATCGCGCTCGAGCGGCTGACCGTGCGGCTGTCCCGCGGGCAGGCCACGGCGCAGGGCGAGGCGCTGCGGCGGGGCGGCGCATGAGCTGCTGGGAGACGATCGCCGACTATGCGCTGCGCTCCGTCGGCATCGGCGAAAGGCTCCTGCCGCGCGAGGGCTTCACCCTCTGCCAGCAGGTCACGCTGATCGGCTCGGGCCTGATCTGGAACGTCTATTTCGCGGTCGTGGCGCTGGGCTCGGGCTTTTTCCTCGCCACGGCGGTGGCGCTGGGCAAGGCCTCGCGCGTGCGGGCGATCCGCAAGCCGTCCGAGTGGTTCATCTTCGTCTTTCGCGGCTCGCCGCTCTTCATCCAGTTCTTCTTCGCCTATTTCCTCTTTCTCTCACTGAAGCCCGTGGCACCGGTCTTCGACGCCTTCACGAGCGCCTGGGCCGGCGCGACGATCGTGCTGTTCCTGAACACCGCCGCCTACTCGGGCGAGATCTTCTACGGCGCGCTGCGCGCCATCCCCCGGGGCGAACTGGAGGCCGCGGATGCCTACGGCCTGTCGGGCTGGGCGCGGTTCCGGCGTGTCGTCTGGCCCACCATGCTGCGCCTCGCCTGGCCCGCCTATACCAACGAGGCGATCTTTCTCTTCCACGCCACGACGCTGGTCTACTTCTCCGGCTTCCCGGCCTGGCAGCAGCGGGGCGATGCGCTCTATTACGCGAACTACTTCGCCGACCGCACCTTCAACCCCTTCGTACCCTACCCGATCCTCGCGGGCTACTTCATCCTGCTGACACTGGCGATCATCGGCTTCTTCGGAGTTGTGAACGCCCGCCTCAACCGACACCTGCCGCAGGAGGCCCGCCGCGGCCTCAGGCTGCGGCTCAACATCATCCGGTAGGCCCCTGATGCGCCGCGCTTGTCCTTTCAATGGTCCCCAAATACCCAAGGACGCCGAGGGCACGGCCAGGGGCGGCGGCAGGAGCGAGACGATGGATCTGAGCGAGGTCACCACCTTCCGCGCGGCGGCCTGCGATCTCAACGGGCAGATGCGGGGCAAGCGGATGCCCGCCGCGGCGGCCGCCAAGCTCGCCACCGCCGGCGTGCGGATGCCGCTGTCGGTGCTCAACGTCGACGTCTGGGGAAGCGACATCGCGGGCAGCCCGCTGGTCTTCGAAAGCGGCGACCAGGACGGCATCCTCTATCCCACCGGGCGCGGGCCGGTGCCGATGCCCTGGCTCGAGAATCGCTCCGCGCTGGTGCCGATGTGGATGTTCGAGCAGGGCGGCACGCCCTTCGCGGGCGATCCGCGACATGCGCTCGCCCGCGTGCTCGACACCTTCTCCGCGCGGGGCTGGCAGGTCGTCGCGGCGACGGAGATGGAGTTCACGCTGGTGGACGACGGGGGCGAGGCGCTGCGCCCGCCGATCAACCCGCAGACCGGCCGCCGCCTGCAGGGCCACGCGATCCTGTCGATCCGGCAGCTCGACGCCTTCGATGCCTTCTTCACCGATCTCTATGCCGGCTGCGCGGCGATGGGGATCGCGGTGGACTCGGCAATCTCGGAGTCGGGTCTGGGCCAGTTCGAGGTCACGCTCGCGCATCGCCCGGCGATGGAGGCCGCAGACGACGCCTGGCTCTTCAAGACGCTGGCGCGCGGGCTGGCGCGGCGGCACGGGATGGCCGCCACCTTCATGGCCAAGCCCTACGCCAACGACGCGGGCAACGGGATGCACCTGCATTTCTCGGTGCTCGACGACACGGGGCGCAACGTCTTCGACGACGGCGGGCCGGCGGGGTCCGACAGCCTGCGCGCGGCCGTCGCGGGCTGCCTGCGCGCGATGCCGGACTCGAGCCTGATCCTCGCGCCGCACGGTCCCAGCTACGACCGGCTGGTGCCGGGCGCCCACGCGCCCACCGGTGCCGGCTGGGGCTATGACAACCGCACCGCCGCGATCCGGATCCCCGCCGGACCGGGAAAGGCGCGGCGGATCGAGCATCGCGCGGCGGGCGGCGACATCACTCCCTATCTTCTGCTCGCGGCCGTGCTGGGCGCCGCGCTGTCCGGCATCGAGGATGGGCTCGCCCCGCCCGCCCCCATCGACGGCAACGCCTACGAGCACGACCTGCCCCAGATGGCCGCAGGCTGGGAAGAGGCGATCGCGCGGCTCGAGGCCTCGGCGCTGATGCGGCGCATCCTGGGCGACGCGATCGTGGACAACCTCTGCATGACCAAGCGGCAGGAGATGCGCCGCCTGGCCGCGATCCCGCCCGAGGAACACTGGCAGGTCTATCTGGAGACCGTCTAGCCCCCTTGTGGGCGCGCGGGCCGCGGGCTAGATCACGGCCGTCCACGCGGTGATTTCATGTTGATCGGCATACTGCAGACCGGGCGCGCGCCGGAAGAGCTCCGGCCCCGCACCGGCGACTACCCCGAGATGTTCGAGGCGCTGCTGGCGCGTCCCGGCTTCGACTTCCGCACATGGCATGTCGAGGCGGGCGCCTTCCCCGACGGCCCCGAGGCGGCCGACGGCTGGCTCATCACCGGCTCGAAGCACGGCGCCTACGAGGATCACGACTGGATCCCGCCGCTGGAGCGGCTGATTCGCCAGATACGCGCCGCCGGCAGGCCGCTGGTGGGCATCTGCTTCGGCCACCAGATCATCGCCCAGGCGCTGGGCGGCAAGGTGGCGAAGTGGCCCGGCGGCTGGGCCGTGGGGCGCACCGTCTACGACTGGCAGGGGCGGCCCCTCGCGCTCAACGCCTGGCATCAGGACCAGATCACGGAAAAGCCGGCCGAGGCCGAGGTAGTGGCCACACACCCCCACTGCGCTTACGCGGCGCTGCTCTACGACGACGAGATCTTCACCGTGCAGGCGCATCCCGAATTCGGCGCCGAGGTGGTCGAGGGTCTGGCCGACACCCGCGGCAGGGGCGTGGTGCCGGCCGCGCAACTCGACGCCGCGCGCGCGCAGCTCGACGCGCCCACCGACCGGACCGAGGTGGGCGAGATGATCGCCCGCTTCCTCACCGAGCGGAGGATCGCATGAGCGACTGGAAGACCAGCCTGCCGGAGGCCGCGCGCAGCTATCTGGAGGGCCGGCGGCTGGACGAGGTGGAATGCATCATCGCCGACCTGCCCGGCATCGCCCGCGGCAAGGCGGTGCCAGCCTCGAAATTCGCGCGCCAGAGCCAGTTCCACCTGCCCAACTCGATCTTCTTCCAGACGATCACGGGGGGCTGGACCGAAGAGGCGGACACCGAGGATTTCACCGAGCCGGACATGATCCTCAAGCCCGACATGTCCACCGCCACCGCCGCGCCCTGGACCGGCGACTGGACGCTGCAGGTGATCCACGACGCCTTCGACCGCGAGGGCGTGCCCATCCCCTTCGCGCCGCGCAACGTGCTCAAGCGGGTGGTGGAACTTTACCACGCAAAAGGATGGCACCCCGTCGTGGCGCCCGAGATGGAATTCTACCTCGTCGCGCGCAATATCGACCCGGCGAAGCCCATCGAGGCGATGATGGGCCGCACCGGGCGGCCCGCCGCCGCGCGACAGGCCTATTCGATGAGCGCGGTGGACGAATACGGCCCCGTCATCGACGACATCTACGACTTCGCGGAGGCGCAGGGATTCGAGATCGACGGCATCACCCAGGAGGGCGGCGCGGGACAGGTCGAGATCAACCTGCGCCACGGCGACCCGGTGCGGCTGGCCGACGAGGTCTTCTACTTCAAGCGGATGATCCGCGAGGCGGCGCTGCGCCACGACTGTTTCGCCACCTTCATGGCCAAGCCCATCGAGGGCGAGCCCGGCAGCGCGATGCACCTGCACCACTCGGTGATCGACCGCGAGACGGGGCGCAATCTCTTTGCCGGGCCGCAGGGCGGCGAGACGGACGCCTTCTTCAACTTCCTGGGCGGGATGCAGACGCACCTGCCCGCGGCCATCGCGATCCTTGCGCCTTATGTGAACAGCTACCGGCGATACGTCAGGGACTTCGCCGCGCCCATCAATCTGGAATGGGGGCGCGACAACCGCACCACCGGCCTGCGCATCCCGATCGCCGAGCCGCAGGCGCGGCGGATCGAGAACCGGGTGGCCGGCATGGACTGCAACCCCTACCTCGGCATCGCAGCCTCGCTGGCCTGCGGCTACCTGGGCCTGGTGAACGAGGACTGGCCCAGCAAGCAGTTCCGGGGCAGCACCTACGACGGCGAAGGGGATTTCCCGCAGGTGCTGGGCGACGCGCTGGAGACCTTCGAGGAGGCAGAGGCGCTGCACGCGGTGCTGGGGGCGGAGTTCTGCAATGTCTACGCCGCCGTGAAACGCAAGGAATACGAGGAGTTCCTGCAGATCATCAGCCCCTGGGAGCGCGAGCACCTGCTGCTGAACGTGTGACGGTAAAGGGGGGCTGTCTGCCCCCCTCTGCCGCGTGCCGCGGCATTCACCCCCCGAGGG
>NZ_JBKHAQ010000112.1:0-9024 GCF_046542825.1 Rhodosalinus sp. | reverse complement strand
CGCCGCCCGGTCAGTTGACCTTTCCCTCCCTGGCCTCTACGCCTTGCCCCACATCAACAAATGACCGCCACAACGGCTTCCTGGCGTGGCGGGACAACCCCAACGGAGCATTTTCATGGCACGCGGCAACTTCATCTTCACCTCCGAATCCGTTTCGGAGGGCCACCCCGACAAGGTCTGCGACCGGATCTCGGACGCGATCCTCGACACCCTCCTGGCGGAGGAGCCCAACGCCCGCGTCGCCTGCGAGACGTTCGCCACGACCGGGCTCGTCGTCATCGGCGGCGAGGTCGGCCTCTCCGATCCCGATCTTCTGAAGAACTACATGGGCCGTTTCGGCCAGATCGCCCGCGACTGCATCAAGGATATCGGCTACGAGCAGGAGAAGTTCCACTGGAACACATGTCATGTGCTGAACTTCCTGCACGAGCAGTCGGCGCATATCGCGCAAGGCGTGGACAAGGACGGCGCCGGCGACCAGGGCATCATGTTCGGCTACGCCGTGGACGAGACGCCCGAGCTGATGCCGGCGCCGATCCAGTATGCGCACAGGATCCTGCACCGCCTCGCAGAGGCCCGGAAGTCCGGCAAGGAGCCGGAGCTGCGCCCCGACGCCAAGAGCCAGCTCACCATGCGCTACGAGGACGGCAAGCCGGTCGAGGTGCTGCAGGTCGTGCTCTCGACCCAGCACGCGCACGACGGGCAGACCTCCGCCGACATCCGCGCCATCGTCGAGCCCTACATCCGCGAGGTGCTGCCCTCGGAGTGGATCAGTGACAAGACCGAATGGTGGGTGAACCCGACGGGTAC
Source organism: Rhodosalinus sp. (assembly GCF_046542825.1). Classification (GTDB taxonomy): domain Bacteria; phylum Pseudomonadota; class Alphaproteobacteria; order Rhodobacterales; family Rhodobacteraceae; genus Rhodosalinus. The sequence continues at coordinate 8,214 of NZ_JBKHAQ010000112.1, read as the reverse complement.
CTTCGTGATCGGCGGGCCGGACGGGGACGCGGGCCTCACCGGCCGCAAGATCATCGTCGACACCTACGGCGGCGCGGCGCCGCACGGCGGCGGCGCCTTCTCCGGCAAGGACCCGACCAAGGTGGACCGCTCGGCCGCCTACGCGGCGCGCTACCTCGCCAAGAACATCGTCGCCGCGGGGCTCGCCCGCCGCTGCACCTTGCAGCTGTCCTACGCCATCGGGGTGGCGAAGCCCCTGTCGATCTACATCGACACCCACGGCACCGGACAGGTGGACGATACCGCGATCGAACTGGCAATCCCGAAGGTCATGGACCTGACGCCGCGCGGCATCCGCGAGCACCTGCAACTCAACCGGCCGATCTATTCCCGCACCGCCGCCTACGGGCATTTCGGGCGCGAGCCCGAGGAGGACGGCGGTTTTTCCTGGGAGCGGACGGACCTGGTCGAGGCGCTGAAAAAGGCCGTGTGACACGCGGGCGGCGCCTGCGCGTTGCACCGGGCGGCGCCGATCGCTAGACCGCGCGCCATGAGGCGGGATCACGGATCTTCGGAGCACCCCACCGGTGCGCCCTGGCGGAATTTCTATGGCCGGATCCACGGCAAGGCGCTGAAACCGAATCAGCTCCGCTGGCTCGAGGAGGATCTGCCGCGCCTCTCGCCCGGTCCGGTGGGCCGGGATGAAAACCCCGAGCGGCGTCTCCTCGACCTGAAGGCGCTGTTCGGCGGACGGCCCGTCTGGCTGGAGGTGGGCTTCGGCGGCGGCGAGCACATCGTGCATCAGGCCGCCTCCAACCCGGAGGTGGGGATCATCGGCGCCGAGCCCTTCGTCAACGGCGTGGCCATGGCGCTGGGCAAGATCCGCAAGGCGGGTGTCGCGAATGTCCGCATCCACGCGGGCGACGTGCGCGACCTGTTCGACGTGCTGCCCGTGGCCTCGATCGCGCGGGCCTTCGTGCTCTATCCCGATCCCTGGCCCAAGGCGCGGCACCACCGCCGCCGTTTCGTCACGCCGGAGCATCTGGAGCCGCTGGCACGCGTCATGGCGCCGGGGGCGATCCTGCGGGTCGCGACCGACATTCCCGACTACGTCCGCCAGACGCTGGAAGAAGTGCCTCGTCACGGCTTCCACTGGCTGGCCCAGGGGCCGCAGGACTGGCGCAGGCCGTGGGAAGACTGGCTGCCGACGCGCTACGAACGAAAGGCGCTGCGCGAAGGGCGGCGACCGCATTATCTGACGTTCCGAAGGGCTTGACCGCGATTTTTCGATCGAAAAATCGCGTGCGTCCTGCGCGTCGTTACGCCGGCACCGACAAGACGTGCCGTTTCGGAAGATTTTTCGATCGAAAAATCTTCGGCTTGCGCGGGCGAGAGCGGCCCTTGCCGGAACCGCTGCGCTGGACGCGCCTCCGGGCCTCGGCTATCGAGAGCCGCGCCACCGGAGAGAGGCCATGTCCGCAGGAAACCGCCCCCAGCCGATGACCGCGCGCCCCGGGGCGCGTCTGCACGGCACCGCCCAAGTGCCCGGCGACAAGTCGGTCAGCCACCGCGCGCTGATCCTTGGCGCGCTCGCCGTGGGCGAGACCCGGATCGACGGGCTGCTGGAGGGGCAGGACGTGCTGGACACGGCCGAGGCGATGCGCGCCTTCGGCGCGACAGTGCATCGCGATGCGCCAGGCCGCTGGCGGGTGCATGGCGTGGGCGTGGGTGGCTTCGCCGAGCCCGGTCGCGTGATCGATTGCGGCAACTCGGGCACCGGCGTGCGCCTGATCATGGGGGCAATGGCCACCACCCCGATCGCCGCGACCTTCACGGGCGATGCGAGCCTCGTGAAGCGGCCCATGGCGCGGGTCACCGATCCGCTCAGCCTCTTCGGTGCGCAGACGCTGGGCCGCACCGGCGGGCGGCTGCCGATGACCGTTCTGGGCGCGCGCGACCCGGTTCCGGTGCGCTACGCGTTGCCCGTGCCCTCCGCGCAGGTGAAGTCGGCGGTTCTGCTGGCAGGCCTCAACGCGCCCGGCCGCACGGTGGTGATCGAGCGCGAGGCAACGCGCGATCACAGCGAGCGGATGCTGCGCGGTTTCGGCGCCGAGGTGACGGTGGAGGACGGCGCGGAGGGGCGCGTCATCGCCCTGACCGGGCAGCCGGAACTGCGCCCGCAGCAGCTGTCCGTGCCGCGCGATCCCTCCAGCGGGGCCTTTCCCGTCTGCGCGGCGCTCATTGCCGAGGGATCGGAGGTGCGGGTGCCGGGTGTGGGACTCAACCCGACCCGCGCGGGGCTGTTCGACACGCTGCGCGAGATGGGCGCCGATCTGACCTTCGAGAACGCGCGTGAGGAGGGGGGGGAGCCGGTGGCCGATCTTGTCGCGCGCTTCTCGCCCGACCTGAAGGGGGTCGAGGTGCCGCCGGCGCGCGCCGCCTCGATGATCGACGAATACCCGGTGCTCGCCGCCGTGGCGGCCTGCGCGGAGGGGCGCACCGTGATGCGCGGCGTGGGCGAGTTGCGGGTGAAGGAGAGCGACCGCATCGACGCAATGGCCGAGGGGCTGCGCGCCTGTGGCGTCACGGTCGAGGAAGGCCCCGACTGGTGGATCGTGCACGGCCGCGGGGCGGGTGGCGTTCCCGGTGGTGCGCAGGTGGCAAGCCGGCTCGACCACCGCATCGCCATGTCCTTCCTGGTCCTGGGCCTTGCTGCGCGCGCCCCGATCACGGTGGACGATGCCGCGCCTATCGTGACCTCCTTCCCCGATTTCCTGCCGCTGATGCAGGGACTCGGTGCGGTGATCACGCCCGAGCAGAAAGCCGCATGAGCACTCGCACCGCCCTCTGGGCGCTCGCCGCCGCGACGGCTGCGGCCTATGCCGCGCTGATCTGGATCGGCGTCACGCGCCTGATGCCCGAAGCGGGCGGGCAGCCGCCCTTCGATCTGCGCGTGACGGGTTATGACGTTGCAGAGGCGCGCGCTTATCTCGAGGCGCTGACCGATGCGGGACGGCGGCTGTGGACGGGGCCGATCCGCTGGCTCGACACGGTGTTTCCGCTGCTGATGGGTGCGCTTGTGGCGGCGCTGATCTGGCGCCTGGGCCGGCCCTGGCTGGCGCCGGTGCCCTTCGCCTACACCGCTGCGGACCTGTGGGAGAATGCGCGCGTGCGAGAGATGATCGCGGCCGGGCCCGAGGGTGTGACGCCGGACATGGTCGAGGGCGCCAGCGCCGTGACACAGGGCAAGTTCGCGCTGCTTGCGATGTCGGTCGCACTGCTCTGGGCGGTCTGGCGGCGGCGCTGAGGGGAAACGGGCATGGGGCTGACCATCGCGATCGACGGGCCGGCGGCCAGCGGCAAGGGCACGATCAGCAAGGCGCTCGCCGCGCATTTCGGCCTGGAGTATCTTGACACCGGCCTGCTCTATCGCGCCGTCGGCCTCCGGATGCTGCAGGGCGAGGATCCGGTCCAGGCTGCGCGGGGGCTGACGGTGGACGATCTGGACGCGGACGGGCTGCGCGGGCCGGAGGCGGCGCAGGCGGCCTCCCGCGTCGCCGCCATCCCGGAGGTGCGCGCGGCGCTTGTCGATTTCCAGCGCGACTTCGCCGCGCGCGAGGGAGGGGCGGTGCTGGACGGGCGCGACATCGGCACGGTGATCTGCCCCGAGGCACCGGTAAAGATTTTCGTGACCGCCGATGCAGAAACCCGGGCAGAGCGGCGTTTTCGCGATCTCGTTGCGGCAGGCCACCGGCTGACGCTGGACGAGGTGCTGGCAGACATCCGCGCCCGCGATGCCCGGGACACCGGGCGGGCCGATGCGCCCATGCGCGCGGCGGAGGACGCGGTGGCGCTCGACACCACGCAGCTGAGCGTCGACGAGGCGATCGCGGCTGCAATCGCGTTGATCGAGCGCCGGAGCGGCGAAAGCCGCTGACCGGTCGCCCGGCGCGGGTTGGTGCGTGGCGACCCGAAGCCCCGCACCCTCATCGGCTCGAGCCGTTCGCCCGCGCGGGGAGAAGGGTCTGCGCGCGGCGCGGGGTCGGTGACGGAAGGCTGACCGCCGGGACAGCGACATGCACCGCCGCTGTAAAATGCGCCGGTGCAGGGCAGGGGCAGGGTGAGCAGCAGGCGACGTGATCCGGGACGCGCGCCCGCCGTCGCCGCTGCGAGGTCAGGCGGCGTGCGCCCCGTCGGCAAGGCCGCGCACGGTCTCCAGCACCTCGGCCACCGGCTTGCCGGCCGCGATCTCCGCCACGATGGCGCTGCCCACCACACAGCCGTCGGCCACGCCGGCGATCGCTTGCGCCGTCTCGGGCGTGCGGATGCCGAAGCCTACCAGCACCGGCAGATCGGTCGCCGCCTTGATGCGGGCGACCTCGGGGCCGACCTCGGCCGCCTGCGCCTCTGCCGCACCGGTGATGCCCGTGATCGAGACGTAGTAGACGAAGCCGGAGGTGTTCTGCAGCACCTTCGGCAGGCGGCGGTCGTCGGTGGTGGGCGTGGCGAGACGGATGAAGTCGATGCCGGCCTCGAGCGCGGGCAGGCACAGTTCGGCATCCTCCTCGGGCGGCAGATCCACGACGATCAGCCCGTCGACGCCCGCGTCCCTTGCCTCTGCCAGGAAGCGGGCGACGCCCATGCTGTAGATCGGGTTGTAATAGCCCATCAGGACCACAGGGGTGCCCTCGTCCTCCGTGCGGAAGGTCCGGACCATGTCGAGGGTCCGGGCGAGCGTCTGTCCGCCTGCCAGCGCGCGCTGGCCCGCGGCCTGGATCGTCGGGCCGTCGGCCATCGGGTCGGTGAAGGGCACGCCGAGCTCCACGATGTCGACGCCGGCGCCGGGCAGACCCTTGAGCAGCGCGAGCGAGGTGTCGTGATCCGGGTCGCCCGCCATGATGTAGGAGACGAAGGCGCGGCGCTTTTCGGCACGCAGCCTGTCGATGGTGGCTGCAATACGGCTCATCGGATTCCTCCCCGTGGTGGCGCGGATGCTCTGCCCCAGCGGTCGGGGGAAATCAATCCCGGCGAATTCGGGATCTTGCGCCCGGCGGCGGCCGGTCTGGCGACCGGCCCTGCAGAACTGGCGGGGCAAGGCGCTTGAAAGCGCCTTGCAAGGGCCTTCCAAGGCCCTTGCCGCGCCCGGGTCCGACGCGCCGCGTCATGGCTTGCGCCGCGTATTGCCCGGGTGCAGGCTTGCCGCATGACCCGTTCCGGCCCCGATCCGCGACAGCCCAGGCTGCGAATCCGCATCCTCTTTGGCGAGCGCGCGATGCTGGGGCCGGGCAAGGCCGAGCTTCTCGAGCGGATCGCGGAGGGCGGCTCGATTGCCGCGGCGGGGCGCGCGATGGGCATGAGCTACAAGCGCGCATGGTCGCTCGTGGAGGAGATGAACGCCGCCTTTCGCGAGCCGCTCGTCGCGCGCGCCCGCGGCGGGCCGGGCGGCGGTGGCGCGGCGCTGACCGCCGCGGGCGAAAGCGTTCTGCGGAACTATCGCGACCTCGAGGCACTCACCGCCGAGGCCGGCGCGGAGCGCATCAGGGCAATCGAGGCGCTGCTCGGGGATATGTCCGGCGAAAGATGACGCTTGCCCGAGCGGCGGCCGCTTGCAATATGTTTCCCGGGATATATCGCTGGAGACCTGCGCCATGATCCGCCGTCGACTCGCCGCCATAGTGCTCGGCGCGCTCGTCCTGCCCGCCGCACCCTCGGCGTCCGAGAGTGTCACCGTTTTCGCCGCCGCCAGCCTGACCAACGCGCTGGCGGAGATCGAGGAGCGGTGCGAGGCGGAGACCGGCCATGACCTCACCGTGTCACTCGCCGGCTCCTCGGCGCTGGCGCGGCAGATCCAGCAGGGCGCGCCGGCGGATGTCTTCATCTCCGCGAACGCCGACTGGATGCACAGGCTGCAGGCCGAGGGGCTGATCGCGCGCGACAGCCGGTTCGACCTGCTGGGCAACAGCCTCGTGCTGATCGCGCACGGGCAGGAGGCGGCGTCGGTCGGGATCGGGCCGGACCTCGACCTGGCCGGGATGCTGGACGGCGGGCGGCTGGCCATGGCGCTGGTCGAGGCGGTGCCGGCCGGCATCTACGGCAAGGCGGCGCTGACCTCGCTGGGTCTGTGGGACGCGGTGGCGCCCAGCGTCGCGCAGGCCGACAACGTGCGCGCCGCGCTCGCGCTGGTGGCCGTGGGCGAGGCGCCGCTGGGCATCGTCTATGCCAGCGACGCGGCGGCCGAGGACGACGTCACCGTGATCGGGGCCTTTCCGCCCGACAGCCATCCCCCCATCGTCTATTCCGCCGCCGTCGTGGCGGGGCGCGACGGGCCGGCGGCGCGCGCCTTTCTCGACTGGCTGCGCGGGCCTGCGGCGCGCGCGGCCTTCGAGCGGCATGGCTTCACGGTCCTGGGCGACTAGACATGGACTGGCTCGGCCCCGAAGAGTGGCAGGCGGTCGCGCTTTCCCTGCGTGTCTCCTTCTGGGCCACGCTGGTCAGCCTGCCACTCGGGATCCTCACGGCCCATGCGCTGGCGCGCTGGTCCTTTCCGGGCAGGCAGATCCTGAACGGCCTTGTCCACCTGCCGCTGATCCTGCCGCCGGTGGTGACCGGCTACCTGCTGCTGCTGACCTTCGGCACGCGCGGGCCGGTGGGCAGCCTGCTGGCGGAGCTTGGCATCGTCTTCGCCTTCGACTGGACGGGGGCCGCGCTTGCCGCCGGGGTCATGGCCTTTCCGCTGATGGTGCGCGCGATCCGGCTGTCGATCGAGGCGGTAGACCCGAAACTCGAAGAGGCCTCTGCCACGCTGGGGGCATCGCCGCTCTGGGTCTTCGGCACCGTCACGCTGCCGCTCATCCTGCCCGGCGTGGTGGCCGGCGCCATCCTCGCTTTCGCCAAGGCGATGGGCGAGTTCGGCGCGACGATCACCTTCGTCTCGAACATCCCCGGCGAGACGCGCACCATCCCCTCGGCGATCTACGCCTTCCTGCAGGTGCCCGGCGGCGAGGACGCGGCGATGCGGCTGGTGCTGGTCTCGGTCGCGGTGGCGATGGCGGCGCTCCTGTTCTCCGAAGTGATCGCGCGCCGGGTGGCCGCGCGGGTGGGGGGCGCATGACGCTGGAGGTGCGGCTGCGCCACGCCTTCGCGGACTTCACGCTCGATGCGGGGTTCGAGGCGCCGCAGGGCATCACGGTGCTCTTCGGGCGGTCCGGCTCGGGCAAGACGACCATCGTCAATGCGGTTGCGGGACTCCTGCGGCCGCAGGCGGGGCGCATCGCGGTGTACGACCGCGTGCTGGTGGACACCGAACGCCGGGTCTGGCTGCCGCCGCACCGCCGACGGCTTGGCGCGATCTTTCAGGAGGGGCGGCTCTTTCCGCATCTCACGGTTCGGCAGAACCTGGGCTACGGCACCTGGTTCGCGCCGCGCGGCGCACCGCGCGAGGACATGGCGCGCGTGGTCGAGATGCTGGGGATCGGGCCGCTGCTCGACCGGCGGCCCGGCGCGCTTTCGGGCGGCGAGAAGCAGCGCGTGGCGATCGGGCGCGCGCTGCTCTCCGCGCCGGCCGCGCTTCTGGCCGACGAGCCGCTCGCCGCACTCGACGAGGCGCGCAAGGCCGAGATCCTGCCCTATTTCGAGCGGCTGCGCGACGAGGTGGCGGTGCCCATCCTCTACGTCAGCCATTCCGCGTCCGAGGTGGCGCGGCTGGCGACCACGGTCGTCGCGCTCGAAGCCGGGCGCGTGGTCGCCCAGGGACCGGCGGCCGATGTTCTGGGCGATCCTGCCGTCACGCCGCTGGGGCCGCGCGAGGTGGGCGCGGTGATCGCCGCGCGGGTGGTGGCGCATCACGCCGACGGGCTGACCGAACTGGAGGCAGGCGGCGTGCGCCTGTGGCTGCCGCGGATCGGCCAGCCGCCCGGCACGCAAGTGCGGCTGCGCATCGCCGCACATGACGTGATCCTGTCGCGGGACGCGCCGCAGGGGCTCTCGGCGCTCAACATCCTGCCCGGGACCGTGCACGAGGTCCGGCCCGGCGAAGGACCGGGCGCGCTCGTGGCGCTCGACACGCCGGCGGGACGTATCCTGGCACGCATCACGCGGCGCTCGGCCGAGGCGCTGGGCCTTGCGCCCGGCGTGGCCGCGCATGCCGTGGTCAAGACGGTCTCGGTCGCGCCGCAGGACGTGGGCGGGCGTTGAGGCGGGCGGGGCGTGGCCCAGGGCCCTTACGAGATATGTTGA
>NZ_JBKHAQ010000017.1:0-37519 GCF_046542825.1 Rhodosalinus sp. | reverse complement strand
GCAGCGCGATCAACGGTCTCGGCGAAAGGGAGCCGCGCCGCCCCGAGCGGCTCTTGCGGCGCGGCAGGCGCCAGATCAGAAGCGCCTGAACGCGAAACGCCGCCCCGTGGGCGGCGCTGCGATGGTTCACACGGGCGGGACGCCTCAGAAGCCCAGGCCCTCGTACTTCTTCTTGAAGCGCGAGACGCGGCCGCCGGTGTCCATGAGGCGGGTGCCGCCGCCGGTCCAGGCGGGGTGCACGGACGGGTCCACGTCGAGCGTCAGCGTCTCGCCCTCGGCGCCCCAGGTCGAGCGCATCTGCACCGTCTCGCCGTTGGTGAGCTTCACCTCGATGAGGTGGTAGTCGGGATGGATGTTCTTTTTCATCGCGGCGATCCTTACAGCTGGGCGCTCTTGGGCTTGGGCGCGCGGTAGTTGGTCTGCTCGGCGATGCGGGCCGACTTGCCGCGGCGCGAGCGCAGGTAGTAGAGCTTGGCGCGACGCACCTTGCCGCGGCGCACCACCGTGATGCTGTCGATGTTCGTGGAATAGAGCGGAAAGACCCGCTCCACGCCCTCGCCGAAGCTGATCTTGCGCACCGTGAAGGTGCCGGCGATGCCCGAGCCGTTCTTGCGGCTGATGCACACGCCCTCGAAGTTCTGCACGCGGCTTCGCGTGCCTTCCGTCACCTTGTAGCCGACGCGCACGGTGTCGCCCGGCTTGAAATCGGGGATGTCCTTGCCCAGCGAGGCGATCTGCTCCGCCTCGAGTTCCGCGATCAGGTTCATCTGATCCACTCCTTGTCGCTCGCGGTTGCTCCGCGAAGGTGTCCTGCCGCCCCAGAGCTCTGGTCCTCGACCGGGTCCGCGCGTGGCGCCCGCCAGAGATTTCGGTCGCGCTGCTTCCTGTTGCCGTCGCCGCATCGTGATCGGTGCCAAGGCTGCACGCGCGAAGAACGACGGGTCCGCATGACCCTGTCAGGCCCGGACGCGCCGCGTATATCCGTGTCGCGTGCCGCGATCAAGCCCCATGCGCGTCCTCGTTCCGTCCCCGGTGACGGCGCCGCCGGCATCGCGACCGGATCGCATCGCGCGGGTGGCGGGCCGGCGCCCGGCGGTGCTGTCAGCCGCCGTGGTCGTCCGCGTCCTTATTGGCAACCCGGGCCGCCCAGAGATCGGGCCGCCGGAAGCGCGTGAGGCGCTCCGCCTCGGCCCGGCGCCAGCGCGCGATTTCGGCGTGGTTGCCGGAGAGCAGCACCTCGGGGATCGTCCGCCCCTGCCACTCGGCCGGGCGGGTGTAGTGCGGATGCTCCAGAAGCCCGTCAGAGAAGCTTTCTTCCTCGACCGAGGCGGCGTTGCCCAGCACGCCGGGCAAGAGGCGCACGGTGGCGTCCAGCATTGCCTGCGCGGCGATCTCGCCGCCGGTGAGCACGAAATCGCCCAGCGAGACCTCCTCGATTCCGTAGTGATCGAGCGCGCGCTGGTCGATCCCCTCGAAGCGGCCGCAGACCAGCGTGACACCCGGCCGCGCCGCCCAGTCGCGCGCCATCGCCTGCGTGAAGCGACGGCCGCGCGGGCTGGGCGCCACGAGCGGCGCGGAGGGGGATACCCCGCGCCTGACCTGCTCGATCGCGCGGCCCAGGATGTCTGCGCGCAGAACCATGCCGGCACCGCCGCCCGCGGGCGTGTCGTCCACGTTGCGGTGCCGCCCCTCGCCGAAGGGGCGCAGGTCAGTGACCTGAAGCTGCCAGATGCGGTCGCGCAGCGCGCGGCCCGTCAGGCTTTCGCCCAGCACGCCGGGAAAGGCGCCGGGCAACAGCGTGACGACCTGCGCGGTCCAGACGCCGGCAAGCTCGGGCGTGTCCTGCATCAGCTCGCGCGGGCGCAGCGTGGGGCGGATGGCCTTGCGGCCGTGCGAGCGGGAGGGGCTGTCTGCGGGCATGGCCGCTCTCTAGCCCCTCGTGCCGGTGCGGGAAAGGCCCCGTTCAGGCGATCGCGACCACCCCCAGGGCGAGCAGCAGCAGCATGATCAGCGCGATGACGATCAGGATCTTGGCGCCGGTCAGGGCAACGCCGGAAATCCGGCCGAACCCGAGCAGGGCCGCGATGGCGGCGATGGCGAGCAGGATGAGAATCCATTCAAGCATGCGGCGGGGGTCCTTTCCACGACCATTGCTGAGGCGATTGGCGTGGAAACGTGCCGCGGGACGGGGGGTTCCCCCGCCGGCATCGCCGAAGCCGGCCACATGCCGCGAGAATGGCAGGTCCCGTGCCGGCGGATGCCGGCCTGTCAGCCCGCCTTCGGGTCCGGAAAGAGCCCGTCGGGCGGATCGGCCACGATGCGGCCCGCGGCAAGGTCCACCGTTGGCACGGTTGCGCGGGTGAAGGGCAACAGCACGGTTCCCGAGTGGCCGGGCGCGTGAATCTCCAGCAGGTCGCCCGCGCCGTGATCGTGCACGGCGCGCACCCGGCCCAGGGGCGCGCCGCCGGTGTCGAAGACCGGAAGGCCGAGCAGGTCGGCGTGATAGAACTCGTCCTCGGGCAGTGCGGGCAGCACCTCGCGCGGGACGTGCAGGGTGGTGCCGCGCAGCGCCTCCGCGGCCTCGCGGCTGGCCACGCCGGACAGGCGCGCGGTGAGCGTGCCCTTGGCCCGGCCGGTCAGTGCGATCTCGAAGCGCCGCGCGCCGTCCTCGGTGTAGAGTGGCCCGTAGGCGGCGATGTCCTCGGGTCGGGCGGCGAAGCTCTTGAGGCGCACCTCGCCGCGCACGCCGAAGGCGCCCGCGATGGCGCCGAGGCAGACCATCCCGGTCATCGCGGCGCACCGCATGGGAAGCGCACGGCAGCGATGAAAAATCTCCTGCCGAAGATTTTTCGGGGCCATCCGCCGCTGCCGCGAATTTCCGGTCGAAAATTCGCGGCGCTCGGGGCGGGGCGTCGGCGCGCCACGGGCCTCAGCCCTCGGCGGGCTCTTCCGCGGGCGCGGCGGCTTTCGCCGCGCGTTCCTCGGCGCGTTCCTGCGCCTTCTGGCCGGGCTGCGCCTTCTTGGGATTGTTGCGCGCCTGCTTTTCGCGCAGGCCTGCCGCCTCGAGCATGCGGGTCACGCGCTCGGTGGGCTGGGCGCCCTGCGAAAGCCAGTGCTGCACGCGCTCGACGTCCATGCGCACGCGGTCTTCGCTGTCCTTGGGCAGGAGCGGGTTGTAGGTGCCCAGCTTCTCGATGAAGCGGCCGTCGCGGGGCATCCGCGAGTCCGCCGCGACGATGCGGTAGAAGGGCCGCTTCTTCGTGCCGGCGCGGGCGAGTCTGATCTTGATGGCCATGTCTCTATCTCTCCTTCGGGGTTCGTGGGGTGGGGCGGGCCGCCAATGCCCGGCCCCGGTCAGGCCTGGTGGCGTTCGTGCTGTCGGACGACTTCCCGGATGATGAAGTTCAGGAAGTCCTTGGCGAAATCGGGGTCGAGGTCGGCGTCGCGCGCCAGTTCCTCGATGCGCGCGGCTTGCCTGGCCTCGCGGTCTGGATCGGTGGGCGGGAGGGTGTGTTCCGCCTTGAGCCTGCCCACCGCGCGGGTGTGCCTGAAGCGCTCGCCCAGCGTGAAGACGAGGATCGCGTCCAGCCGGTCGATCGACTCGCGGTGCTCCTTCAGCAGCTCCGCGGCCCGGACAACGGGATCCGCCACGGGATCGTCTGCGGTGGGCGTCATGCGGCGGTCTCCTGCCTGGCGCGGCCGAAGATCGGGCCGCGGTGCGATTCCAGCTCCAGTTCGATCGCGTCGGCGATCTGGCTGTTTCTCAGCTGCTCGGGCGAGGGGTGGCGGTAGACCACGTCGTGGCCGTCCACGCTGTCGGCCTCCGGGTCGCGCCTGCACCCCAGCCGTTCGGCCAGGCGGATCGAGTCGTGGTTGCGCGGATCGAGGTAGCTGACCGCGCCGGTCCAGCCCATCGTCTCGTAGAAATGGGCGCGCGCGGCGTGGGTGGCCTCGAGCGCGATGCCGCGCCCGGCGACCTCGGGCCAGATCACCCAGGCGATCTCGCGCTCGGGCCACTTCGCGGGTTGCCAGCCGCCGGCCATGCCGCAGGTGGCGCCGGTCTCGCGGTCGTGGATCATCCACATGCCGAAGCCGCGGATCTGCCAGTGCCCGATCTCGGCGGCGTAGAGCATCCAGGCCTCGTAGTCGTTGAGCGGTCCGCCCATGAAGCGCGCGCGGTAGGAGGTGAAGGTCGCCCTGAACTTCGGATAGTCGGCGGGCTCCGGCGCCGAGAGGATCAGGCGGCGGGTCTCGATCACGGGGATGTCGGTCATGCCGTCCCCTCCGCGCGCGGCCCGTGGCACCACATCCCGACGGATTCGGGCGCATGTGCGGCGTCTTCCGCCGCGTCGCGCCGGGCGCCGGGGCGAAGTTCGTGTTGGAGGATCATGCGTAGGCCTCCATCCCGCCGTCGGAGAGCTCCGCAGGCGCGGGGTGGCGCCAGACCTGCATGAGACCGTGCCGCTGATGCACGAACTCGCCCTCCATGACCGCGCCGAGCCTGCGGCAGACGGCGGCGGAGGCGGTGTTGGCCGGCTTGACGAGGCTGATGGCCGTGTCCCAGCCGAGGATGTTATAGGCGTATTCGCGCGCGGCGCGACCCGCCTCGGTGGCGTAGCCGCGGCCCTCGAAGCCCTCGAAGAGGTCCCATCCGATCTCGGGCTCCGGCCAGCCCTCGGGGCAGAAGAGGCCGACCATGCCGGCGGTGCGGCCGCTCTCGCGTTCCTCCACCATCCAGCGGCCGTAGCCGCGCAGCTGCCAGTGCCCGATCTCCATCGCCAGCATCCGCCACGCGCCCTCCGCGTCGAGCGGCCCGCCGACGAAGCGCGCGCGGTCGGAGGCGTAGAAGGCGGCGAAGGGCGCGACATCCGCCGGGCCCGGCGCGCGCAGGGTCAGGCGCGGGGTGGTGAGCGTGGGGATCGGGGTCATGCCGGAACCGCCTCGGCCACGGCCGGGTGGCGCCAGACCTGACAGGGTTTGCCCAGCAGCTCGCCGTCGCGTTCGTGCACCGCGCCGAGGCGACGGGCGAGCGCGAGCGAGCGGGCGTTCGCCGGGTCGATGTAGCTGATGAGCCTGTCGAGCCCGAAGTGGCGCGCGGCATGAAGGCGCGCGGCCTGCGCCGCTTCGAGGGCCAGCCCGCGCCCCTCGAAGCCGTCGTAGAGGTGATAGCCCAGTTCGGGTTCTTCCCAGCCTACGTGGTTGACGATCCCCACGGCCCCGGCGAGCGCGCCGCTCGCGCGTTCCTCCACCGCCCAGAGGCCGTAGCCCAGCAGGGCCCACTGACCCATGATCGCCGTCATGCCGCGCCAGCTTTCGCGCCGGTCGCGGGGCCCGCCCACGAAGCGGCTCCGCTCGCTCGCGAAGAAGGCGGCGAAGGCGTCGAGGTCTTCCGCGCGGAAGCCGCGCAGGCGCAGGCGTTCGGTCTCGATCACGGGGACGAGGGTCATGCCGCCACCTTTCCCGGTGCGGGGTGGCGATAGACGAGCACCTCGCCGGGCGCGAGGTCTTCCCAGCCGTCGGCCTTGGGAAGCGGCGCGTCCGGGTCGAGCCGGCAGCCCAGCCGCTCGGCCAGCGCAATGGAGGGGGCGTTGTCCGCGTCGATGTAGCTGACGGCGGTGGTCCAGCCGAGCTCGCCATAGGCGTAGGCGCGCAGGCGCTCCACCGCCTCACGGGCGTAGCCCTTGCCCTCGGACTCCGGCCTCCAGAGCGACCAGCCGAATTCGTTCTCGGCCCAGCCCTCGGGGTGGTAGGGGCCCGCGCAGCCGAGCGTCCGGCCGCTCTCACGGTGCTCGATCGAGAAGAGGCCCCACCCACGGAGCACCCAGTGGCCGAGGTCCTGCGCATACTCGCGCCACGCCTGTGTCGCCGTGAACGGCCCGCCAATGTGGCGCGCGCGCTCGGACACGAGGAATGGACCGGCGGCCTCCCAGTCACTCGCCTCGGGCGCGCGCAGGATCAGCCGCTCGGTCTCGAACCGGGGCGTATGGGCGAGGGTGACGGTCACTTCTTCCGCCCGAAGCCCGACAGGCCCGGCGGCAGCTGCATCCCGCCCTTGCCGCCAAGGCCGCCCAGCTGCTGCGCGGCCTGCTGCAGCGCCTTCTCGTCCATGCCGGCGCCGGGGGCGCCGCCCTTGCCCCCGCCCATCATGCCGAGCGCCTGCCGGAGCGCGCCGCGCCCGCCCTTCTTGCCGAGCTTCTTCATCATGTCCGACATCTGCCGGTGCTGTTTCAGAAGCTTGTTGAGTTCGCTCACCTCCAGCCCTGCGCCGGCGGCGATGCGCTTCTTGCGGCTGGCCTGAAGGATCTGCGGGTTCGCGCGCTCCTTCTTCGTCATCGAGTTGATGAGGGCGATCTGGCGCTTGAGCACGGTGTCGTCCATGCCGGCCTCGGCCATCTGGCCCTTCATCTTGCCCATGCCGGGCATCATGCCCATCAGCCCCTCCATGCCGCCCATCTTGAGCATCTGCTCGAGCTGGGACTTCAGGTCGTTCATGTTGAACTGACCCTTCTGGAGGCGTTTGAGCATGCGCTCGGCCTGTTCGGCCTCGAGCGTTTCCTGCGCCTTCTCGACGAGGGCGACGATGTCGCCCATGCCAAGGATTCGGCCCGCGATGCGCTCCGGGTCGAACTCCTCGAGCGCGTCGGTCTTCTCGCCGGTGCCGACGAAGCGGATGGGCTTGCCGGTGACCGCGCGCATCGAGAGCGCCGCGCCGCCGCGCCCGTCGCCGTCCATCCGCGTGAGCACCACGCCCGAGACGCCGATCTTGTCGTCGAACTCCTCGGCCACCTCGACGGCGACCTGGCCGGTCAGACCGTCCACCACCAGCAGCGTCTCGCGCGGGCTGACCACGTCGCGCACCTCGGCCGCCTGCCGGATCAGGTCCTGGTCGATGTGCAGCCGCCCGGCGGTGTCTAGGAAATAGACGTCGTAGCCGCCAAGGCTCGCCTGCGTCTTCGCGCGTTTGGCGATCTGCACCGGCGTCTCGCCCTTCACAATGGGCAGCGTGTCCACGCCGACCTGCTGGCCGAGGATCTGCAGCTGTTCCATCGCCGCCGGGCGGTTCACGTCGAGCGAGGCCATCAGCACGCGCTTGCCCTCGCGGTCCTTCAGCCGCTTCGCGATCTTCGCCGTGGTCGTCGTCTTGCCCGAGCCCTGCAGGCCCACCATCAGGATCGGCGCGGGCGGGCTGTCGATCTTGAGCGCGCCGGGGTCGCCCTCGCCCTTCAACACCTCGACCAGTTCGTCGTGGACGATCTTGACCACCTGCTGGCCCGGCGTGACCGATTTCGTCACCGCCTGTCCGGTGGCCTTTTCCTGCACGTCCTTGACGAACTTGCGCGCCACCGGCAGCGAGACATCCGCCTCCAGCAGCGCGACGCGCACCTCGCGCAGCGCCGCCTTGACGTCCTCCTCGGAGAGCGCGCCCTGCTTGGTCAGCCTCTCGAAGACGCCGGAGAGACGCTCGGACAGATTTTCGAACATGACCCTCGGGCTCCTCCAGCGGTTGTCGTCATGCGCCCCGAAGATGGGAGGGCGCGGCGCAAATGCCAATCGCCCCCGCGGGCGAAACCTCGCTGACGGGGGGCGATCCCGGACCGTGGCCCGGGACCGGAAGGCTGGCGCACTTCCGGAACTGGGGGCGGTCGTTAGGCGGCGCCGCGCCCTTTGTCAAGCCAGTCGTTGATCGCGCGCGAGATCCTCAGATGGTGACTGCCGTTCGACCAGACCTCGGAGATGGGCAGGCGGTGCTCGCCGAAGATCAGCTCCACCCGCCGCATCTTTATCGTGGTGCCCTGCTTGCTCCGGCTCATGCGGCTGGCGATCTCGGCGCCGCCGAATTCCGCGAGCGGGTGGCTTTCGCGCGTCTCGCCGAACAGCGACCGGCGGCGCAGGATGACTTCGCCGGTGCGCCGGTCGAAGATCGCCTGGGACTTTTGCACGAAAACCGCGAAGGCGCCAAAGCCAAGGCCCCCGCCGCCAAGAAAGAGGACAAGCCCGGCCCAATCCCCCGCTCCCAGAAGGAAGAGGCCGATGGCACAGAAGGACAGGATGAAGACGATGAGCGCCGCTCCGACGAGCCAGGGGGCGTCCTCGATGACCAGCAGGTCGGGCGCGTCGTGCTTGACCTTCATGCCGGGATGATCCCGCTATTGCTGCCCCTGCGTCAAGCGGGATTTAGCCGAAGGCTCATCAAGTGTTGACCATGCGTCATGCCGCCGTCTCAATGAGCGGGCATGACGCCGCGACCGACCGTGGAGGGGCGGGCGGGACCGGCCGAAAAAGGGAGGAGACTTCATGCAGGACCGTATGCGCTTCGGCATCTTTCTGGCGCCGTTCCACAAGCCGGGGATCAACCCCACGCTCGCACTTCAGAACGATCTGGAGCTGATCCAGCACCTCGACCGGCTGGGCTATGACGAGGCCTGGGTGGGCGAGCATCACTCGGCCGGCTCCGAGATCATCGCCAGCCCCGAGATCTTTCTGGGCGTGGCAGCCGAGCGGACGCGCCACATCAAGCTGGGCACCGGCGTGGTCAGCCTGAGCTATCACAACCCGCTCTGGGTGGCCGAACGCATCGTCCTGCTGGATCACCTGACGCGGGGGCGCATCATGCTGGGCGTGGGCCCCGGCGCGCTGCCCACGGACGCCAGGATGATCGGCATCGAGCCCAGCCAGACCCGTCAGCTGCTGGAGGAAAGCCTGGGCGTCATTATGCAGCTTCTGACCAGCGAGGAGCCGGTGACGTTCAAGAACGACCGCTGGGACCTGCGCGAGGCGCGGCTGCACCTGCGGCCCTACTCCAACCCGCTGTTCGACGTTGTGACGGCGGCGGTCGCCTCGCCCGCCGGGCCGCGGCTGGCGGGGCGGCACGGCACGGGCCTGCTGTCCATCGGTGCCACGACCGCGGCGGGCTTCGACGCGCTGGCGCTGCACTGGGACGTGATCGAAGCCGAGGCGAAGCAGCACGGCAAGACGGTGGACCGCTCCAGGTGGCGCCTTGTGGGGATGGTGCATATCGCGGACACGATGGATCAGGCGTATCGCGACGTGGAATACGGCATGGAACAGTGGTTCCACTACTTCCAGGCGGTCGCGGCCTTCCCGCAGATGGCGGTGCCGGGCAACAACGTGAAGGAAATGATCGAGTTCGTGAACGAAAGCGGCTTTGGCGCGATCGGCACGCCCGACATGGCGATCAAGCAGATCGAGCGTCTGCATGCCCAGTCCAATGGCGGCTTCGGCGCCTACCTGATGCTGGCGCACAACTGGGCCGACCCGCAGGCTACACACAAGAGCTACGAGCTGATCGCGCGCCACGTGATGCCGCATTTCCAGGGTCACTTCCTGCCCACGATGGACAGCGCGGCGCGGGCCGAGAAGCTGCGCCCGGAACTGGCTGCGAAGCACTCGAAGGCGGTCGAGGACATGCAGGCGCGCTACGCCGCAGAGATCGCGGGCCGCGGCAAGCAGGCCGAGCCGGCAGAATAGCCCGCTCCGCGGGCCGCCCCTGTGCGGGGCGGCTCTTGCGGAAGTTTGCGCGATCTGCTCTTTTCACGGCCTCTTCTGTTCGCCAGCGCACAGGTGGGCCATGGACAACTGGGACGAGATCCGCACCGCCTATCACGTCGCCCGTGCCGGCACCGTCAGCGGCGCGGCCGAGGCGCTGGGCGTCCACCATGCGACCGTGATCCGCCACGTCGACGCGCTTGAGGCGCGGCTGGGCGTCAAGCTGTTCCAGCGTCACGCGCGCGGCTACACGCCCACCGAGGCGGGGCAGGACCTGTTGCGCGTGGCGCAGACCACCGACGACCAGTTCGCCCAGCTTGCCAGTCGCATCCGGGGCAGGGGCAACGACGTCTCGGGCGAGCTGGTCGTTACCTCGCTGGCCATGTTCGCGCCGCTGCTGGCGCCGGTGCTGGCCGACTTCCAGCGCGCGAATCCCCATGTGATCCTGCGCTATCTGACCGGCACGCGGCTCTTCCGCCTCGAATACGGCGAAGCCCATGTCGCGGTGCGGGCGGGGCCGCCGCCACAGGAGCCCGACAATGTGGTGCAGCCCTTCTTTTACCAGAGCGCGGGGCTCTACGCTGCGCGCTCCTATGTCGAGGCGCAGGGCCTGCCCGACAGTCTGGATGCGCTCGACGGGCACAGTTTCGTCGGTCCCGACAGCGACGAGCCGCGCGCGCCGACCGAGCGGTGGCTGCGCCGGACCGTCCCGGCCGGGCAGATCGTGTTCCGCAGCCCCGATCCCCGCGCGCAGGAAGACGCGGTGCTGGCCGGGGCGGGCATCGGTTTTCTCGCCTCCTGGACGGCCGCGGCGCACCCCGACCTGATCGAGGTGGCGCCCCCGCGCGAGGAATGGGGAGCGCCGATCTGGCTGGTCACCCACGTCGATCTGCACCGCAGCTCCAAGGTGCAGGCGCTGCTGAAGACGCTCAAGCAGGCGGCACAGGACTGGGACGGGGCATGAGCGACGCGGCGCGCGGGCATCTGGCGATGCTGCTCTTTTCTGCGCTGGTCGCCGGCTCCTTCTCGCTGGGTGGCATGGTCGCGAACGAGATCGCGCCCGCCGCGATCAACGCGGTGCGCTTCGCGATCGCTGCGGTGGTGATCGGCGCAGTCGTCGCCGCAACGGGCCGTTTCGACCGCCGCGCCCTGCAGGCGCCCTGGCGCTACCTCGTGCTGGGCGGGCTGTTTGCGGCCTATTTCGTGCTGATGTTCGAGGGACTGAAGACGGCGCCGCCGGTCTCGGCCTCTGCCGTCTTCACCCTGACCCCGGTCATGTCTGCCGGCATCGGCTGGCTGCTGCTGCGGCAGGTCACGACCCCGCGCATGGCAGCCGCGCTTGCCATCGGCGCGGCCGGCGCGCTCTGGGTGATCTTTCGCGCGGACCTGTCGGCTCTCCTCGCGCTCGAAGTGGGGCGGGGGGAGCTGATCTATTTCGTGGGCTGCGTCGCACATGCGGTCTACACGCCGATGGTGCGCAAGCTGAACCGCGGCGAGCCGGCGGTGCTCTTCACCTTCGGGATGCTTCTGGCGGGCTGCGCGATCCTGACGGTCTATGGCTGGTCCGATATCCAGGCGACCGATTGGACGGCTCTGCCCGGCATCGTCTGGATCGCGCTGCTCTACCTTGCCTTCTTCGCCTCCGCCGCAACCTTCGTGCTGCTGCAATACGCGACGCTCCGACTGCCCTCGGCCAAGGTCATGGCCTATACCTATCTCACGCCGTCCTGGGTGCTGGCCTGGGAACTGGCGCTGGGCCACGGCGGCCCCCGCCCGCTGGTGCTGGCGGGATTGGGACTGACGGTCGTGGCACTGCTCTTGCTGCTCAAGGACGAGGAGGCGGTGCGGGCGCCCGCGATGCGGTAGGTTCGCATCCGGCTTCGGGCGACCCCTCGCGCGGGCGCGCGGCTACTCGGGGTCGTTGGCGGGCACGCCAAGCTCCCGCTCCAGAAACCGCTCGAAGGCATCGAAGTCGAGGCGGTCGAACTGGCCGAAGCCCTGCATCCAGACGCTGGCCGAGCGCAGCGCGTCAGGCTCCAGCCTGCACCAGGTGACGCGGCCGCGGCGTTCGCGGCTGATCAGGCCGGCGCGGGTGAGGATCGCCAGGTGTTTCGAGATCGCGGCCAGCGACATCTCGAAGGGCTCCGCCACATCCGTCACCGCCATGTCATCCTCGAGCAGCATGGCAAGGATCGCCCGCCGGGTCGGGTCGGCGAGCGCGGCAAAGACGGTGTCGAGGTCGTCGGACATCGCCGGCATAAGCCGCTCCGGCGGGCGCCGCGTCAAGCGCGGCAATGGCAACGCTCAACCGAAAGGTTGAACATGCTGCGGCAACACGATCGGCGCGCCATTTCGCTTCTGTGACGAATAGTGAAACATAATCAGATACTTGTATCGGCGTCCGCCTCGCTTGACTCGGGCCTCGCTGCGCCGTAGCAAAGCGCCCGACGATCCGCGAGGCAAAGGTGCCCGATCCCGAACATCAGCGGCGCATGGCCGAGTTCGAGAAGAGGCTTGAGGCCGCGAAGGCGGCGCAGGCGCCGAAGCCCCGCGGGGACGAGCACTATTCGCAGGCACAGCTCGCCTGGCGGATGGTGATCGAGCTGGTGGCGGGGCTCGCCATCGGCTTCGGCATCGGCTACGGGCTCGACACCCTTTTCGGGACGATGCCCTTTCTGCTGGTGGCGTTTACGCTGCTGGGCTTCGCCGCGGGCATCAAGACGATGCTGCGCAGCGCACGCGAAGTCGAGCAGGCCAGGCGGGCCGCGGATCGCGGCGACGGGACGGACGAAGGAGGCTAGGGCGTGGCGGCGGAGACAGAAGAGGGCAGCGGGCTCGTTTTCTATCCGATGGACCAGTTCATCGTGAAGCCGCTCTTCGGGGACGGCCCGGTGCACTGGTACACGATCACCAACGTGACGCTCTGGATGGCGCTTGCCGTACTGGGCATCGCGCTGCTGCTGGTCGTCGGCACCTCGGGCCGGGCCATCGTGCCCTCGCGCAGCCAGTCGGTGGGCGAGCTGGCCTACGGCTTCATCTACAAGATGGTCGAGGACGTGGCCGGCAAGGACGGGCTGAAGTACTTCCCCTACATCATGACGCTGTTCATGTTCATCGTCTTCGCCAACTTCCTCGGCCTCATTCCGATGGCCTTCACCACGACGAGCCATATCGCCGTGACGGCGGTCCTGGCGCTCGGCGTGTTCCTCGGCGTGACGATCCTGGGTTTCGTCAAGAATGGCAGCAAATTCCTGGGGCTCTTCTGGGTCACGGAGGCGCCGCTGGCGATCCGGCCGGTGCTCGCCCTGATCGAGCTCATTTCCTACTTCGTGCGGCCGGTCAGCCACTCCATCCGTCTCGCCGGCAACATGACCGCGGGGCACGCGGTGCTGAAGGTCTTCGCCGGCTTCGGGCAGGTGACGGCGATCGCGCCGCTCTCGATCCTTGCCGTCACGGCGATCTACGGCCTCGAGGTGCTCGTCGCCTTCATCCAGGCCTACGTCTTCACGATCCTGACCTGCGTCTATCTCAAGGACGCCCTGCACCCCAGTCACTGAGCGCGGGCCGTCCCGCCCGCGCCACCGTCATCGACAGCTTCCAACCGCAAGGAGACAACTCAATGGAAGGCGATATCGCAAACCTCGGCCAGTTCATCGGTGCGGGCCTTGCCGGCATGGGCGCGGGCATCGCGGCGCTTGGGGTCGGCAACGTGGCCGGCAACTACCTCGCCGGCGCACTGCGCAACCCATCGGCCGCGGCCAGCCAGACGGCCACGCTCTTCATCGGCATTGCCTTCGCCGAAGCGCTCGGCATCTTCTCCTTCCTGGTCGCGCTGCTGCTGATGTTCGCCGTCTGAGGACGGCACGCAACATCCTTGCGGACGGGGCGCGCGCCGGCTGATCCTCGGCCGGGCGCGTGCCCCGGGGCCCAACCCCCCGGGACGGGACGCGCACGACACCCACGGAGGCGCCGATGGCGACAGAGACACCAGGCACCGCGTCGACATGCGTCGGACCGGACGGCAGTGCGATCGGCCTGCCGCAGCTCTGCCTCGACTGGTTTCCCAACCAGATCTTCTGGCTGATCGTCACCCTGATCGCGATCTATCTTCTGCTGACTCGGATGGCGCTGCCGCGGATCGCCGGCGTGCTGTCCGAACGCGCGGGCACGATCAGCAACGACCTTTCCGCGGCCGAGGATCTCAGGGCCAAGGCGGCCGAGGCAGAAAGGTCCTATGAGCAGGCGCTCGCCGACGCGCGGGCGGAGGCGCAGAAGATAATCGCCGAGGCCAGGGCCGAGATGCAGAAGGACCTCGACGCCGCGATCGCGCGCGCCGATGCCGAGATCGCGGAAAGGACCGAGGCCTCGCAGAAAGCCATCGAAGACATTCGCGCAGGCGCCATGGACAGTGTCCGCGAGGTGGCGCGCGACACCGTCGGCGCCGTGCTCGACGTGATGGGGACAGAGGCCGAGCAGGCCGAAATCGACCGGGCCGTCGCCGCCCGGATGGAGGGCTGAGCGATGCGCATCCGCACCCTGATGGCGATGCCTTTCGCGCTGGCGATGGCCACGCCCGCCCATGCCGCGTCGGGCCCTTTCTTTTCGCTGGGCAATACCGACTTCATAGTCCTGCTGGGCTTTCTCGTCTTCATCGGCATCCTCCTCTACTTCAAGGTGTTCCGCACCGTCGGCGACATGCTGGACCGCCGGGCCGAGGGCATCAGCGGGGAGCTGGACGAGGCGCGCGCCCTGCGCGAGGAGGCGCAGAGCCTGCTTGCGTCCTACGAACGCAAGACCCGCGAGGCCAGGGAACAGGCCGATCGCATCGTCGCCCAGGCGCGCGAAGAGGCGCAGCATTCGGCAGAGCAGTCCCGCGCAGATCTGGAAGAGTCGATCGCGCGCCGGATCAAGGCGGCGGAAGACCGGATCGCGCAGGCAGAGGCCGCGGCCGTGCGCGAGGTGCGGGAACGCGCGGCCGAGGTCGCCGTGGCGGCGGCGCGTGACGTGATCGCGGCCCGCATGACCGATGCACGGAACGACGCGCTGGTCGATGACGCCATCGCGCAGGTCGAAAAGCACCTGCACTGACACGGGCCGCGCGCGGCCGGTCGATGCCCCCGGCGGGTGAGCCGGGGTTCTTCCGTGGCCGACCTCAGAAGAGCGCGGCCACGAGCCACGGCGCAAGGAGCGCGGTCAGCAGAGCGTTGAGCCCCATGCCCAGCCCCGAAAAGGCGCCCGCCGTCGCGTCCACCTGAAACGCGCGGGCGGTGCCGATCCCGTGCGCGGCGACCCCGGCGGCGAAGCCCCGCGCGCGCCAGTCGTGGATCCCGAGCCCGTTCATCAGCGGCGTCACCGTCACTGCGCCGATGATCCCCGTCAGGATCACCAGCGCCGCGGTCAGCGTCGGCAGCCCGCCGATGCTCTCGGCGATGCCGATGGCCACCGGCGCCGTCGTGGATTTCGGCGCCAGCGACAGCAGCGCCGCGCCCTCCACCCCGAGCGCCCGCGCGATCAGAAGCGCCGAGACGATCGCAGTGACGGAGCCCGCCACCAGCGCGCCCAGCATCGGGACCACGATCCCCCGCAGCCGCGGCAGTGCGGCATGCAGCGGCACCGCCAGCGCCACGGTCGCCGGGCCGAGCATGAAGTGGACGAACTGCGCGCCCTCGAAATAATCGGCATAGGGCGTGTCCGTCGCCTGCAGAAGCCCCGCGAGCAGCAGCATGGCGATCAGCACCGGATTGGCGACCGGCGCGCGGCCCGTCGCCCGCGAGATCCCGTCGCCTGCCAGATAGGCCAGCAGCGTCGCCGTCAGCCAAAGCAGCGGCTCGCGGGCGAGATAGCTCCAGATGTCGATCACCTCGGGGTTCATGCGCCTGCCCCCAAGAGCCGGCGCAACCCCACAAAGACACCGGCCGTGACGGCAAGCGTGACGACGGTGCTGCCCAGAAGTGCGACGAGGAGGGCGGGGCCTTCGCTGCCCAGCCGGTCGAGATGCGCCACCACGCCCACGCCCGCCGGCACGAAGAGAAGCGAGAGATGCGCAAGCAGCCCGTTCGCCGCCGGTGCGACGCGCGGCTGTAGCGCCGGGCGCAGCACGAGCGCCCCGAGCAGCAGCGCGAGCCCGATGACCGGCCCCGGCACCGGCGCGTCGAGCGCGCGCGCCGCAACCTCTCCGATCAGCTGGCAGACCAGCAGAATGGCGATATTGACGATCATGCCTGTCCCTCCGTGTTGCGGTGCGATGCGATCACGAAGGCGGCGCAAAGAAAAGGAGCGCGCCCCGCGGGGCGCGCTCCGGTCATCTGCGGATGAGGGGCGGGCTTACTCGGCCGGCACGGCCGCGACCTGCGGGGCCCTTGCAAAGTGCTGGCGGTTCAGCCGCAGCACCAGCGCCACCGCGATCGCCTGGAAGCCCAGCGCCACCGCCGTCAGCACCCAGTAGGCGAGCGAGAACTTGTCCACCACCGCGGCATCGACCAAGCCCTTGTTGACGAAGAAGTGCATCATCACCGAGAGCGCCACCGCCGGGCAGACCAGCGCATAGGAGCCGGGCGAGGTCTTCGTGCCGATCACGAAGTCGTCGAAGTAGCGCTGGCGCAGCAGGACGAGCATCCCCAGCCCCAGGAAGACGACCTGCACCGACAGGAGCCGCGCGAGCATGACCATCGTCTCGCCGCCGTTGTCCTGCGCGGCGAAGGTGCCGGTCAGCCCGTGATCCTGCCGCAGCAGCATGATGCCGAGCACCGTCATGATCGGGACAACGACCATCAGGGTCGGGCCGGCCTCGCGCGCGGTGCCGTAGTGCAGCATCGAGTTGAAGGCGGTGATCGCGGCGATCACGGCATAGACGGTCGCCGCCACGCCGAAGAAGGTCGACAGCACGAGGCTGGTGCCCACGGTGACGGGCGTGACACTCATCGCGGCCGGCGCGGCAAAGCCCACGGCGATCATCGACAGCGCGAAGGCCGGCAGGAGCTGCGCGAAGGAGTTGTTGGCGGTCACGTCGAAGATGCCGCCCTCGCTCAGCACCCGGCCGAGGAAGTCCGCGATCAGGCGGAAGGCCAACACGCCAACCAGCAGGAAGGCGATCATCGCGAGCGGGAAGAGATACTCGACCACGCTCCACAGGCCGGGAACGAAGACGAGGCCCAGGATGAAGCCCACGTTGATCGTCATGGCCAGCGCAAGCGGCATGGCCAGCAGGGTGGACTCGGCGTTCGAGGCGCGCAGCCTGGCGTAGCCTTCGGTCTGCTTGAAGCGCGAGAGCGCGCCAAGGTTCCAGATCAGCGACTTCACGTTGAGAAAGCCGAAGACCGCGATGCCCGCGACGGCCAGCGCGATGCCGGCCTGCATGGCAGGGCCGCCGGTGGAGAAGGCGGCGAGGATATCCTCGAAGACCGGCACAGGCTGGTCCGGATGCGGCACCCAGAACATCAGGTACATGAAGAAGGATACAGCCACGCCGCCCGCGCCGAGCGAGGCGAGGAAGTAGAGCGGCGAATAGCTGTCTGCGGGGCGTCTGAGAACGTCTGACATGGGAACGGTCCTTTCACATTCCGTCTTTGGAATGCAATTAAGCATTCCGACTTTGGAATGTAAAGGGGCAGTCTGTCGCAGGCTAACGAAACGTTAACCATGTCCCGGCAGCCTGCGGCCATGCGCGCGATGCTCCTGCTTCTGCCTGTCCTGCTCGCCGCCTGCGATACCGCGGGACGCGGCTACATGGGTCTGCCTGCTGCGCGGGTCGAAGCAGGCGGGCATGTCTTCGACATCCGCGTGCGCGGGGCAGAGGCAGAGGCCGTGCGCCGCAACGCTGCTCTTCTGCCGGGCTTCGGCGACGTGGCCCGCGCGGCCGAATCGGCCATCGAACAGGCCACCGGCTGCGACGTCACACAGGTGACGGGGGATGCATCGGTCGTTCGGGCCGCGCTCGACTGCCCCGAGGATCAGGTCAGCCACTTCTCCATGAACACGCTCGACCCGTTCTTCTGGTAGTCGCCAAAGGGGTCGCGGCGGGTGAAACCCTCCGATTCGTAGAGCGCGATCGCCTCGGTCAGCTTGTCGCCCGTCTCCAGCCGCAGCACCGGCAGATCCAGGTGCTTCGCCTCCAGTTCCAGCCGCGCCAGCACCCGCCGGGCGACACCCTGGCCACGCGCGAAGGGCGCGGTGAACATCGCCTTGACCTCGCCGTAGCCCTGCCGCTGCGCAAGCGCGCCGCAGCCCAGCGTGGTGTCGAATTCGCGTGCGACGAAAAAACGGATGTCCGGGCTGCGCAGCTCTTCGGGCGTGAGGTAGAAGTTTTCCTCCGGCGGGAAGAGATCGCGCATCGACGCCTGGGCTGCCTCGATCAGCGCGCGGCTCTCCGGCTCTCTCGGGTCGCCCGGTTCGACGATGATGCCCATGCCGCCCCTCCCTGCACCTGCGTGGACCCTGATGTTGCGCGCAAGGACCCATGCGTCAACCCATGCGCAGCGCATTGCGGCGACTTGCGATATCTTGTGGAGAACTCGCCGAAAGGCCCCACATCCTGCGGCGCGCGATTGACAGGCGCCATCCCGCCCCCCACTCTGGCCCCAGTCGCGGAATCAGGGGACCGGCGTCTTGCGCTTCAACAGGCTGCGCCTTTCGGGATTCAAGAGCTTCGTCGATCCCACCGAACTGGTGATCGCCGAGGGGCTGACCGGCGTGGTGGGTCCCAACGGCTGCGGCAAGTCCAACCTGCTGGAGGCGCTGCGCTGGGTGATGGGCGAGAACCGCCCCACCGCCATGCGCGGCGGCGGCATGGAGGATGTGATCTTTGCCGGCACCTCGCGCCGTCCGGCGCGCAATTTCGCCGAGGTCGCGCTGACGCTGGACAACTCCGAGCGGCTTGCGCCCGCAGGCTTCAACGACGACGACGTGCTGGAGATCACCCGCCGCATCACGCGCGACCTTGGCTCCGCCTACAAGGCCAACTCGAAGGAGGTGCGCGCGCGCGACGTGCAGATGCTCTTTGCCGACGCCTCCACCGGCGCGCATTCGCCCGCGCTGGTGCGGCAGGGGCAGATCGCGGAGCTGATCAACGCGAAGCCCGCCGCGCGCCGCCGCATCCTCGAAGAGGCGGCCGGCATCTCGGGCCTCTACCAGCGGCGGCACGAGGCAGAGCTGAAACTGAAGGGGACGGAGACGAACCTCGCACGGGTCGAGGACGTGATCGACCAGCTCGCCCAGCAGCTGGCGCAGCTGGCGCGGCAGGCGAAGCAGGCGGCGCGCTACCGGCAGTTGTCGGAGGCGTTGCGGCAGGCCGAGGGCAGCCTGCTGTATATCCGCTGGCGCGACGCCGACGCGGCGCGCGCGGCCGCCGACACCGCCCTGCGCGCTGCCCGAAGCGCCACTGCGCAGGCGGAATCAGAGGCGCGCAAGGCCGTCGCCGCGCGCGAGGCCGCCGAGGCGGCGCTGCCCGCGCTGCGCGAGGAAGAGGCGATCGCGGCGGCGGTGCTCCAGCGGATCGAGGTCGAGCGCGCCACCCTCGCGCAGGAGGAAGGGCGCGCGCGCAAGACGGTCGATGAACTGACCGCCCGCATCGCCCAGCTTGTCCGCGACCGCGAGCGCGAGGCGCAGTTGACGGGCGATGCGGGCGAGACGATCCGCGCGCTCGAGACCGAGGCCGCAGAGCTGGCGGCGGCAGGAGAGGGGCACGATGCGCGGCTGGCACAGGCAGAGACGGCCGTAAAGGCCGCCGCAGAAGACCTTGCCAGCCGCGAGGACGAACTCGACCGCGCGAGCGATGCGGTGGCGCGGCTCTCCGCGCGGCACCAGTCGGCCGAGCGGCTGGTCGAGGACTGCCGCAGGACGCTTGAGCGCAACGAGTCCGAAGCCCTCCGCGCCCGCGAACAGGCCGAAGGTCACCGCGCCCGGCTGGAGCGGGCAGAGACCGCGCTGACCGGGGCGCGCGAGGCCGCGGCACAGGCCGAGGCGACCGCGGCCCGCGCCGAGGAGACGCTGACGCTGGCCGACGAGGCGCGCAGCGCGGCACAGGCGCGCGAGGCAGAGGCGCGCGCCGAACGCTCCGCCGCCGAGGGGGAGGCCAGCGCGCTCGAGGCAGAGCATACCGCGCTGGCCCGCGTGGTTGCGCGCGACACGACCGAGGGTGGCGCCGTGATCGACCGGCTGCAGGTCGAGCAGGGCTTTGAAAAGGCGCTGGGCGCGGCGCTTGCAGACGACCTCCGCGCGCCCGAAGTCGAGCCGGACGGCCCCTCCGGCTGGCTCGCCCTGCCGGCCTACAAAGACGAGCAGCCGCTGCCCAAGGGTGTGACCCCGCTCAGCCGGCATGTCTCGGTCCCCGAGGTGCTGGCCCGCCGGATGGGCCAGATCGGGCTGGTGGACGCGGGAGAAGGCGCGCGGCTGCAGCCGCTCTTGCGGCCCGGCCAGCGGCTGGTCAGCCGCGAGGGGGATCTCTGGCGCTGGGACGGCTTCACCGCCTGGTCGGGCGATGCACCCACCGCCGCGGCGCTGCGGCTGGAACAGCTCAACCGCCTCGAGGTGCTGAAGCAGGAGATGGCGCGCGCCACCGCGCGGGTAGAGGGAGCACGCGATGCGCATCAGGCCCTGGCCGCACGGCTGAAGGAGCTGACGCAGGCCGACGCCGCCGCGCGCGAGGCGCGGCGCAGGGCCGATGCGCGCCAGGCCGAAGCGGCGCGCGCGCTCAGCAAGGCAGAGGCCGAGCGCAACCTCGATGCCGGCCGGCTGGAAAGCCTGCGCCTAGCTGCCGTGCGCCACGAGGAAGAGGCCGAGGCGGCGCGCGTCCGGCTGGCCGAGGCGGAGGCCGCGCTCGCCGCGCTGGACGATCCCGCCGAGGGGCGCGCCGAGGTCGAGGCGCTGCGCCGCGCGGTCGAGGCGGCCCGCGCCGAGATGATGTCACGCCGCGGCGCCCACGACGCCCTGCGCCGCGAGGGAGAGGCGCGCGCCGCCCGTGCCGCCGCCGTGGCAAGGGAGCTCGACGGCTGGCAGCGGCGGCTGGCCACGGCCAGCACCCGTGCGGCGGAGCTTGCCGAGCGGCAGCAGGCGGCAGAGGCGGAACTCGAGGCGGCGCGCGATGCGCCTGACCGGATCGGGGCTCAGCGCGCGGAGTTGGGGGCGCGGGTGGCGGAGGCGGAAGCCCGTCGCACCGCCGCCGCCGACGCGCTGTCCGCGGGAGAGGCTGCAAGCCGGGCTGCGGGCACTGCCGAACGCGAGGCAGAGCGCGCGGCGGCGGATGCTCGCGCCGCCGAGGCCGCCGCGGGCGCCCGTGCAGAGGCCGCCGCAGCGGGCGCCGAGGACGCCGAGGCGCGCATCGAGGAAGCGCACGAGACGACGCCCGCGGAACTGCT
Source organism: Rhodosalinus sp. (assembly GCF_046542825.1). Lineage (GTDB taxonomy): Bacteria > Pseudomonadota > Alphaproteobacteria > Rhodobacterales > Rhodobacteraceae > Rhodosalinus. The sequence goes on along the minus strand of NZ_JBKHAQ010000017.1, from coordinate 16,661 downwards.
GAAGCGGCTGGCGCTAGAGCCCGGCTCGCTTGCTGCCGCAGAGGCGCTGGAGGCCGAGGTCGCGCGCCTGAAGCGCCAGCGCGACGCGCTGGGCGCGGTCAACCTGCGCGCCGAGGAGGACGCCCGCGAGGTGCAGGCCGAGCACGACACGCTCGCTCGGGAAAAGGCGGACCTGGAAGCGGCGGTGGCGAAGCTGCGGGCGGGCATCGCCGCGCTCAACCGCGAGGGGCGCGAACGGCTGCTGACCGCCTTCGAGCAGGTGAACGCCAATTTCTCGATGCTCTTCACGCATCTCTTCAACGGCGGCGAGGCGAAGCTCGTGATGGTCGAATCCGACGACCCGCTGGAGGCGGGGCTCGAGATCATGTGCCAGCCGCCGGGCAAGAAGCTTTCGACGCTCTCGCTGCTGTCGGGCGGCGAGCAGACGCTGACGGCGCTGGCGCTGATCTTCGCCGTCTTCCTTGCCAACCCGGCGCCGATCTGCGTGCTCGACGAGGTGGACGCGCCGCTCGACGACGCGAATGTCACCCGCTTCTGCGACCTGCTGGACGAGATGCGCCGGCAGACCGACACGCGCTTCCTGATCATCACGCACCACGCGGTGACCATGTCGCGGATGGACCGGCTGTTCGGGGTGACGATGGTGGAACAGGGGGTGAGCCAGCTTGTGAGCGTCGATCTCAAGCGGGCGGAGAAACTGGTGGCCTGACCCGGCGGCCGCGGGGCGGAGCGCGCGTGCCGCGCGCACGCCTTCTGGCACTGCGTGCGGTTGGGGGCGCTGCCCCCGTCGGCCTGCGGCCGACTCCCCCGGGGTATTTCGGGCAAGAGGAAGGACCGGGAGTTCGGTGCGCCTGCGGCTTGCGCGTCGCGTGGCTCCGGGCGAGAACGGGTGCGGCGGACATGAAGGGGCGCGCATGGCAGATCTGATCGGGCGGCTCGGGGACATCGTGGGGGCGGGGCAGGTGCTGACCGGGCAGGACATGGCCGGCTACGCGCGGGACTGGACCGGGGCCTATGTCTGCGCGCCGCTCTGCGTGGTGCGGCCGGGGACGGCGCAGGAGGTGGCGGCCATCCTCCGGCTGGCCAACGAGACGCGCGTGCCGGTGGTGCCCGTGGCGGGCAACACGGGGCTCAATGGCGGGGCGTCCGGCGACGGGGCGATCCTGCTGTCGGTCGAGCGGATGAACCGCATCCGCGAGATCCGGGGGAACGCGCGCATCGCCATCGTCGAGGCCGGCGTGGTGCTGGAGCGGCTGCACGAGGCGGCGGGGCAGGAGGGCCTCGCCTTCCCGCTGACCTTCGGCGCGAAAGGGTCGGCGATGATCGGCGGGGTGCTGTCCACCAATGCGGGCGGGTCGAACGTGCTGCGCTACGGCAACACGCGGGACCTGTGCCTGGGGCTGGAGGCGGTGCTGCCCACCGGCGAGATCGTGGACCTGATGAGCGAGCTGCACAAGGACAACTCTGGCTACGATCTGCGCGACCTGCTGATCGGGGCGGAGGGGACGCTGGGGGTGATCACGGCGGCGGTTCTGAAGCTGGTGCCGCGTCCGCGCGCCCATGCGACGGCGATGGTGGCGGTGGCCTCGCTGGATGACGGGCTGGCGCTGCTCAACCGGCTGCAGGCGGCGACCGGCGGCGCGGTGGAGGCCTGCGAGTACATGCCGCGCGCCTACATGGAGGCGCTGCTGGCGCATGATCCGGCCGTGCGGCCGCCCTTCGCCGAGAGCCACGAAGTCAACCTGCTGATCGAGGTGGGCGCGACGGCGCCTCGCGACGCGGTGCCGGGGTCCGATGGCGTGGTGCCGGTGCAGGCCCATCTCGAGGAGGTGCTGGGCGCGCTGTTCGAGGAGGGCGCGGTGCTGGACGCCGTCGTGGCGCAGAGCGAAGCGCAGCGCGCCGAGATGTGGGCGCGGCGCGAAATGGCCGCGGAGGTTGCCCTTTCCGGGGGGGCGGTCGCGGTAAACGATCTTGCCGTTCCGCTCGACAAGGTCGGCACGTTCATTGCGCGCGCCGATGCCGCCGTTGCAGCGCTCGACCCGGGCGCGGCCGTGTTGCCGGTGGCGCATCTGGGCGACGGCAACGTGCATTATCCGGTGCGGATGACCCGCGACGATCCGGTGCTCAAGGAAGCCCTGGTCGAGGCCGTGGAAGGGATCGTGCAGGACTTGCGGGGCAGCTTTTCCGCCGAGCACGGCATCGGGCTTGCCAAACTGCCCTCGATGCGGCGGCGGAAGAACCCGGTCGCGTTGAAGGCGATGCGGGCGATCAAGGCGGCGCTCGATCCCAACGGGGTGATGAATCCCGGCAAGGTGATCCCTGACTGAGGGACGGGCAAGGGGCTGTTTTCCCCTCCTGCCGGCGGGCCGAGGCAATCGCCGCACGGGATGGCCCGCGTCCGACGGACGGGTCGGGCACCGGAGCCGTCAGGCGGCGCGCCAGTCGAAGAAGCCGGGGCCGGCGCGGGCCAGCAGCCTGCGCGCCATCTCGCGGCCCAATTCCGGGCCGTCCTCGACGGGCGCGCTGGCGTCGTCGGACAGGCATTCGGAGCCGTCGGGGCGCAGGATTTCGCCGCGCAGGCGCAGCGTGCCGCCATCGACCTCCGCAAGGCCTGCGATCGGGGTCTCGCAGGAGCCGTCCAGTTCGGCGAGGAAGGCGCGCTCGGCTGCGAGCAGGGTCGCCGTGGGTGCGTGATGGATGGCGGCGAGCATGTCTGCCGTGCGGGTGTCGTGCTGGCGCCTCTCGATGCCGATGGCGCCCTGCGCCACCGCCGGCAGCATGTCCTCGGGCGCGATGGGCCCGCGCGCCACATGCGCCATGTCGAGCCGGTTGAGGCCCGCCATGGCGAGGAAGGTGGCGTCGGCCACCCGGTCCTCGAGCTTCTTCAGCCGGGTCTGCACGTTGCCGCGGAACTCGACCACCGTCAGGTCCGGGCGGCGAACGAGAAGCTGCGCGCGACGGCGCAGGGAACTGGTGCCCACCACCGTGCCCTTGGGCAGGTCGGCCAGCGCCTCGTGCCGGTGGCTGACGAAGGCGTCGCGCATGTCCTCCCGCGGCAGGTAGGTGTCGAGCGTCAGGCCCCCGGGTTGCGCGACCGGCATGTCCTTCATCGAATGGACGGCGATGTCGATCGCGCCGTCGATCAGCGCCTGCTCGATCTCGCGGGTGAAGAGGCCCTTGCCGCCGATCTCCTTCAGAGGGCGGTCCAGCACTGCGTCGCCGGTGGTCTTGATCCTGACCACCTCGAAGGCCGAAACGGGCAGGTCGAAGGCCGCGGCAAGGCGGTCGCGCGTCTCGTGGGCCTGTGCAAGGGCCAGCGGCGAGCCGCGGGTGCCGATCCGTAGCGGCGCGTCGGGGGAGGGAAGGGCGATGCTCATGGCCCCGGTCTAAGGCTGTCAGGCGCGCCTGACAAGCGCCTGCCGGCTTGACACCGCCCGCGGGGGCGGCGACCCCTTGCGCAGGCGGTTCTGGAAGGGGCGGAGATGGCCGAGACGAAGACGATCCTGAGGGCACTGGCGGGCGAGAGCCAGGCGGTGCCGCCGATCTGGATGATGCGGCAGGCCGGGCGCTATCTGCCCGAATACCGCGCGACGCGGGCGCAGGCCGGCGATTTCCTGTCGCTCTGTTACAATCCGGAACTGGCGGCCGAGGTCACGCTGCAGCCGATCCGCCGCTACGGCTTCGACGCCGCGATCCTCTTCGCCGACATCCTGCTGCTGCCGCAGGCGCTGGGCGCGGAGCTGTGGTTCGTCACCGGCGAGGGGCCGCGGCTGTCGACGCTGACGACCGAGGCCGAGTTCGAGGCACTCAAGCCCGCGGAGGCCGTGCACGAGACGCTGAACCCGGTCTACGAGACGGTGCGCATCCTGTCGCGCGATCTGCCGGCAGAGACCACGCTCATCGGCTTTGCCGGTGCGCCCTGGACGGTGGCGACCTACATGGTGGCCGGGCGCGGCACGCCGGACCAGGGGCCGGCGCACAAGCTCAAGGACGAGAACCCGGCGCTTTTCGACAGGCTGATCGCGCGGCTTGAGGAGGGCACCGTCGAATACCTCTCGCGCCAGGTCGAGGCGGGCGCCGAGGTGGTCAAGATCTTCGACAGCTGGGCAGGCTCGCTCAGGGGGGCGGATTTCGACCGCTACGCGCTGGAGCCCTGCCGCCGGATCACCGCGGCGCTGAAAGCGCGGCATCCGGGGCTGCCGGTGATCGGCTTTCCGCGTGGCGCGGGGGAACGCTACGAGGGTTTCGCACAGGCCACGGGCGTCGATTGCGTGGCGCTCGACGACGGGGTCACGCCCGAATGGGCGGCGGAGCATGTGCAAAAGGACGGCTGCGTGCAGGGCAACCTCGCCGCGTCGCACATGGTCACGGGGGGCCAGGCGCTGGTCGAGGAGACGCGGCGCATCGTGCGCGCCTTTTCTGGCGGGCCGCATATCTTCAACCTCGGCCACGGGATCACACCGGATGCGGACCCCGACAACGTGCAGCGGATGATCGACACGGTGCGCGGCGGTTGAGCCGAAAATCTTTCGATCGAAAGATTTTCTCCCGTCGCGCCACCGCGCGGCGAATTTTCGAACGAAAATTCGCCGCGCTCAGTAATCGCGCTCGAAGAAGACGCCGAGGCTCGAATCGCCCTCGTTCGACACGCCGCCCCGCACCGTGACGCTGCGTGTCAGATCGAGGTTGAGATTGACCTCCGACCGGCCGCCGGACTCCACCGTCACGTCGGTATAGACGTTTTCGGAGAGATACTTGCCGACCCGCAGCGCCGCGCCGCCGTCCTCGCCCTGCGTGATGTCGAGGTCGTCCAGGCCGAGGCCGGTGCGCAGCCCGGCAAGCGCGCCGTTGCCGCGGCCGGTCAGCGTGGCGACGCCGTTTGCGAGTTGGACGAGCTGCAGCGCGGAGAGGTCTTCGATGCTGCGCTCGAAGAGGAGCTGCGCCAGCACCTCGTCCTCGGGCAGCGGCGGGGAGGAGGCGAAGCTCACCTGCGGATCGTTTGCCTGCCCCTCGACGATGATCGACACCTGCACCTCGTCGCGCTCCGTCGTGACGACGAGCCGCAGGTAAGGGTTGAAATCGCCCTCGATCCGCACGACCCCCTCGCTGAGCTGGAAGCGCTGGCCCAGCAGGTCGAGCCGCCCGCGGACCAGTTCGAAGCCGCCCTGCGGGATCGGGTTTGCCGTCGTGCCGGTGATCCTGAGGGTGCCGCCCAGTTCCGCGTCGAGCCCGCGGCCGCGCACGAAGATCTGCGAGGGGGCGCTGATCGTGATGTCGAGCGGGTAGGGCCGCGCGGGGGGGCCGCCGCCGCCGTTCTGACCCGCGGGCGTGCCCTCGGCTGTGAGACCGGCGTAGCTCAGCGTGCGGCGCACCGCGGGCGGCGGCGCGACGTGGCGGACATCGGGCAGGGCGCCCAGCGTCGAGACCGTGCTGGAGGGCACCCGGATCTCGGCGCGCGGAAGCGAGAGATCGCCGGTGATCAGGGCACCGCCGGCGAGCGGCCCGCTGACCGAGATCGTCCCGTTGACCGACGTCTCGTAGAGTTGCGGGTCGCGCAGCACCACGCCGACGATGCGCATGCCGATGTCACCCTGAAAGGGCGCCGACAGCGCGAGCGAACCGCTGGCCGAGATCCTGCCGCCATCCCCGGATCGCGTGGTGACGTCGAGCGTGGCGCGCCCGCGGTCGAGGGTGACGCTGCCGTCGATCGCCTCGAAGGTCAGGCGCAGCGTCGGTGCCGTCAGACGCGCGCCCTGCGTGGTGATCTGTCCGGAGACGGACGATAACTGCGGGGGGCCGGCAACGCGCAGGTCGAAGCGCGCGGTGCCTTCGATCCGCCGCGGGGTGAGCGCCACGTTGGCAAGGCCCAGCGGTGCGTTGCCCCGAAGCGAGAGGTCGAGGCGGAAGTCGTTCGCGACCAGCCCCTCGATTCGCGCGGCGGTGCCGCCGGGACCGGTGGCGTCGGCCGCCACGCGCCAACCGTTCGACACGGCTTGCGCCGTGCCCTCCAGCGTGGCGGGACCGGAGAAATCCGGCGCCAGCGTGCCGACGTCTGCCAGCCGCAGGCTGTAGTCCACCGCATTGTCGTCGCCCGATGCCCGGGCGGTCAGGTTCGGATTGTCGATCCTGAGCCGCGGCACGGTCAGGCGCCCCTCGGCGTTGCGCCGGGCCTCGACGGACAGCGTGGTGCTGCCGCCCAGGAGTCCGTCGAGTGCCGGATCGCCAAGGCTTGTCCCCCGAAGCCTGCCGTCGGCCGCGATGTCGAAGGTTCCCGCAACCGGGGCGGCGGTGCCGGAGGCGGTCAGCGTCGCGCCGCCCTGCAGGCGCCGCCCGGCAAGGCCGGAGAAGCGCGCAAGGTCCGGGGCGTCCAGCCGCAGGTCGAAGCGCGCCTGCGGCGCGTCGAACGGCGGCGCAAGCGTGACCCTGCCGTCCAGCGATGCCCCCTGCGAGGCGAGCGAGAGGTCCGACAGCGTCAGGCCCCGCGTCTCGGCATAGTCGACGCGCGTGGAAAGCCGCAGGTTCTCGCCCAGGGCTGCGGCGATGTCGGGATCCTGCGCATCGATCTCTGCCGCGCTCAGCGAAAGCTGGCCGGCGGCCGCCTCGGGCAGGGCGGCCCCCTCGGCGAAGGAGAGTGTCCCGCTCCCGTCAAGCCGGAGCACGCCCGCGGAATAGCCGCCGCTCCAGTCGGGGGAGCTGAGGGTGGCCTCGGCGCGCCAGGTGCCGTCCGCCTCGTCGAAGCCCAGGTCGAGCCGCGCGCCCTCCAGCGCGAGCGTGCCTTGCCGGCCGAGCGGGATGAACGCCTGCGCGTCGGGCGGGCTGGTCAGCGTGCCTTGCACGGCGAGCGATGCGAGTGTCGGCCCGTCGAGCACCGCGCGCCCCGACAGCCGCGCGCGGCCCGCGCCTTCGCCCGCGGGCGAGAGTAGGCTGAGGTCCTTGAGTTCCACGCCATAGGTGATGCGGCTGCCCGCGGTGGCGGCCTCTCCCTCTGCCTCTGCGGCGATGCCCGGCGTGTCGATTGCCAGCCGTTGCAGAGAGAGCCCCGTCTCGTCGCGCCGCGCGGCAAGGTCGAGCGTGCTCTGCCCGGCAATCAGGCGGTCCACCGTCGGCTCGCCGATGGCAAGGTCGAGGCCCGTGCCGGCGATCCGCAGGTCGAATGCGCCCGACAGCGGCGTCACGGTTCCGTCGATCGTGACATTCGCGGCGCCGCCGAGGTCACGGCCCGCAAGCGGCCCGAACCGCGAGATGTCCTGCGCCGCGAGTGCCGCGTCGAGGTCCGCTTCGAAGCCCGCCGAGAGGCCCGAGAGCCGCACGTCGCCGGTCAGCCCGTAGGTCGCGCCGTCGAGGTCCAGATCCGTGATGCGCAGCGGGCCGCCGCCGGTATAGGCCACCTGTGCCGCGGCGCTCAGTTCGGACCCGAGCGCGGCCGCGACTTCGGCGTCGTCCAGCCGCAGCCCCGCCGCCGCCATGCGCAGGTCGGCCTGCAATTCGCCCGGCGTGCCGTTCTGCGGCGGTTGCAGGGTGCCGCTGCCCTGCAGCCGCAGGTCATCCGCGCCGGAGCCCGGGCTGTCGAACTCGACCACGTCGAGGCTGCCCTGCCAGGCGTCGCCTTCGGCGATATCGTAATCGAAGCCGAGCGCGGCGCTCGCGATCCGCGTGTCGCCCTCGCCTACCGGCAGGATCACGGGGCCGCCGTCCGGCGCTTCGATACGTCCGTCGATCCGGGCTGCCCTCGGCCAGCCGTCGGGGCCAAGGGTCGCCTGGCCGTCCAGCTGGATGGAGCGCGCGTTCAGCGTCAGGTCGGCCAGTTCCAGATCCCCCTCCGGCAGGCGCCGCGCCAGCGCCGCGATCCGCACCTCATCGCCGAAGAAGCCGCGCAGTTCGGGGGCGAAGAGCGCGGTCAGATCGCCCGAGAGATCGAGCGCGGCCTGCCAGGCGCCCGGTTCCGTCTCTGCAGTCTCCGGGCCGCGCAGCGTGATGCCGCCGGTCAGCCGCTCTTCTCCGTCGCTTGCCAGGCGGATGTCGATGTCGAGCGACTCGACCGCGCCGGAGCCCTCCGCCGCCAGCACCAGCGGCGGCGCGCCGGGGATGCCGAGGCGCGAGGCCACGATGCCGTCCGCGCCCTCGTCGAAGACGAAGGAGACATCCGCGGTGCCCGGCCCTGCGGCATAGGTCGCGTCGAGCGCGATCACCCCGCGCTGGCCGTCGGTGCGCTCGGCGCGCAAATCCACCGCCGCGTCGCCGCCGCCGCGCTGCAGGCTCGCGCTGCCCTCGAGCGTCAGGGTCGTCGCCTCTCCCAGCACCGGGGCGCCCAGCACGACCTCTTCGGCCGCTATGCTGCCGATCTGGATCGAGACCGGCAACTCCGGCACCTGGAACGGGGTCGCCTCGGGCCTGGGCAGCTCGATGTCGTCGTCCGCTGCTTCCGCTTCCGGCAGGCGCGGCATCTCGATCCGGCCGGCGGCGAAGGTGTTCACGGTGAGCTGGCCGCGCAGAAGCGCCGCGCGGTTCCAGTCCAGCACGATGTCCTCGGCGGTGAACCACACGCCCTGCGCATCGGCGATGGTCATTCGCTCGATCGTGGCGCGGCTTGACAGGGCGCCCTCGAAGCCCGTGATCTGCACGTCGCGGCCCGCGCCGGAAAGCGACTCCTGCAACAGCCGGGTCAGGCGCCCCGGATCGTCGTCCTGAGCGCGAAGATCCTGCGGAAGGGCAAGCGCGATCAGCGTCAGGGCGCAGAGAAGAATGGCGTTCAGCGCGCGCATCAGAAGGCCTGCCCGATCCCGATGTAGAAGAAAAGTTCCTCGCCCGCGTCGTCGCCCGAGGCCGGCGTCGCGATGTCGAGCCGCAGCGGACCCAGCCCGGTGTCGTAGCGCAGTCCCAGTCCCGCGCCCGCATGGCTGGGGCTGTCGGCGTCCGGGAAGGCATCGCGCCCGATGGTCCCGTGGTCGTAGAACCCGACGACGCTGATGTTGTCCGTGACCCGCGTGCGCAGCTCGGCCGAGACGCCGACGAAGGATCGCCCGCCCGACAGGTCGCTGCTCGAGGGCACGGAGATACCCAGCGACTGGTAATCCTGTCCGCGCACCGTGCCTCCGCCGCCGGAAAAGAACAGATCCTGCGGCAGCGCCTCGCGCAGATCGGGGCCCAGCACGGAGCCCAGTTGCAGCCGCCCCGCCAGCACGACGCGGTCGTCTGCACCGAAGGCGCGGTAGGCCCGCATGTCGGTACTCAGGCGCAGCCCCGATGTCCCGCCGCCCAGCGCCGCGAAGGGGAGCGCCGTTCCGGCGAGGTAATAGCCGCTGGTTGCATTCAGTTCGTCGTCGCGGCGATCGTGTTCCGCGCTGAGTGGCAGGATGAAATGCGTATAGCTTGCCCGTCCGAAGGCGGTGCGCACGTCGGCATAGCGGAAGCCCGCGCCGCCGTAGACCTCGAGCCGGTCGGTCAAGATCCGGTCCAGGCCCACGACGAACTCGGCCGAATCGCTGCTGAACTGCGGTTCTTCGAGGCGTTCCAGTTCAAAATGCATCAGAAGGTTGCTGTCCGGCACCGGCGTGCCGGGGCGCCGGAATTCCGCGCGCAGGCGATAGTCGATGCCCTCGGCGCCGCCGTCGATGCCGGACAGCTCGCCCTCGATCCGGAACCGCTCGGCCCCTCCCAGAAGGTTGCGATGCAGCCAGTAGGCCGAGAGCGTCGCGCCCTCGACCGAGCTCAGCTCCGCGCCGAAGCCGATGCGGCGCGGCGGCGCCTCCTGCACGGTGGCCGCGATATCCAGCGTGTCGTTCCGGTTCGGCGTCTCCGCCTCGCGCAGGGCAACCGCCGCAAACGTCTCGGTCCGGCGCAGGCGCCGGGTGGCGCGCTCCACCTCTTCGGGGTGAAAGATGCGGCCCGACGGCAGGCCCGCGATGGCGCGGATGCGTTCGGTCCGCACCGCTTCGTTGCCGGTGACCAGCAGGCGTCCGAAGCGCAGCCGCGGGCCGGGGTCGACGGCGATGGCCACGTCGAGTTCCCGCGCCGCGTGGTCCGCCACCACCGAATCGCGCGCGATTCGCGCCTTGGCGAAGCCGATCTCGCGCCAGTCGGTGACCGAGGTGTCGATCGCGCGCTGGATGCGCTGGGTGCGGGCGATGGCCCCGGCGCGGAAGCCGTCCGGCGGCGCCGTGCCGGGGGCGAGCGGCCCGATAGCGGCTTGTCCGAAGGTGAAGCGCCGGTTCGGCGCGACGCGATAGACGATCGAATTGACCGTGTCCGGCCCGGCCACCGGCGACAACTGCGCCGCCTCGCGGCCATCGACGAGGATCGAGACCGTCGCGCCGAAATATCCCTCGTCATAGAGGACGGTGAGAATGCGCCGATAGTCGGCCTGCGCGGCAGCCAGCAGGTCCTGCGCCGTGGGCTCGTCGGTCTGGATCAGTTCGTGGCTGAGCAACGCGCGCCTGACCTTGCCGCGCAGGTCGTCGCCGGCGCCGGGGATCTCGAGATCGACCTCCGCCGCGAACGCCCCCGCGGTCGCCAGGCCGACCACGAGGATCGTTGCGATTGTCAGGCCGCGCCTGGCGGCGGCGAGCATGAGCACGGTGTCCTTGGCCCCCTGTTCGTCGGCGACTGTGCGGGATTCGCCGGGTGGCGGCAACCACGCCCGACACTCCTGCGGCGGTCATCTGCCCTGCCGTTGCGCGGTCAGGACACCCGCGAGACGACGTAAAGCGCGAGCGCGTCCAGCACATCGCGCAATTCGTGTTCGGGCATCCCGTCCAGGGCGCGGCGCGCACGGTCGGACCAGCCGCGCGCCTCGGCGCGCGTGGCCTCCAGCGTGCCGTGCCGCTCCATCAGGGCCAGCGCATGCTCGAGGTCGCCCTCGCGCTGGTCGCCGCGCTCGATCGTGCGGACCCAGAAGGCGCGCTCGTCGTCGTCGGCCGCGGCCACCGCCTTGATCACCGGCATGGTCAGCTTGCGCTCGCGGAAGTCGTCGCCGACGTTCTTGCCAGTGGCGCCCGCCTCTCCATGCCAGTCGAGCAGGTCGTCGGCCATCTGGAAGGCGATGCCCAGCGCATCGCCGTAGTCGAACATCGCGCGCTGCGCTTTCCCATCGGCGCCCGCGATCAGCGAGCCCGACTCGGTGGCGGCGGAAAACAGCGCCGCCGTCTTGCCGCGGACCACCTGCAGGTAGATGTCTTCGGTGGTCGCCAGATTCTGTGCGGCGGTCAGCTGAAGCACCTCGCCTTCCGCGATCGTCGCCGCGGCGTTCGACAGGATGTCGAGCACGCGGAGCGAGCCGGTCTCGACCATCAGCTGGAAGGACCGGGCAAAGAGATAATCGCCAACCAGCACGCTGGACTTGTTGTCCCAGAGCAGGTTCGCCGTGGGGCGGCCCCGGCGCTGGCGGCTTTCGTCCACGACGTCGTCGTGGAGCAGGGTGGCGGTATGGATGAATTCGACCGTCGCGGCCAGAAGGAGGTGGTCCTCGCCTTCGTAGCCGAACATGCGGGCCGCGGCGAGCGTCAGCATCGGGCGCAGGCGCTTCCCGCCCGCCTCGACCAGATGCGCGGTGACTTCGGGGATGCGCGGCGCATGCCGCGAGGTCATGCGCATGCGGATCAGCGCGTTGACCCGCTCCATGTCGTCCGCCAGCAGCGCCGAAAGGCGGTCCTGCGGCTTTCGCGCGGCTTGGTCCAGGCTCATCACTCCCCCGTGTCGGGACTCGACAGCGCGGGCCCCCTCGGCCTAACTGCCCCCCATGAAAGAGCTTCTGCGGACCAACGACATCGCGCTGATCGCCTATGTGCAGGCGCTCCTTGGGTCGGAGGATATAGAGGTGTTCGAGTTCGACGTAAACATGAGCGTTCTCGAGGGCTCCATCGGCATATTGCCGCGCCGGCTGATGGTGCGGACCTCCGACCATTTTCGCGCCGCCGCGATCCTGCGCGAGGCCGAGATCCCGCTGCCGGGCGAGGACTGATGCAGACCACCGAGGACGCGTTCCTTGGTGGCCGGCTTGTCGTGACGCAGCCCGCGCGCGGCTACCGCGCGGGGCTCGATCCCCTGCTGATGGCGGCGGCCGTGCCGGCGCGGACGGGGCAGAGCGGGCTGGAACTGGGCTGTGGGGTCGGCGTGGCCTCTCTGGCGCTGGGGCTGCGGGTTCCCGGGCTCGACCTTGCCGCGCTGGAGATTCAGCCCGCGCTGGCCAGGCTCGCGCGGGAGAACGCGGCCCGCAACGGCGTGACGCTCGATGTGGTCGAGGGCGACGTCGCGCGGATGCCCGCGGCGCTGCGCGCGCGCCGCTTCGATCACGTCCTGTTGAACCCGCCCTGGTTCGAGCGGAACGCCTCCGTTCCTGCTGCCGATCCGTCGCGCGAGACCGGGCTGGGCGAGGGGGCACCGCTCGACGTCTGGCTCACCCAGGCCGCCAGGCGGCTCGCGCCGCGCGGCGTATTGACGCTGATCCACCGGGCCGAGCGGGTTCCCGACATCCTGCGCGCGCTGCCGGCCACCGTGGGCGCGCTGGAGCTTCTGCCGCTCCTGCCGCGGGCCGGTCGCGAGGCGCGGCTGGTCCTTTTGCGCGGCCGCGCCGGCGGGCGCGCGCCCTTCCGGCTGCACGCCGGGCTGGTGCTGCACGAAGGCGCGCAGCACCCGGGCGATCGCGAACACTATACCCCGGCCGTTCATGCCGTGCTGCGCGAGGGTGCCGCGCTGGACTTTCCCGCATGAGCCCTAAGCAAATCCTGCGCGGATGGCGTGACAGGGGCTGCCGAATGTGATGGAATGATGACACACCACCACAGGAGGACGTCATGAGCATCGAAGCGCATGTCGCGGAGTTGAAGAGACGGCACAAGGTTCTCTCGGAAGAGGTGGAGGCGGCGCAGCGGTCCCCCGGCACGACGGATCAGCGGATTGCCGAACTGAAGAAGCAGAAGTTGAAACTGAAGGAAGAGATCGAGCGCCTCAGCCAGTAGATCGCTCGACCGGCCCGCGCGGCCCCCGGTGGAGGCACGGGCCGTCCCTGGTGCAGGACGGCCCGTCCGACGTCACGGGAGGGCGATGTCAAGTAAGAGCGATCAGACGAAGAACTGGCCGCCGTTCGCGCTGATGGTGGAGCCGGTGATGAAGCTTGCGTCATCGGAGACGAGGAAGGCCACGCAGCGCGCGATTTCTTCAGGTTCGCCCAGCCGGCCCACCGGGATCTGGCCGATGATCGCCTCGCGCACCTTCTCGGGCACCGCCATCACCATCTCGGTGGCGATGTAGCCGGGGCAGACGGCGTTCGCCGTGATGCCGAAGCGCGCGCCTTCCTGCGCGAGGCTCTTGATGATGCCCAGATCGCCCGCCTTTGTCGCGGCATAGTTGGTCTGGCCGAACTGGCCCTTCTGCCCGTTGATGGAGGAGATCACCACCACGCGGCCGAACTTGCGCTCGCGCATCCCCGGCCAGACCGGGTGTATGGTGTTGAAGACGCCCGTCAGGTTGGTATCCACCACCTCTTTCCACTGCTCCGGCGTCATCTTGTGGAAGGGCGCATCGCGGGTGATGCCGGCGTTGGCGACGACCACGTCGATGGGGCCAAGCTCTGCCTCGACCTTCGCGAGCCCCTCTTTCGACGCGTCGTAGTCCGCCACGTTCCACTTGTAGGTCTTGATGCCGGTCTCGTCGGTGAAGGCCTTCGCCTTCTCGTCGTTGCCGGCATAGGTCGCGGCCACCTCGTATCCGTCGGCCTTCAGCCGCTTCGAGATCGCTTCGCCGATCCCGCGGCTGCCTCCGGTGACGAGTGCAACTCTGGCCATGTCGTTCCTCCTGTCTGAAAATCCACGTTGAAAGATTGCGTAGCCTTTGTGGGCGGTGCGCGCAACATTATTGCGCGAGGAATTCCGTTTGCGCCAAGGGTCAAGAAAAAGGGGCGCCGCAGCGCCCCTTCGGTGTCCTTGCCCTGCGCGCCTCAGCCGCGCTCCACGCACATGGCGACGCCCATGCCGCCGCCGATGCAGAGCGTGGCAAGCCCGCGCTTCGCGCCGCGGCGCTTGAGCTCGAAGAGAAGCGTGTTGAGCACGCGCGCACCGGAAGCGCCGATGGGGTGGCCGATGGCGATGGCGCCGCCGTTCACGTTCACGATCTCGGGGTTCCAGCCCATGTCCTTGTTGACCGCGCAGGCCTGCGCCGCGAAGGCCTCGTTCGCCTCGACGAGGTCGAGATCCTCGGGCTTCCATCCCGCCTTTTCCAGCGCCTTGCGGCTGGCGTTCACCGGCCCCATGCCCATGATCGAGGGATCGAGTCCCGCCGTGGCGTAGGAGACGATGCGCGCCAGAGGCTCTATGCCGCGGCGCTCGGCCTCTTCGGCCGTCATCAGCAGCACGCCGGCCGCGCCGTCGTTGATGCCCGAGGCATTGGCGGCGGTCACGCTGCCGTCCTTGGCAAAGGCCGGGCGCAGTTTCTGCATGTTCTCGATGGTGGCGCCGTGGCGGATGTATTCGTCCGCCTCCACGACCGTCTCGCCCTTGCGGTGCCTGACGGTGACCGGCACGATCTCGTCCTGGAAGCGGCCGGCCTTCTGCGCGGCCTCGGCCTTGTTCTGGCTGGCGAGTGCGAACTCGTCCTGCTGCTCGCGGCTGATCTGCCATTTCTCGGCGACGTTCTCGGCGGTCTGGCCCATGTGGTAGCCGTTGAAGGCGTCCCAGAGGCCGTCGCGGATCATCGTGTCGATGTAGGTGACATCGCCCATCTTGTGACCGGCGCGCAGGTGCGCGGCATGGGGCGCGAGGCTCATGTTCTCCTGTCCGCCGGCGCAGACGATGGCGGCGTCGCCCAGCTGGATGTGCTGCGCGCCAAGCGCCACCGCGCGCAGGCCCGAGCCGCAGACCTGATTGATGCTCCAGGCGGCGGATTCGATGGGAAGGCCGGCGTTCACATGCGCCTGGCGGGCGGGGTTCATGCCCTGCGCGGCGGTCAGCACCTGGCCCAGGATCGTCTCGCTGACCTCGGCCTTCTCGATGCCCGCGCGCGCGACGAGCGCCTCGAGCACGGTCTTGCCGAGCTCTTGGGCCGGCAGGCTCGCGAAGGAGCCGTTGAAGCTGCCCACCGGGGTCCGGGCGGCCGAGGCGATTACGACGTTGGTCATGCTGATCCTCCAGGCTGCAGGCGCGGTCGCGGGTCGGGCGCCGCTGTCGCTCAGATGCATAGAGCATCGCCGTCCGCGCGGCAACGCGTGACCGGCGGCATTGGCGTCGGCAAGGCGCTTGGGAGCGCCTTGGGCGCGCGGCGCCGAGGCCGGCGGCAGATAGGTGCGGACTGCCCGGCCGCGGCCGGTTGCCGGGCCGCGGCGCCGGCGGGCCGCGGGAAGCGCGGCCTCGCGGCAGTGACGGGCGGCACCGGGCGGTCCGGGCGGCGGCAAGCGGCTTCGAAGCCGCTTGCAAGGCGCTTCCAAGCGCCTTGCGCCGGGCTTCATCCGGCGGCGCGTCGCGTCTCTGACCAGGGCGGCCGCGTGGTGGCCGCCGCAAAATGATGTCCCTGCAGGCAGTCGACCTCCAGCCTGCGCAGCTGCTCCGCCTCGGCGGCGCGTTCCACCTGCTGCGCGACGGTCAGCATGTCGAACTGTCGCGCGATCTCGACGATGGCACGGGTCAGCACCTGGTTGTCGGCATCGTCATCGATGCCGCGCACGAATTGCGCGTCGATCTTGAGCACGTCGAAGCTGAAGCTCTTGAGGTGCCGCAGCGCGGTGTAGCCGGCGCCGAAGTTGTCCAGCGCGAAGGCGATGCCGCGGCGCTGCAGGTCGGTCATGAAGCTTGCCACGACCTCGGGCATCAGCATCGCCGAGCTTTCGGTGATCTCCAGGATCAGCCGCTCGCCCAGCGTGGCGTCGCGCGCCAGCGCCCGGTCGAGCGTCGCGCGCCAGCGCCGGTAGCCGATCGAACGCGCGGACATGTTCACGGCGAGCCGCAGGTCCGGTGCGCGCGCGAGCGCGCGCAGCCCCTTTTCCAGCGCAAGGCAGTCGATCAGGCGGCCGGTCTCCGTCTCCTCGATCGCGTGGATGAAATCGCGGGCGGGGATGATTCGCCCGGTTTCGTCCAGCACGCGCGCGAGTCCCTCCCAGAAGGCGGTGCGCGACGGCTCCGCCGCGACGACGACGGGTTGATAGGCCAGCAGCACCTGTCTGTGGCGCACCGCCTCCTCGACCATCCGGAGCGTTGCGCTGTCGCGCGCGGCGACGGCGATCTCCAGCGGGCTTGCGGGCTCGGCCGCGGGATCATGGGGGGGCATCGGCATCTCCCTCGGTGGCGCGTGCAATCCTGCCGCGCCCGGCCTAATGCGCGGTTAAGCCGGCCGCGGTTGACACCCCGCGCGGGCCGTGTATACGGCGCGCTTCATTGGTGTTGGCGGCCCCCGCAAGGGGATGCCTGTCGGCCCGGTGCCCGGACTGCCGGGCACCGGGCAGAGGACAACGCCCTTCCATGGCCGCCGGGGGCGTGCCCGTCAGGGTGCCCCGCGCGGCCGCGACAGCGAAGGAGATCAGACGGTGACCAAACGCACCACTGCCAAGTACAAGATCGACCGCCGCATGGGCGAGAACATCTGGGGTCGTCCCAAGAGCCCCGTGAACCGCCGCGAATACGGGCCGGGCCAGCACGGCCAGCGCCGCAAGGGCAAGATGTCCGATTTCGGCCTGCAGCTGC
>NZ_JBKHAQ010000111.1:0-9114 GCF_046542825.1 Rhodosalinus sp. | reverse complement strand
GCACGGGCCGCTTCCCCGGGCAGGATCGCGGCGCAGCGCGCGTAGCGGGGGCCAAGGCGTGCGGGGCTCGACAGCATCCGCCAGAGCCATTCCATCGCCACGGCCTGCATCCAGCGGGGGGCGCGCCGCTGCGTTCCGGCGAGAAAGTCGAGGCCCGCGCCGATGCTGGCGAAGCCGACCTGCGGCGCCAGACGGCGCCCCCGTGCCGCCAGCCGCTCCTGCTTCGGTGCGCCAAGCGCGAGAAAGGCCAGCCGCGCGCCGCTCTCGCGCACCTCCGCAAGCAGCGCGTCAGCGGCGGGGCTGTCGGGGTCGAAGCCCATCGGCGGCGCGATCTCGGCGGCAATTTCCAGCCCCGGCGCCGCGCGCTTCAACGCCGCGCCGGCGGCGGCGAGCGCCGGTGCCGTCGCGCCCACCAGCGCGACGGGCGCGCCCTCTTCCGCAGCGACCCGAGCCAGCGGGATCACCAAGTCCGACCCGGGCACAAGCGCCACGGGCCGCCGCGCCAGATGCGACAGCCACACCACCGGGTTGCCGTCGGCCACCACGATGTCCTGCGCCGCGTAGGCCTGTGCAAAGACGGCATCCCCGCGCAGCTTCACCAGATGGTCGAGGTTGATCGTGGCGAGCGCAAAGCCCCGGCCCGCGCGCAGCCGATCGCGCACGGCCGAAAGTGCCGCGCCGCGATCTGGCATGTTCACCCGCACCGTCCAGCCACCGGCCCCGATGAAGTCCACCCGTTCCTCCGCCTTGTCCGGCCCTGACCGATCCTTGCCCCGCTGCCGCCGCCCTGCCAAGGGACTGCTGCGAAATTGACAATTTCGCGCGGCATGACGGACGGGACCGGAAACGGCGTGGGCGCGGATGCGCCAGACGTCGACCGAGATGGAAGGGGCGACGCCCGCCGCGCCTTGCCCGGCCCTGACCGATCCCTTGCCCCGCTGCCGCCGCCCTGCCAGGGGACTGCTGCGAAATTGACAATTTCGCGGGGCATGACAGACAGAACCGGGAACGGCGTGGGCGCGGGGCGCGGATGCGCGATCAGACATCGACCGAGATGGAAACGGCGACGCCGGGCGTGTCGCGCCCGGCGGGGCCGGTCGCCTATGTCACCGGCGGTTACCCCAAGGTCTCGCACACCTTCATCCAGCGCGAGGTGGCGGCCCTGCGCGCCCTGGGTCTCGACATCGTGACCTGCACGATCCGCCGCCCGCCGCCGTCCGAGGTGGTCGGCGCGGCGCAACAGGCCGAGGCGGCGCGCACCTTCGGCGTGCTGGAGGCGGCCAAGAACCCGCTGCATCTGCTGGCGGCGCATGCCCGAGTCCTGGCCCGCAGCCCGGGGCGCTGGGCCGGGGCCGCCGCGCTCGCCTGGCGGGCGCGCAGCGACGGGTTGAAGGCCGGCCTCTGGCAGCTCTTCTATTTCCTGGAAGCCGCAGTGCTGGCCCGGCACCTGCAACGCACCGGCGCGGTGCATCTGCACGACCACTTCGGCAGTTCGAGTTGCACGGTCGCGATGCTGGCGGCGCGGATGGCCGGCCTTCCCTTCAGCTTCACACTGCACGGGCCGGACGTGTTCTTCGAGGCGCATCGCTGGCGGCTCGACGTCAAGATCGCGGAGGCGCGCTTCGTCGCCTGCATCAGCGCCTTCTGCCGGTCGCAGGCGATGCTGTTCTCGGCGCCCGAGGCATGGCCGAAGCTGCATATCGTGCATTGCGCCGTGGACCCGGACCGCTATGCCGCCGGCGGGCGGGACGGGTGCTCGCTGCTCTTTGTCGGCCGTCTGTCCGCGGCCAAGGGCGTGCCCATTCTGCTCGACGCGATGGCGGAGCTTGCCGTCAGCCACCCCGGCGCACGCCTTGCCCTGATCGGGGACGGCCCGGACCGTGCGGCGCTGCAAGCGCACGCAGTGCGGGCCGGGCTGTCCGATCGCGTGACCTTCGCGGGCTACCGCGACGAGCGGGGCGTGGCCGAGGCGCTGGCCGGCGCCGACATCTTCGTGCTGCCCTCTTTCGCCGAGGGGCTGCCGGTGGTGCTGATGGAGGCGCTGGCGGCGCGGTGCGCGGTCGTGACGACACGGATCGCCGGCATCCCGGAGCTTGTGCGCGACGGCGAGACGGGGCTGATCGTTCCGCCGGGCGAGGCGGGTGCGCTGGCCGGGGCGCTGGGGCGGCTGCTCGACGATGCCCCCCTTCGGCAACGGCTGGCCGAGGCCGGCCGCGCCGCGGTGGAGGCGGAGTTCAACCTCGCGCACGAGCCCGCGAAGCTGGCGTGCCTTTTCGCGGGGGACGCGCCGTGACCCTTGGCATCGTCCTCGTCGGTCGGAACGAAGGCGCGCGGCTGGTCCGCGCGCTCGCCGCGCTCGAGGGCGTGGAGGCGCGTGTCGTCTACGTCGATTCCGGCTCGACCGATGGCAGCGTGGCTGCGGCCCGCGCCGCCGGCGCAGAGGTGGTCGAACTCGACACCTCGCGCCCGTTCACCGCCGCACGGGCGCGCAATGCGGGCTTTGCGCAGCTCGAAGTCGGCGATGCTCCCGAGATCGTGCAGTTCATCGACGGCGATTGCGCGCTGGTGCCGGGCTGGCTCGAGGCCGGGCAAGCCGCCCTCGACGCCGATCCCGACCTTGGCCTTGTGACCGGGTGGAGATCGGAAATTCACCGCGATGCCAGCATCTACAACGCGCTCGCCGACGTGGAATGGCATCGTCCCGCGGGACCGATCACCGTCTGTGGGGGGGACGTGATGGTGCGTGCGGATGCCTTCCGCCAGATCGGCGGTTTCGACCCCGGGCTGATCGCCGGAGAGGACGAGGATTTCTGTCTGCGCCTCGGCGCTGCGGGCTGGAAGCTCCTGCGGCTCCCGCGCGACATGACCCGGCACGACATCGCGATGACGCGGTTCTCCGAATGGTGGCGGCGCATGGTGCGCGCCGGCCACGCCTTCGCCGAAATGGGGCGGCGGCATCCGGGGCACCTCGCCGCCGAGCGGCGGCGGGTCTGGATGAACATGGCCGCGCTGGCCCTGCTGGCCGGGGGGGCGCTGGCCGGCCTGTGGCCGCTCGTGGCGCTGGCGGCGGGCTTCTTCCTGCTGTCCTATCTGCGCACGGCGCACGGCCTGATGCGCGCGGGCCAGCCGCCGAAGGAGGCGGCGGCGCATGCGGGACTGCTGGTCCTGTCCAAGCTCCCCGGTTTTTGGGGCATGCTGACGTATTATCGCAGGGCGCGGGCGGGGCAGGACGCGGAGCTGATCGAATACAAGTGACGGCCGCGGTAGCGGCCTGGACCGTACCCGCGCAGCATCTATTGTTTCCATATCGCGAAATGACGCCAGAAGGGGCGCATTTCCGACAGATTTTCGGGGTGTACTGAGGCAGAGCAGGAAACGGTCCGAAGGACCGGACGGGGCCGCGACGACAAGAGTTCGCGCGCCCGGAGTGCGGAGCGTGCCGTGAACGAGCATGGTGACAACACGGGCGACGGAGGAACGGGTCGGATGAACACGCAGAACCGCTCTCTGTCCGATATCGCCGCGCGCAGCCAGACGGGGCTGCCACGCCGCGGGATGCGTACGGGCAAGGCGACACGCGGGCAGGCCGCGGACCGCGCCGCCCCCGTCTACACCTCTCGCCCGCCCGCCGCGAAGGCCACCGACGCGCGCCGCGAGGAGCTGCCGCAACACGCCCCGCTGCAGTGGCCCGAGGCGCGTGTCCCCGCGCCGCAAACGGACGCGCAGGCCGCCGCCGACCCGGAAGACAATGTTCCGCAAAGCGTCGCGGAGACGGACGCCCCGGCGCCGGCCGGCCGGGAGCACCCGTTCCCCGATCTGACTCCCGCGGCACCCGCCGTGCCGCGCGCAGGGGCGCCGGATTTCGACGCCGCGCCAGCGAGCCCGGCGGTGGCTTCGTCCGACGCCGCTGAAATCGCACCGCCGCACCCGCGACAGGATGCCGATCACACGGCACCCGAGGTCTTGTCGCCGGTCGCCTCCGTCGCTGCCGCCTGGGATGCGCTGAAGCAGGTGCCGCTGGATCCCGCTCATCTCGACCGGCATCGCATGATCAGCGCGCGGCGCGAGGATCCCTCGCACGCCGCCTTCGACGTGCTGCGCACGCGCCTGATGCAGGCGCTGGCCGACAACGGCTGGCGGAGGGTGGCGATCACCTCTCCGACCAAGAACTGCGGCAAGAGCTTCGTCGCGGCCAATCTCGCGCTGAGCCTGTCGCGGGCCTATACGCGGCGGACGCTGCTGATGGACATGGATCTGCGCAATCCCTCGCTGGCGAAGCTTCTGGGCGTGCCGGACCCCGGGCCGATCGGCGACCTGCTGCGCGGCAGGACCCGCCCGGACCTGCACATCCGGCGCTTTGCACAGAACGCGCTTGGCATCGGCCCGTCGCTGGCCTTCGGGCTCAACGACCGGGTCGAGCGCGATGCGGCGGAGCTTCTGCAGACGCCCGAGGCGACCGCGGCCCTCCGCCGGCTCGACGCGCTGCTGCGACCGGATGTCGTGCTCTATGATCTGCCGCCGGCGCTCTATCACGACGACGTGCTGGCCTTTCACGGGCAGTATGACGGCGTGCTGCTGGTCGTGGGCGGTGGCATCACGAAGCCCGAGGAGGTGACCGAGGTGTCCCGCCGGCTTGCCGATCACACGCCGCTGCTGGGCGTGGTGCTGAACCGCGCCGAGGGGCCCAGCATCCGCGACTACAGCTACTGAGGCACGTGCCTCAGCCCTGAGCCAGAGCCGGCAGGCGCTCTGCCAGGGGGCGCAGCGCGGGTATGTGCGACGATGCCATGCGCAACAGCGCGGGTATGCCAAGCGCGATCAGGACGAGCCCCAGCGTTCCCGCGATCCATCGGCGCCGCACTTCCCATCGCGTGCGCACGGTCGGAATCGTCACGACCGGGCTGATCTGCAGCGCCTTTTCGAGTTGCGCGGCGGTCCGGATCGCGGGATTCAGGAACTCGAGCAGGGCCACGACGATACCCGCGACCATGACGCTCGCGATTCCGCCCGCCATCGCCAGCGCGCGGCGGCTGCGCGAGACAGGGTAGTCCGGCGGAATCGCCGTTTCCAGCACCTCGAAGGTCTCCGCGTTCTGCCGGTCCTCCAGGATGCGCGTCATCTCTGCCTCGGCCCGCCGGCGGGTGACGATCTCGTATCGCTCCTGGACCTGGGCAAGCTCACGCGAGAGCGCGGCGTATGCCTGTTCGACCTGCGGCGCGCGCGCCAGCGTGGTCTCGAGTTCGGCGATTCGTTCGGACAGAAGGCGCTGCTGGTTCTGCAGAAGATCGCGTTGCCGGTCCACGACTTCGGCGCGCTGGCGCTCGCTGTCGGTCTCGAGCGCGATAAGCTCCCGTTCCACGTCCAGCTCCGCCTCGCGCAGGCTGGACAGCTGCGTGCGCAACGCGGCCAGGTTCTCCGGCAGCGCGGCGGCGTTTTCCTGCTTGAACGCGGAGATTTCCGCCTCGAGTTCGGCGATTTCGGAGGCCACGCGCCCCTCTTCCTCGACGAAGAAGGTCTCTGCCGTGCGCGCCTGTTCGATCAGGCCGCGGCGACCGGCAGCGACGATCGTGCCCAGCAGATCGTTGGCGACCGCTGCGGCGAGTTCCGGATCGCCAAGCCGCACCGTGATGATCATCCCCGCGGCCACGCGGGCATTGGGTCCGAAAGACGGCACGTCGGTCTGCATCTCCTCCAGCCCGACGGCGGCCCGGACCAGCCCGATCCTTTCCAGCATGGTCGCGCCGGGAACGTCGTCGAACAGATCGTATGTCTCGATCAGGGCGACCAGGTTGTCGCGCGCCAGCAGCCGGCGCTCGATCAGTTCGAGCTGGTCGGCCACGGCGGTGCGTGACGCGCCTCCGTCGGCTTCCTCGACCAGCGGGCCACGGACCTGCATGGCCGCGACCGCTTCGTAGGCACGCGGCTGGTTGAGGGCGAACCAGACGGAGGCGATACAGCCGCTGACGATGATGATCACGAGCAGCCAGAACCGCCTGCGGATCACGCTCAGCACCATATCCAGAGGGGCGAGACCAGTCATGACAACCTCCGGGACGCGACACCGTCAGTCGCGGCTTCCAGCGGCCCCACCGCGCCTGCATCTACCGTGCCTGCCACGAAAAGGCCATGAATTCGTTTCAATTCCGGCGGAAACACTGCGTTTCCGCCGGGGCGCGCGTCAACATGAACCACGCTGCAGGATGACGTCGTCCGAAAGGACCGCGACGGCAAGGACCATGCCTGTCGCGCGACCCAGACCTCCCCGAAGCCGATCGCCCGCGGCGAAAGGACCAAAGGGCACGTCAACGCGCGCCAGGAACCGGCCGGGCTGTGGAAACTGCACCGTGACCACGTCGAAGTCCAGCATCCGGCCGGTCAGCGGATACTGCGCCTTGAAGAGCGTCTCCTTGACCACGAACCGGTCGAGCGCACCGCGGCCCCGATCGTCCTCGGGCAAGCCCGCGAGATCGCTGATTTCCTCTTCGGTCAGCACGCCGGGCCAGAGATCGGGCGCAAGCGCCGCGTCGCGTTCGAGATCCACGCCCAGCGCCGAGACGGCGCCCTTGCGCGCCACGATCACGATGCCGCCGAGCGCGCAATGCGCGATGCTGCCCGCGATACCGTCAGGCCAGACCGGTGCGCGGCCCTCGCCCACGGGGATCGGCGCGGGCGGGATGCCCAGTTGCGCAAGCGCGGACCGCGCGGCTGTGCGCCCGGCTGCGAACTCCCGGCGTCGGGCGGGGACGGCACGGGCGACGGCCTCCGCCTCCGCCGCGTAGGCCCGGGCGTCACCATCGGGGCGAAAGCTGACGACTCCGGCGCCTTCGGGGGCGAATTGCCGGGCAAGCCGTTCCAGCGCCCCGAGGCGGTCGGCGGTGGCGATCATGCCCGCCTGCGGGCGCGCATCGCGCGGCGCCGCTCCATCGCGCGGGCGCGCTGCGCGTGGGGCTCGTTCGTGGGCGCCGGCGCGGACTGCGCCGCGGCGGGCGATGGGGCGGCGGGGGCGGCGAGCTTCCCGCCCGCCAGCTCCTCGACCCTTGCGGCCAGCGCGCCCAGCGTCGGGAAGCGGAAGATGTCGGTGATGGCAAGGCCCGCAACGCCAAGCTCCGCGCGGAGGTCGCGGTGCACCTGCACGGCCAGCAGCGAATGGCCCCCGAGGTCGAAGAAGTTGTCGCGCGGCCCGGGCTTGGGCACGCCCAGCACGCGCGACCAGATCGCGCCCACGCGGTCCACGGCCTCGCCTGCCGCCAGTGCCGGGCCGCCGGCTGTCCGCTGCGCCGTCGGCGCAGGAGCTTCGACGGCGGCGGCCGGGCCGGCGGGCGCGTCCGTAGCCGCAACGCGGCGCGGTGCAGGCACCGGCAGCGCCTTTCGGTCCACCTTGCGGTTGGGTGTCAGCGGGAAGGCCTCCAGCGTCACCACCCGGCCCGGCACCATGTGCGCGGGCAGGCGCGCGGCCAGGTGCGCGCGCATCGCCTCTTCCTCCACCGGCGCCGACAGGGTGACGTAGCCCACCAGCCGCTGGTCGCCCGGCGTGTCCTCCCGCGCGAGCACGACCGCCTGCCGCACGCCCTGCATCGCCTCCAGCGCGGCCTCGATCTCTCCCAACTCGATCCGGTAGCCGCGGATCTTCACCTGGTGGTCGGCGCGGCCGAGGAAGTCGAGCTTGCCGTCCGCGCGCCGGCGCACCAGATCGCCGGTGCGATACATGCGTCCCGCGCCGCGGAAGGGATCGGGGCGGAAACGCTCGGCGGTCAGTTCGTCGCGGCCCCAGTAGCCCCGCGTCACGCCCGCGCCGCCGATCCAGAGTTCCCCGGCGACGCCCACGGGCACCGGGCGCCGCGCCTCGTCGAGCACGTAGAGCGCGGTGTTGGCGATGGGCCGGCCGATGTTGACCACGCCCTCGTGCGGCGTGGCGGGTTCGGTCGCCGACCAGATGGTGGTCTCGGTCGGGCCATACATGTTGGTGATCGCGGCGCCCGTCAGCCCGGCCAGCTCGCGCACCAGCGCGCCGGGCAGCGCCTCTCCCCCGATCATCAGGTGCCGGACCTGGGCAAGCGCCGTGGCCGACTCCTCGTTCATCGCGATCATCCGCGCCATCGAGGGCGTGCATTGCAGATGCGTGACCCCGTGCCGGGCGATCTGCGCCGCGATGGAGTGGTCCTGCGCGCCTTCGTTCGCGCGGCGCAGCACCTCCGACAGCGGACCGAGCCCCTCCAGCACCTGCTCCACGGGGATGCCGTAGTCGATCAGGCAGGCGATCTCTCCCACGCCAATGGCGCGCAGTTCCTCCACCCGCGCCAGCGCATCCTCGACCGTGCCGAAGAGGCCCGAGTCCTCGAAATACCGCTGGAAGGCGAAGTCGAGGATCGCGTCCAGTTCCTCGTCCGTCAGCGTGCCGAGGTCGAGCTGCATGGGCGTCTCGACGCCCCTGGGCTTCTTGAAGGCCGGAAAGGCCCAGGCATAGTTCCTGATCAGCCCGGCGGCGGAGCGCAGGTAATCCTTCATTGGCTCGCGCGCGACCTCGCGGACCGCGTCGCGGTCGTGGCCCAAGTAGGTGTGCAGCATCAGCGTGACGGTGCGCGTGTCCGGATCGTGGCCCGCCTCCGTCAGCGCGTCGCGGTAAAGCGCGATCTTCTCGCCCACCTCCGCGATGCTCTGGCCCAGAAGATGCGTGAGCACATGGGCGCCCATGCGCCCCGCGTCCTTCCAGGTTTCGGGGTTGCCGGCGGTGGTGACCCAGATCGGCAGTTCCTGCGACACCGGGCGCGGCTGCGTGACGACGGCGTGCGTCGTGCCGTCCTGACGCGGAAAGGCCACCGCCTCGCCCGCCCAGAGGCGGCGCAGGTCGCGGATCGCCTCTGCCATGGCGGGCTTGTTGCCGGGCGGCGTGTTCTCGGGGCGCAGCACGAAGTCGTCGGGCTGCCAGCCCGACGCGATGGCCAGGCCCGCGCGCCCGTTGGTCAGGTTGTCGATCACCGCCCATTCCTCGGCGATGCGCGCGGTGTGGTGCAGCGGCGCGACGACGCTGCCCGCGCGCACGCCGATATTCTTCGTCACCGCCGCCACCGCCGCGCCCGTGACCGAGGGGTTGGGATAGGGGCCGCCGAAGGCGTG
>NZ_JBKHAQ010000016.1:0-38027 GCF_046542825.1 Rhodosalinus sp. | reverse complement strand
GCGCGCCTGCGGCAAATTTCCAGAGGGCGCGCCTGCGGCGCGACACCTTCGGTAAGCCGCCTCCGGCGGCGGTGCCTCCGGCGGGGGTATTTCTGGCAAGAGGAAGGACCAAAGCGATGTTCGACGCGAAGGTCGACGAGCTGCCGGCGGCGCCCGGCGTGGGCTACAAGGCGCGGCATTTCGAGGCGCTGACGGAGGATCCAGGCCCGGTCGGATGGATCGAAATTCACGCCGAGAACTACATGGGTTCGGGCGGGCGGCCGCAGGCGCAGCTTGCCGCTCTGGCCGCGCGCTTTCCCGTCTCGGTGCATGGTGTGGGCCTGTCCATCGGGGGCGAGGCGCCGCTCGACGCCGCCCATCTGGACCGCGTGGCCGCGCTGTGCGACCGGGTGAGGGCGGCGCGGTTTTCCGAGCACCTGGCCTGGTCCACCCATGACGGGGCCTTTCTCAACGACCTCCTGCCGCTGCCATGGACGCGCGCGACGCTCGACCGGGTGGCCGCGCATGTCGACCAGGTGCAGCAGGCGCTGGGGCGGCAGATGCTGCTGGAGAACCCGTCGAGCTACCTTGCCTTCGCGGAGGACGAGATGGCGGAGACAGACTTTCTTGCGCGGCTGGTGGCGCGCACGGGCTGCGGGCTGCTGCTGGATGTCAACAATGTCTTCGTCTCGGCGGTGAACCTCGGGTTTCGGCCGCGCGGCTATCTGGATGCCTTCCCGCTGGAGGCGGTGGGCGAGATCCACCTGGGCGGCCATGCGGAGGAGGCCGACGGGCATGGCGCGCCGCTGCTGATCGACGACCACGGGGCGCCGGTGGCCGATCCGGTCTGGGCACTTCTGGGCGATGTGCTGGCGCGCACCGGGCCGCGGCCTGTGCTGATCGAATGGGACACGGATGTGCCGGACTGGCCCGTGCTGCGCGCCGAGGCCGCGCGCGCGGCCGCCGCGCTGGAGGCGGTGGGATGAGCCAGGACGCCTTTCGCGCGGCGCTGCTGGACCCGGCCCGACCGGCACCTGCGGGCCTGCGTGACGGGGCGGGCCGGGCGGCCGGGGCGCGCTTCGACGTCTATCGCAACAACGTGGCCGCCGGCCTGATCGAGGCGCTGGAGACCGGGTTTCCGGCCCTGCGCGCGCTGCTTGGGGCCGCGCGGTTCGGGGCGCTGGCGCTGCAGTTCCTGCGCGCGCATCCGCCGCGCGATCCGCGGCTCGCCTTCTACGGGACAGAGCTGCCGGCGTTCCTGGATGTCTTCGCACCGCTTGCGCGGTTCGGCTGGGCCGCGGACCTTGCGCGTCTGGAGATGGCGCTGCGCGCGGCCTATCACGCCGCGGATGCGGCGCCCTTGGACCCCCACGCGCTAGGCGCCCTGCCAGCCGAGGCGCTGGCCAGGACCCGGCTGCGGCTTGCGCCGACTGTCAGGCTCGTCGTGTCGCGCTGGCCGGTATCGGCACTGCACGCGCATGCGCTGGGGCACGGGCCGCGTCCGGCGGCGGGCGGCGAAGAGGTGCTGGTGACGCGCCCCGGTTTCGACCCGGTGACACAGGTGCTGCCGCCCGGCGGCGCAGCCGCAGTGGCCGCGCTTGCGGCGGGGCGGACGCTGGCCGCGGCGCAGGAGGCGGGCCTTGGCGCAGACGCCCAGTTCGATCTTGGCCCGGTGCTGGCCGCGCTGCTTGGCGGTGGCGCGATTGCCGGGCTCCTGCCCCCCGAAGAGGAGGTTTCCCGATGACCGCAGACACCGCGCCCCCCGCGCCCGCCCGCGCCCTGCCCCGCTGGGCGGTCCGCACGCTGGCCAGCGACGAGGTCCTTCTGCCGAGCCTTGCGCGCTTCACCTTTGCCGCGGTGCTGCTGGTCTACTTCTGGCATGCGGCTGCGACCAAGCTGGGCCCCGGCCTCTTCGGCCTCTTCCAGCCGGCGATGGGGGCCTATGCACAGATCTTCCCCCGCGCGATGGAGGCGGCGGGCTACGATCCCGGCCAGCTGGGCCTCTGGCACCGGGCCGTCGTGGTGGCGGGCACGGCGGCGGAGTTTGTTCTGCCCCTGCTGATCGTGCTGGGGCTTGTGACCCGCCTTGCCGCGCTGGGGATGATCGGCTTCGTCGTGATCCAGAGTCTGACGGACCTTTACGGCCACGGCGGGATCGCGCACGTCGAGACGCTTGGGGCCTGGTTCGACCGGCTGCCGGACGGTGCGATCCTGGACCAGCGCCTCTTGTGGGTCTTCGTGCTGGTCACGCTGGTGGCGAAGGGCGCCGGGCCGCTTTCGCTCGACCGGGTGCTGGCGGTGCGGCTGGGGCGTAGAGACCCGCCCGGGAATGCGCCTTAGGCTCGTCCGGCCGGCCACCGGCGCCAGAAGGTCCGCGGCCCGCGCAAAGGCGATCGGGGACATGGTGAAGACGTCCAAGCCGAAGGCGGGCCACATGCTCACGGCCGAGACGAGCACACGCATGCCGCGCCAGGCCGCCCGCGATCGCCGGCTGCGGCGCGATCACCGCCGCGACCCGCAGCGACGCGGAGGGTCGGGCAGGGCAGAGAACCGCGTCGCCTGCCTGTGCCGCAGGGTGCGCCGGGTCCAGCCGTGGCCGGCGAGGCCCATCCTCGTGCCCGCGAGCCCTGCGACGAGGTCGAGGCTGACAGCCGCGCTGCGCGATCACCTGCCTTTCCGGTCGCATCCCGGACGAGACAGGCGCGCCTCCGCCGCCGGGACCGCGCGGGATCAGACGCCCAGCGCCTCGCGCACCTGCGGACTCCAGCCCAGATGCAGCCCCGCTCCGGTCTGGATCAGCGGGCGCTTCATCACCGCCGGGTGGCGGCGGATCAGGTCGACCACCGGCAGCGCGCGCTCTTCTTCCGACAGGTTGCGCCAGGTGGCCGAACGGCGGTTCACCAGATCGGCGCCGAAGGTCTCGGCCGCCCGTTCAAGCACGCCTTCCGGGAATCCCTCGGCGCGGACATCGACGAAGGTGATGTCCTCCAGCGCCTTCGACGCCTTGCGGCAGGTGTCGCAGGTGGTCAGTCCGTAGATGATCATGCCGTTTCCCTCGCAGTCGCGCGGTGCAGAGCAGGCGGATCGCCCGCAGCTTGCCTCCGCAGCTGTTGTTTCGCTTGCATTTTACAATCGCCGTGCAATCCTGTTGCGGCGGCCCCCTGCGCTTCAGTCGCCAGCCTCGCCCTGACACGAGCCGGCCCTGAGGTCGGCGACCGCATCCTGCCCGTCACGACGGGCGGGGACTGTGCAACGAAGGGAGACACGGGACAATGCCGAACGGCACCGTGAAATGGTTCAATACCGCCAAGGGCTACGGCTTCATCGCGCCCGAGGACGGAGGAAAGGATGTGTTCGTGCACATATCGGCTGTCGAGCGCTCGGGGCTGACCGGTCTTGCCGACAATCAGCGCGTGTCCTACGAACTGCGCGAGGGGCGCGACGGGCGTACCATGGCGGCGGACCTCAAACCCCTGTGACATCGCCAATGGGACTCAGGCCGCCTGCATCCGCGCGGCCTCGTCGCGGGCAAGTCCGATCAGGTCGGCCATGTAGGGCTTGACCCTGTCCTCGCTGCGCGTCGCGGCGTAGAGCCTGCGCGTCAGACCGGCCGCGGTCAGCGGACGGGTGACATAGTCGGACGAGTATTTCACCTCTCTGACCACCCAGTCCGGCAGCACCGCGACACCACGGTTCGAGGCCACCAGCAGCAGGATGACCGCGGTCAGTTCGACCGGGCGGATCGCCGCCGGCTCGACCTTGGCGGGCGTGAGCAGCTGGCTGAACACGTCGAGGCGCGCGCGTTCCACGGGGTAGGTGATCAGCGTCTCGCCGCGGAAATCCTGCGCCTCGACGAAGCGCTTTTGCGCCAGCGGATGCTGCGCGGAGGCGACGAAGACGGGCGCGTAGTCGAAGAGCGGCGTGAAGGTGACGCCGGGCAGGTCCTCGGGGTCCGAAGAGACCACCAGATCCACCTCCTCCTTCTGCAAGGCAGGGAGCGCGTCGAAGGCGAGGCCGGGGCGGATATCCACATCCACGTCGGGCCAGGACTTGCGGAAGGCCTCGAGCACGGGAAAGAGCCATTCGAAACAGGCGTGACACTCGATGGCGATGTGCAGCCGGCCGGTGCGGCCCGCGCGCAGCCCCGCGAACTCGGCCTGTACCGCGTCGATTTCCGGCAGCACCTTGTCGGCCAGCCGCAACAGGCGCTGGCCGGCGGCCGACAGGCGCAGGGGCTTCGACCGGCGCACGAAAAGCTCCACGCCGACCTGATCCTCCAGCCCCTTGATCTGGTGGCTGAGCGCGGACTGCGTGATGTTGAGCCGATCAGCCGCGCGGGCGAGGCCGCCCTCGTCGTGGATCGCCTTGATCGAGCGCAGGTGGCGGAATTCGAGGTGCATCTTCATATGACGCTCATCTTCGTGATGAAGGATATGAGTTTGTTTCACGGACGGGTCCGTGCGACAAGGGTTTGCCGCATAAAGGGGGTCCCCATGACCGACGCGCCCGCCGTTTCCTTCGAATTCTTCCCGCCCAAGACGCTGGAGGCCTCGTTCCGGCTGTGGGACACGGTGCAGGTGCTGGCGCCGCTGGAGCCGCGCTTCGTCTCTGTCACCTATGGCGCCGGCGGCACGACGCGCGAGCTGACCCGCGACGCGGTGGGCACGTTGCACAAGCATTCGGGCCTCAACGTGGCCGCGCATCTGACCTGCGTGAACGCGTCGAAGGCCGAGACGCTGGAGATCGCCGAAGGCTTCGCCAGGGCGGGCGTGACCGAGATCGTCGCGCTGCGCGGCGATCCGCCCAAGGGCGAGGGTAGCTTCACGCCGCACCCCGAGGGCTTCGCCAATTCGGCCGAACTGGTCGAGGCGCTGGCCGGGACGGGCAAGTTCACCATCCGCGTGGGGGCCTACCCGGATCCCCACCCCGATGCGCGCCACGAGACTTCCGACGTCGACTGGCTCAAGCGCAAGATCGACGCGGGCGCCGACGAGGCGATCACGCAGTTCTTCTTCGAGGCGGACACCTTCTTCCGCTTCCGCGACCGCTGCGCGAAGGCCGGGATCGATGCGCCGATCGTGCCCGGCATCATGCCGATCGAGAACTGGGCCGGCATCAAGCGCTTCGCGAAGATGTGCGGCGCGGTGATCCCCGACTGGCTCGACCGGGCCTTCGACAGGGCCGAGCGCGACGGGCGCTCCGACCTGCTGGCCACCGCCGTGTGCACCGAGCTCTGCACGCAGCTGATCGAGGGCGGGGTCGACAAGCTGCATTTCTACACGCTCAACAAGCCCGAACTGACGCGCGATGTCTGCTTCGCACTGGGCGTGAAGCCCGAGATGAAGCTGGAACACGTCGCCTGAGCCAAGGCGCTTGACAAGCGCCTTGCAAGCGGTTTCGAAACCGCTTGCAAGGGCCTTCCAAGGCCCTTGCCCGGCGCCCGGATCACGCAGAATCGACTCGCGGCATGCGGGGCGCGGGCATACTCTCGGCCCATGTTCGACGCCCGCCTTCGCCCGCTGATCGACCCGCCGCTGGACCGGCTGGGCCGGCATCTCGCGCGCGCCGGGCTGGGTGCGGACGCGGTGACGCTGGGCGGGCTCGCGCTGGGGCTCGGGGCCGCGGCGCTGATCGCCACGGGCCACCCCGACTGGGCGCTGCTGCCGCTCCTGCTCAGCCGGCTTGCCGACGGGCTCGACGGCGCCGTCGCGCGGGCGACCCGGCGCTCGGACTTCGGCGGCTATCTCGACATCACCAGCGACTTTCTCTTCTACGCGGCGATCCCGCTGGGCTTCGTCTGGCTCGACCCGGGCGCCAACGGCGCGGCCGGCGCCTTCCTCCTCGCCAGCTTCTATTTCAACGGCGCCACCTTCCTGGGCTTTGCCGTGCTGGCCGAGAAGGCGCGGATGCGCACCGACGCGCGCGGGGTGAAGTCGCTCTATTTCACCGGCGGGCTGCTGGAGGGGGCCGAGACCATCGGCTTCTTCGTGCTGATCTGCCTGCTGCCGGGCTGGTTCGTGCCGCTCGCCTGGGTCTTCGGTGCGCTGTGCTTCCTCACGGCCGGCGCGCGCCTTCTGCTGGCGCGCAAGGTCTTTCCCGCAACCTCGACAAGGGACGTCCCATGAAACGCACGCTCGCCGCGGCGCTGGTCGCGCTGCCCTGCCTTGCCCTCGCCGAGCCCGAGCCGGCCGACTGGGACGTCGTGCTGGATGAGGCGCGGGGCCAGACCGTCTACTGGAACGCCTGGGGCGGCGCGACCAACACCAACGATTTCATCGCCTGGGTGAGCAAGCGCGTGGCAGAGGAGTATGGCGTGACGGTCGAGCACGTGAAGCTCGCCGATGCGGCCGACGCCGTGAGCCGCGTTCTGGCCGAAAAGACCGCCGGGCAGGACAGCGGCGGGGCCATCGACCTCATCTGGATCAACGGCGAGAACTTTGCCGCGATGAAGGAGAACGGCCTGCTCTTCGGCCCCTTCGCCGAAGACCTGCCCAACTGGCAATACGTCGATGTCGAGGGCAAGCCCGTCACGGTGGACTTCACCGTGCCGACCGAGGGCTTTGAGAGCCCCTGGGCCACCGCGCAGGTGGTCTTCATGTACGATTCCGCCGACATGGACCCCTTGCCCTCGATGCAGGCGATCCTCGACTGGGCAAAGGCCAACCCGGGCCGCTTCACCTATCCCCAGCCGCCCGATTTCTTGGGCGCCACCTTCCTGAAACAGGCGCTCTACGGCGTGGTGGAGGACCCCGAGGTGTTACTGGCGCCTGCGGATCGGGCGGATTACGCCGCCGTCACCGCGCCGCTCTGGGACTACGTCGAGGCGCTGACCCCGCATCTGTGGCGACAGGGCCGGGCCTATCCGCAGTCCGGGCCGCGGCAGTTGCAACTGATCGCCGACGACGAGATCGACCTCGCCATCTCCTTCAGCCCGGGCGAGGCCTCGGCCGCGATCGCGAATTTCCAGCTGCCCGACACGGTGCGCACCTTCGTCCCCGAGGGCGGCACCATCGGCAACGCGAGCTTCGTCGCCATCCCCTACAACGCCTCGGCCAAGGCCGGCGCGATGGTGGTAGCGAACTTCCTGCTCTCGCCCGAGGCGCAGGCGCGGGCGCTCGATCCCGACATCCTGGGCTACGGCACGGTGCTTGACATGGAGAAGCTGCCGACGAAGGAGCGGGCGCGTTTCGAGGGGATCGAACTGGGCATCGCCACCCTTTCGCCCGACGACCTCGGGCCCGCCCTGCCAGAGCCGCATCCCACCTGGATGGAGATGATCGAGCGCGACTGGATCGACCGCTACGGCGTGGCCGAGTGAGCGTGCAAGGATGAGACGGGCGGGCGCCCTCGCCCGCGGCCCGACGCGCGCGCCCCTGCCCCGGCCCCGGCTGCTGCCGGCCGTGCCGCTGATGACGGTGGCGCTGCTGACCCTGCCGGTCGGCGCGGGGCTGCTGGGCACGGCGCTGCCGGCCTTCGGCGTGATGCCCGCGCTGGGGCGCGTCGAACCCGGGCTCGACGCCTTTCGCGCGCTGGGCGCCTGGCCCGGCCTGCCTGCGGCGGCCCGGCTGTCGGTGACCACGGGGCTTGCCGCGACGGTGCTGTCGCTGGCAGTGACCATGCTGATCGTGGCCAGCTGGTCGGGCACGCGCGTCTTTGCCGCGATCCGCAGGGCGCTGGCGCCGCTTTTGTCGGTGCCTCATGCGGCGGCGGCCTTCGGCCTTGCCTTCCTGATCGCGCCGTCGGGCTGGGCGATGCGCGCGCTCTCGCCCTGGGCCACGGGCATGGAACGCCCGCCCGACTGGCTGATCGTGCAGGACCCGCTGGGGCTCGCGCTGATCGCCGGACTGGTGGCCAAGGAGGTGCCCTTCCTGCTGCTGATGTCGATCGCCGCGCTGGGCCAGACCGACGAGCGGCGCGCGCGGGCGGTGGCGGCGGGCCTGGGCTACGGGCGCGAGGCGGCGTGGTTCCGGACGGTCTTTCCCCGCCTCTACCGGCTGATACGGCTGCCGGTCTACGTCGTGCTGGCCTATTCGATGACGGTGGTGGACGTGGCGGTCATTCTCGGGCCCAACACGCCGCCCAGCCTTTCGGTGCAGATCGTTCGCTGGATGAGCGATCCGGATCTCGCGCTGCGGCTGCAGGCGGCGGCCGGCGCGGTGCTGCAGCTGGGGCTCGTTGCGACGGCGCTCGCGGTCTGGCGCGCGGGCGAACTGGCCGTGGCCGCACTGGGCCGCGGCTGGGCGCGCTCGGGCCGGCGCGGGCCGCGGGGACTCGGGCCGCGCGCGCTGTCGCTGTCGCTGGCCACGCTTTCGGGCGGCGCCGTTCTGGCGGGTCTGGCGGTGCAGGCGCTCTGGTCGTTCGCGGCGCTCTGGTCCTTCCCGCAGGCCTTTCCCGACGCGCTGACGCTGCGCAGCTGGGCGCGGCACGGGCCGGAGCTTGCAGACCTGCTGCTGACCACCGCCGCCATCGCGGGCCTTTCGGCGGCGATCGCGCTGGTCCTTGCGCTGGGCTGCCTCGAAGCCGAGGAGCGTTACGGGCTCAGGATCGGCCGCGGCGGCCTCTGGCTGCTCTACGCGCCGCTCATCGTGCCGCAGGTGGCCTTTCTGCCCGGCTTGCAGGCCGCGCTCCTGTGGTCGGGCGCGCAGAGCGGGCTCTGGGCGGTGACGGCCGCGCATCTGGTCTTCGTCTTTCCATATGTCTTTCTTTCCCTGGGCGATCCGTGGCGGGCGTGGGACAGGCGGCTGGGCATGGTGGCAAAGAGCCTCGGCGCGGGCGCCGAGGGCGTGCTCTGGCGTGTGCGGCTGCCGATGCTGCTGGCGCCGCTGCTCACCGCCTTCGCGGTCGGCTTCGCCGTCTCGGTCGGTCAGTATCTGCCGACGCTGCTGGTGGGCGGCGGCCGGGTGGCGACAGTCACGACCGAGGCCGTGGCGCTGGCCGCGGGCGGCGACCGCCGCGCCATCGCCGTGCACGCGCTGGCCCAAACCGCCGCGGCGCTTCTGCCCTTCGCGCTGGCGGTGCTGCTGCCGCGGCTCGTGTGGCGCGACCGCAGGGGGATGCGCGATGACTGACGGGCTGCGGCTGGAGGGGCTGCGCATCACGCGCGGCGGCGCGCCGCTGCTCGCGCTCGACCTGGGCGTGAGGCCGGGCGAGGTCGCATCGGTCATGGGGCCCTCGGGCGCGGGCAAGTCCACGCTGCTCGCGGCGGTCATGGGAACGCTCGGGCCGCCCTTCGCGCTTGCCGGCCGCGTGCGCCTTGACGGGCGCGACGTGACTTCGCTGCCGCCGGAGCGGCGCGGCATCGGGATCCTGTTTCAGGACGATCTGCTCTTTCCGCACCTTTCCGTCGGAGACAATCTGGCCTTCGGCCTGTCGCGCCGCGTGCGGGGCCGCGCCGCCCGCCGCGCCGCGGTCGAGGCCGCGCTCGACGAGGCGGGCCTTGCCGGCATGGCGCAGCGCGACCCCGCCACGCTGTCGGGCGGCGAGCGGCTGCGGGTCGCGCTGATGCGAACGCTGCTGGCGGAGCCCCGCGCGCTCCTGCTCGACGAGCCCTTCGCCAGCCTCGACCGCGACCGCCGCGACAGGATGCGGCGGCTGGTCTTCGACCGGGTGCGCGCCCGCGGCCTGCCGGTGCTGATGGTCACCCACGATCCCGAGGATGCCGAGGCGGCGGCAGGCCCGGTGGTGCGCATCGCCGGAGCCTGATCCCTGTCCATCGCCGTCCGTCCGACGTGCTGCACCCGAGTCGGCGCAGCGGTCGCCCGAGGGTGCAGGAAAGCGTCAGAGGCGGCAGACCCAGGTGTTGCGCATTCAGGCGATACGGATTCATGTGATACGGATTCATGTGATAGGGACTCAGGGGCGCGGGTCTCCGGCGGCCCGCTCGACGGCGGACCCCTGTCCCAGAAGCAGCACCGCGAAAAGCTCCGCGACCGCTTCGAGCCGTTCCCCGGAAGCCCCGCCATCGCAGCTCAGCGTGACACCGTCGAAGATGGAAATCACCAGATGCCCCAGGGCCTCGGTGCAGACGATGTCGCGCCGGCCGTCGGGCAAGGCATCGCTCAGGATTTCGCCGACGCGCGCCTCGCACCAGCGGCGCAGGGTTGCGGCATCGCGTGCCTCGCGTGCCCCGGTCGAGAGGGCCTGGGACAGATTGCGCGCGAAGTGGTTGTCGTCTGCTGGGATCTCGCGCCAGAGCGTGCGCAGCACCAGCCTGATCCGCGCCTCGGGGTCGGTGACGCCCTCAGCCCGCGCTTCAAGGCCCTCGATACGGTCGCGCAGCCAGGGCTCGTAGACCGCCAGAAGAATATCCAGCTTCGATCCGAAATACACATAGATGTTCGCGGGCGAGGTATTCGCCCGCCGCGCGATGGCCGACATCGTCGCATTCGCATAGCCCCTCTCTCGAAAAAGGGCGCCTGCCGCCTCGAGGATGCCGTCGCGTATCTCTGGCTTCTTCTTTTGAACCATTTCGCCAGTTCCATCGCAAAGGAGTTAGGGCTTAAAGTCAAGCGCGATTATCGCACGATTCGCCGGGTTAAGGTTGTATCGTACAGCCGTCCGTGCAGGCACGGGAGCGGCCCGCATCGCCCCAAAGCCGACACATTGGCGATTTTCCTTCGCCATCCTGCAGCGTTATAGTCCTGCGCGAGGCAGACAGTGGAGCAGCCATGCGCATCATCCTTCACGCGGGCACGCTCGCCACCGACGAGGATCGGCTGGTCAGGACCCTCCTGCGCAACGCGGACATCCTGTCTCGGCGCGGCGTGGCGGTGCCAGGCCCCTCGCGCTACCGCCAGATCCTGCGCGACACGCTGGTCTCGATGCGGCGCGCGGAGCCGGCGCCCGACGCCCGCGAGGTGCTGCTGGATGCGCTTCTGGACCGTCCGGAGGACGAGGTGGAGCGCCTGATCCTGTCCAACGACCGGTTCTTTGCGGCGCCGCAGCAGGCCTTTGCCGGCGGCGTGCTCTTTCCGCAGGCCGAGGAGCGGCTGGTCAACATGCAGCGTCTCTTCGACGCGGACGAGCTGCATCTCTATCTCGCCGTCCGCGACCCGGCGACCTTCCTGCCGGCGGTCTATGCCGCTCTGAAGGGCCCCTCGCCTGCCGACATGCTCCAGGGCCTCGAGCCGCGAGACTTCAACTGGTCCACGCTGATCGGTCGGCTGCGCGCGGCGGCGCCCGGCGTCCCGGTCACGCTGTGGTGCTACGAGGACAGCCCGGTCCTGTGGGGCACGATCCTGCGCGACATGGCCGGGCTGGAGGAGGGCACGAAGATTTCCGGCGCCTTCGATCTTCTGTCCGAGATCATGTCGGTCGAGGGCATGCAGCGCTTCCGCGCCTATCTTGCCGAACACCCGGAGATGACCGAGCCCTACAAGATGCGGGTGATGGCGGCCTTTCTCGACAAGTACCAGATCGAGGAGATGGTCGAGGAAGAGGTGGACATGCCCGGCTGGACCGACGCTATGGTCGAGGAGATGAGCGAAGCCTACGAGGCCGACGTGGCGCATATCGCGCAGATGGAGGGCGTGCGCCTGCTCACGCCCTGAACTTCAGCGTTCGGCCTTCTTTTCCCAACGGCCCGATTCCTCGGACCAGTATTGCGCGCGGCAGTCCGCGCCGGTCAGCGCGGCCCATTGCCCGCGCGCCCGGTCGAGCGCGGCCGCGTCGTTGCCGTCGAAGAGCACGCAGACCCGTTCCAGCGCCTGCACCTCTTCGGGCGCCACCTCTGCCCCGTCCACGGACATCAGGCAGGCGGCAGAATTGGGCGTCTCGCGTTCGGTGGTCAGCAGCACCGGCTGGCGCGCGTCGTGCTCGCCGCCTGCCAGCCCGTGTGGCAGGAACTGGTCCTCAGGCCCCAGCCAGAGCTTTTCGTCGAGCCAGGCCATGCGCTCGGGGTCGCGCCCCCGCACCACCACGCGCCAGCCGCGTGCAAGCGACGCCTCCAGCAACTGCGGCAGCGCCGCCTCGAGCGGGCGGCGCGTGAGATGGTAGAAATAGGCCGCGCCCATCAGCCCTCGAAACGATCCGCCACCAGCCGGTCCAGCGCCATGACGCCCCAGCCGGTCGCGCCCTTGGGCGAGAGCGGCAGGTCCTTGGACTGCCGCGCGACGCCGGCGATGTCGATGTGGACCCAGGGCGTGTCTTCCTTGACGAAGCGGCCCAGGAACTGCGCCGCGGTGATCGAGCCCGCGGCCCGGCCGCCCACGTTCTTGATGTCCGCGATGTCGGACTTCAGAAGCTCGTCGTAAGCATCGCCCATGGGCAGCCGCCAGGCGCCCTCGCCCTCGGCCTCGGCGGCCTTTTCCAGCGCGCCGCAGAGCGTGTCGTCGTTCGAGAAGAGGCCCGCGCGTTCGTTGCCCAGCGCGACGATCATGGCGCCCGTCAGCGTGGCAAGGTCGATCATGCCCGCCGGCTTGAACCGTTCCTGCGCGTACCACATCACGTCGGCCAGCACGAGCCGGCCCTCGGCGTCGGTATTGATGACCTCTATGGTGTCCCCCTTCATGGATTTCACCACGTCGCCGGGGCGCGTCGCGGTGCCCGACGGCATGTTCTCGACCAGCCCGACAAGGCCCACGACATTGGCCTTCGCCTTGCGCAGCGCCAGCGCCTTCATGACGCCCGCGACCACGCCGGCGCCGCCCATGTCCATGGTCATCTCCTCCATGCCCTGCGCGGGCTTGAGCGAAATGCCGCCGGTGTCGAAGACCACCCCCTTGCCGCAGAGCGCCAGCGGGGCCGCGTCCCTGTCGCCGCCGGACCATTCCATCACCACGACCTTGGAGGGCGAGGCAGAACCCTGCCCCACGCTGAGCAGGCTGCCCATGCCCAGCTTTTCCAGCGCGTCTTCCTCCAGCACCTCGACCTTCAGGCCGAGATCGGAAAGCGCCACGAGCCGGTCGGCGAATTCGGTGGTGGTCAGGATGTTCGCGGGTTCGTTGACCAGATCGCGGGTGAAGAACACGCCCTCCGCCACGGCCGCGCGGGGCGCAAAGGCGGCCTCGGCTTCCTCGTGTTTCGCCGACCACAGCGTGATCGCGGCCGGGCTGTCGCCATTGTCCTCGCCGCGCGTCGACTTGTGCGCATCGAAGGCATAGCCGCGCAGCGCGGCGCCGAAGGCCAGTTCGTGCAGCAGCCTCCGGTTCGCGCCGATCACGGTGAGCGCCGCGCCCTTCGCGGCACGGCCCAGCGTGCCGCCGGCCTTGCGCGCCTCTGCCACGGTGGGGCGCGGCGGCAGGTTCACGACCTCGACCGCCTCGGCCGACACGCCGGCCGGCCAGGCCAGCGTCATCGCCTCGCCCCGCTTGAGCTTGGCGAAGCCCGGGGAGGCGACCGCCCGTTCCACCGCGCCCCTGGTCAGCCGGTTGAGCCGGCGTGCCGTCTGGTCGAGCCGTGCGCCCGGTTCGGCAAGCACCGCGATGCGGCCTTCGAGCGTGGCGAGCGCCTCTGCGTCGGGGGCGGCGAAACGGACGGCGGCGGGTCGGGTCATCGGCGTCTCCTGGGGCTTCGTTGCGGCGTTGGCGGAGTCCTAGAGCGCGTCCGGGTGATTGGCCAGATAGGAGTTTGCCCCCCGGCCGCGTTTCGATAGTCTGCCGCCCGCACCGCCGTGCAACCTGGGGGGTCGCTTGGCAAGATTCGACCGATATCTGATCGGGCAGCTGATGTTGCTGTTCGGTTTCTTCTCGCTCGTGCTGGTGGGCGTCTACTGGGTGAACCGCGCCGTGATCCTGTTCGACCAGCTTCTGGCCGACGGCCACTCGGCGATGGTGTTCCTGGAGTTCACCCTGCTCGCCCTGCCCAAGGTCATCAACATGGTGCTGCCGATGGCGGCCTTCGCGGCAAGCGTCTATGTCGTCAACCGCCTCTCCGCCGACAGCGAACTGACGGTGATGCAGGCCACCGGCTTCTCGCCCTGGCGCATCGCGCGCCCGGTGGCGATCTTCGGGCTGATCGTGGCAGGGATGATGGCGATCCTGACCAATGTCGTGCTTCCCGCTGCAAGCGAGGAACTCGACCGCCGCGAGTCCGAGATCGCAACCTCGGTCTCTGCGCGTCTCCTGCGCGACGGCGCCTTCCTGCATCCGGCGCGCGGTGTGACCTTCTACATACGCGAGATCACCGCCGACGGCGAATTGCTGGACGTCTATCTGTCCGATCGTCGCCGCCCGTCCCGCAGCGTCACTTATACCGCCGAGCTCGCCTATCTCCTGCGCGAGGGCGATACCACGCGGCTCGTCATGGTGGACGGGTTGGCGCAAACGCTCGACGCGGCGGACCAACGCCTGTCGGTCACCCATTTCGCCGAGTTTTCCTATGACGTGAGCCGGCTGATCGAGGGCGCCGGAGCGATGCGGGTGCGGCCCTCGCATCTGTCCACTCTGCAACTCCTGACAACCCCCGGTGCCGTCGCGGAGACCACCGGCTATTCGATACCAAGCGTGCTGGAGGAGGGGCATCTTCGCCTGCAAGAGCCGATGCTCGGCCTCGTGGCAGCGCTGATCGGGGTAGCGACCCTGCTCGCCGGCGGTTTCAGCCGGCTGGGCCTGGGCCGGCAGATGGTTCTGGCGGTGCTCTTTCTGGTCGTGGTCAAGATGGTCGAGGGCGCGCTGGGCAGCGTGATCCAGGCACAGGCACGCGCCTGGCCGCTGATCTATGTGCCGGTGGCCTTGGGCCTGGGGATTGCGTGGGCGCTGTTGTGGTATGCGGCACGGCCGAAAGGCCGGCGTCGCAGGAGCGCCGGCGCCGAGGCGGCAACATGACCCTGCATCTCTACTTCGCGCGCCGCTTTGGCGTGATGTTCCTTGCGGTCGGGGGCTCTGTCACGCTCTTCGTGGCGCTTCTCGATCTCATCGAACAGGTGCGCGCCGCCGACAGCGGCGTCACCTTCCGGCAGGTCGTCGGGCTCACGCTGCTCAACCTGCCCTCGGGGCTCTACGAATTCCTGCCGCTCATCGTCATCCTTGCCGCGATCGCGCTCTTTCTCGGTCTTGCCCGCTCGTCCGAACTGGTGGTGACCCGGGCGGCGGGGCGCTCTGGGCTGGCCGCGCTGATCGGGCCGGTCCTGGTGGCCGCACTCATCGGTGCGCTGGCGGTGGCCGTTCTCAACCCGCTCGTCGCCGCCACCTCGACGCGCTATGCCGAACTGCGCGAAAGCTACGAGGGCGGCGGCTCGGTCCTGTCGATCGGGCGCGAGGGGCTGTGGCTGCGGCAGGGGGATGCCGGGGGCCAGACGGTGATTCGCGCCACCCGCACCAATCCCGAGGCAACGGTGCTCTACGATGTGAGCTTCGTGGAATATGCGCCCTCCGGCGGGCCGGAACGGCGCATCGATGCACGCCGCGCCGAACTGCGCGACGGCGCCTGGGACCTGAGCGAGGTGAAGGTCTGGCCGCTGGGCCCCGGCATCAACCCCGAGGCGCGGGCAGAGCGGGCAGAGCGGCTTTCCCTGTCCTCTTCGCTGACGCAGGAGCGCATCCGCGACAGCTTTGGCAAGCCCTCGGCGGTGGCGGTCTGGCGCCTGCCCGATTTCATCGGCCAGCTCGAGGAGGCAGGCTTTTCCGCGCGCCGCCACGCCGTCTGGCTGCAGATGGAACTGGCGCGGCCGCTCTTCCTGGTCTCGCTGGTGATCGTGGCCGCCGGATTCACCATGCGCCACCCGCGCGCCGGGCGCGCCGGCCCTTATGTGCTGGCGGCCGTGCTGCTGGGCTTCGGGCTGCACTACATCCGCAATTTCGCGCAGATCCTCGGCGAGACCGGGCAGATCACGCCCTGGGTCGCCGGCTGGACGCCGCCCGTGGCGGCACTTCTGCTGGCAATGGGTCTGATCCTGCACCGGGAGGAGGGCTGATGCGCGCGGCGCTCTGCGCCGCGGCGCTCGCTCTGGCGCTCGTCTTCGCGCCGGCCCTGGCGTCCGCGCAGAATGCAGCGCCCGACCCTTCCGCCATCCTGCTCGCGGACCGCATCTGGCTGGAAGGCGACGACCGGCTGGTCGCCGAGGGCGCGATCGAAGTGATGCAGGGCGAGCGGCGTCTTACCGCGCGGCGCGTCATCTATGACGCAGGCGCCGAGCGACTGCAGATCGAGGGGCCGATGAGGCTGACCGAGGGCGACGCGGACACGGTGCTGGTGGCCGACAGCGCAGCACTCGACCGCGACCTGACCGAGGGCATCCTGCGCAGCGCGCGCGTGGTGCTCGACCGACAGCTTCAGCTCGCGGCGGCGCGCGCCGATCGCGTCGCCGGGCGCTACACGGTGCTGACCAATACCTCGGTCACATCCTGCCAGGTCTGCGCGCGGGGGCGCGGACCGCTCTGGCAGATCCGCGCTCGGCAGGTGATCCACGACACCGAGGCGCGGCAGCTTTATTTCGACGGCGCGCAGCTGCGGGTGCTGGACGTGCCGGTCTTCTACCTGCCGAGGCTGCGGCTGCCGGACCCGACGCTTGCGCGCGCCCGCGGCTTTCTGACCCCCGCAATCCGCAGCACCACGCGGCTGGGTGTCGGGCTGACACTGCCCTATTTCATCCCGATCGGCGCGCACCGCGACCTCACGCTCACGCCCTATCTCTCGCCCCGGACCCGCACGATGCGGCTTCGCTACAGGCAGGCCTTCGCGCACGGCCGGATCGAGACGACCGGCGCGGCAAGCGCAGACACGCTGCGCCGCGGCGAAGCCAGAGGCTATCTCTTCGCCGAGGGCGCCTTCGACCTGGGGCGGGGCTATCGGTTGTCCTTCGACCTCGAAAGCACATCCGACAAGGCCTATCTGACCGACTACGGGTTTTCGGAAAAGGACAGGCTGGACAGCGAGATCCTGCTGTCCCGCGTGCACCGCGACGGCATCCTGGAAGCCGGACTGGTGCACTATACGTCCCTGCGGGACAACGAGGACAACGCGACCCAGCCGTCGCTCGTCCTCGATGTCCGCCACGAGCGACTGGTCTCCCCGCGCCTGGCAGGCGGTCAACTGCGGCTCTTTTCCGGCCTGCACGCCCACTACCGGTCGTCGGACAGGGACGTGGCCGGGCGCGACATGGCGCGGCTCTCCGCCGGGGCGGAGTGGACGCGCCGCTGGACGGCACCGGCCGGGATCAGGCTCGGGGTCCGTGCCGGACTGCGCGCCGACAGCGCGCGCATCCGGCAGGACAGCACGACCGACACGGGTGACACCCGGCTTGCCCCGGAGGGCGCGATCGAACTGCGCTGGCCGCTCTCCCGGTCGGGGCGCGGCGGTGCGGCACACCTGCTGGAGCCCGTCGCGATGGTGGCCTGGTCCGCGGTCGACCGGCCCGATATCCCCAACGACGCAAGCACCCGCGTGGAATTGGACGAAGGCAATCTGCTCGCCCTGTCGCGCTTTCCGGCCACCGACCGGCGCGAGCGCGGCTGGCGCGGCGCCGCCGGGCTGCGCTGGTTGCGTCACGACCCGGACGGCTGGAGCCTGGGTGCGACGGTGGGCCAGGTCTGGCGCGCAGAGGCCGAAGCCGAGTTCAGCTCCACCTCGGGCCTCGATGGAACCCGCTCCGACTTGCTGGTGGCCACGCAGCTCGATCTGAGCGAGGGGCTTCGCCTCGACGCGCGCGGCCTCTTCGGCCCCGGATTCGACGTGGCGCGCGCCGCGACCCGGGCACGCTGGCGGACCGAAAGGCTGGACCTTGCAGCGACCTATCTGCTGCTGCCGCGCGATCCGGCCGAAAACCGGCCGGAAACGCTTTCGGAGTGGGGCTTCGATGGCAGCTACCGGCTCGCGCGGCACTGGACCGGCGCGGCGGAATGGCGCTACGACATCGCAGCCGACCGAACCGCCGAGGCCGGGCTGGGCATTGCCTACCGCAACGAATGCGTCGAGGTGCGGCTTTCCGCCTCGCGCAGCTTCGCGAGTTCCGCTAACCTCGATCCCGGCACGGATTTCGGGCTGACCATCGCACTGAAAGGGTTTAGCACGGGCGGCAGCGCCAAGGAGTACCGACGCACATGCAACTGACGCGACTGACAACCGGCGTCGTCCGTTTCAGGATCATTCTCGCCCTGGCACTGGCGCTGGCGGCGCCGCTCGCAGGTGGCGCGACGGCGCAGGGCCTCTTCTCGCCCGCGATCCTCGTCAACGACCGGGTGATCTCGACCTTCGACCTGCAGCAGCGCGAGCGCTTCCTGCAACTGCTCGACGCCGCAAGCGCGAGCGAACAGCAGGCGCGGACGCAACTCGTGGAAGAGACGGTGAAGCTGGCGGAGGCGCGCCGCCTCGGGATCTCGCCGGACGCGGAGGCGATCGAGGAAGGCATGGCGGAATTCGCGGCGCGCGGCGACCTTTCGACTGATCAGTTCATGGAACTGCTCGCGCAGAACGGAATCGAGCCAGAGACCTTCGAGCGCTTCGTGCGCGCAGGCATTGCCTGGCGGCAGGTCGTGCGCGCGCGCTTCGCCGA
This sequence comes from Rhodosalinus sp., assembly GCF_046542825.1. Classification (GTDB taxonomy): domain Bacteria; phylum Pseudomonadota; class Alphaproteobacteria; order Rhodobacterales; family Rhodobacteraceae; genus Rhodosalinus. The sequence continues at coordinate 19,621 of NZ_JBKHAQ010000016.1, read as the reverse complement.
CCGCGCGGCGCCGTCGGAGACGGAAATCGACCGCGCCATCGCGGGAGCGGGTGCGGGTGCGGGCACCAACCTCCGCGTCCTGCTGTCCGAGATCATCCTTCCGGCGCCGCCGGAAGGAGCAGCGCGGGCAGAGCAGCAGGCCGCCCGGATCGCCCGCATCACCTCGTTCGCCGAATTCTCGGAGGCCGCGCGCGCGCTGTCGGCCAGCCGGTCGGCCGAGGCGGGCGGGCGCCTGGACTGGCAGGAGATCACGCGCTACCCGCCGCAGATCCGCTCCGCCCTGCTCTCGCTCGCGCCGGGCGAGGTGACCGATCCGATCCCGATCCGGAACGGCATCGCTCTTCTGCAACTGCGAGCCGTTGAAGAGACCGCCTACGAGGCGCCGGAGTATGCCGAGATCGACTATGCCGCCTACATGATTCCCGGCGGCCGGACCGAAGCGGCGCTCGAAGAAGCGCAGCGCGTGCGCACCCGCGTCGACCGCTGCGACGACCTCTACGGCGTCAACAGGGACCAGCCCGCCGATCGGCTGAGACGCGAGTCGATGGCGCCCGCCGAGATGCCGCGCGACATCGCGCTCGAGCTCGCCAAGCTCGACGCCGGCGAGATCTCCACCGCACTCACGCGCACCGACGCCGCAGGCAACCCGGTGCTGATGCTGCTGATGCTTTGTTCGCGCACGCCGGAGGCGGTGCTCGACACCTCACGCGAGGACGTGGCGAACCAGCTGCGCAACCGCCGCATCGAGGCGCTGGCCGACGGCTACCTGCAACAGCTTCTGGCGAACGCGCGCATCGTCGAGCCATGAGCGCCGCTCCAATCGCGGTCACCTGCGGCGAGCCGGCCGGCATCGGCCCGGAACTCGCGGCAAAGGCCTGGCGCGCGCTGGGGACCGACCTGCCCTTCTTCCTGGTCGGCGATCCGCGCCACCTGCCGCCCGGGACGCCCACGGTCGAGATCGCGGCGCCGGACGCAGCGCCCGCCGCCGCCGCGCAGGGCCTGCCGGTGCTGCCGCATCCCTTCCCCGCCACGGCGTTGCCCGGCCACCCCGACCCGGCGAACGCGCAAGGCGTGATCGACGCGATCGCACGGGCCGTGACGCTTGTGACGGAGGGTGCCGCCTCGGCGCTCTGCACCCTGCCCATTCACAAGCAGGCGCTGGCCGAAGGCGCGGGCTTCGCCTATCCCGGCCACACCGAGTATCTGGCAGCACTGGCCGGCGTGGAGCATGTGGTGATGATGCTCGCCTCGCCGCAGCTTCGCGTCGTGCCCGCCACGATCCACATCCCGCTTGCAGAGGTGCCGCGCGCACTGACGCCCGCCCATCTGGAGCGGGTCCTGCGGATCACCGAGGCGGGACTGCGCGACCGCTTCGGCATTGCGCGCCCCCGGATCGCGGTTGCGGGTCTCAACCCCCACGCCGGCGAGGGCGGCCGCATGGGACGCGAGGAGATCGAGGTAATCGCCCCCGTCCTGGACCGCCTGCGGGCAGAGGGGATGGACCTGCGCGGGCCGCTGTCGGCAGACACGATGTTTCACGCAGCGGCGCGTGCAGGTTACGATGCGGCCGTGGCGATGTATCACGATCAGGCGCTGATCCCGATCAAGACGCTGGATTTCGACCGTGGCGTCAACCTGACGCTGGGGCTGCCCTTCGTGCGCACCTCGCCCGACCACGGCACCGCCTTCGACATCGCCGGCACCGGGCGGGCCAACCCGTCCTCCACGATCGAGGCGCTGCAGCTGGCCGCCCGTCTCGCGGAGGGCCGCCCATGAGCCCGGCAGAGAAAATCATTCGATCGAATGATTTTCGGCGCCCTGCCCGGCGCGGCGAATTTTCGATCGAAAATTCGCCCGGCTTGCGGCCGCCCCGTTGACCTCGCTCGAGGATCTGCCGCCCCTGCGCGAGGTGATCGCGCGGCACGGGCTTTCGGCGCGCAAGGCGCTGGGGCAGAACTTCATCCTGGATCTCAACCTGACACGACGCATCGCGAGGGCGGCCGGCGACCTGGCCGCCTCGGACGTCTTCGAGGTGGGCCCCGGGCCGGGCGGCCTGACACGCGGGCTGCTGCTGGAAGGGGCGCGTCGGGTTCTGGCAGTCGAGAAGGACGCGCGCTGCCTCCCCGCACTGGCCGAGGTCGCGGCGGCGGCGCAGGGACGGCTCGAGGTGCTGCACGCCGACGCGCTCGAGGTCGATCCGCGGGAGCACCTGCGCGCGCCGATCCGCATCGTGGCGAACCTGCCGTACAACATCGGCACCGAACTTCTGGTGCGCTGGCTCACGCCCGCGGACTGGCCGCCCTGGTGGGCGAGCCTGACCCTGATGTTCCAGCGCGAGGTGGCCGAGCGGATCGTCGCGCGGCCCGGCAGCAAGGCCTACGGGCGGCTCGCGATCCTGTCGCAGTGGCGCTCGCAGGCGCGCATCGCACTCACGCTGCCACCGGCTGCCTTCACGCCGCCGCCCAAGGTCTCCTCGGCCGTGGTTCACATCGAGGCGCTGGCGCAGCCGCGCTTTCCCGCGCGGGCGGCGACGCTGCAGCGCGTGACCGCCGCCGCCTTCAACCAGCGCCGCAAGATGCTGCGCGCCGCGCTCAAGGGTCTTGCGCCGGATATCGAGCAGCATCTCGCGTCTGCCGGCATAGACCCGACAGCACGCGCGGAAAGCATTTCGATCGAGCGGTTCTGCGCGCTCGCCCGCGCGCTCGACGCGGAATAGGGATTATTCGGCGGCTTCCTTGCCGCCTTCCTCCGAACCGCTGGCGGACCCGCCGTCGCCGCCGCTGCCATCGTTCTTGCGACTGCGCGGCTTGCGGCTGCGCGGCTTGGGCTTCGGAGCTTCCTCGGGGGTATCCACGAGGCCGCTGTCGTCCGCGTCCGCAGGGCTGTCGATCACGTCGGGTTGCGCCGCGAGTTCCGAGTCGGCGTGGGCACGCTCTTCGCGGGTGTCGGAACGAGCCTCCTGCCCGTCGCGATCCTGCCGCTCGGCGCGGTCGCGGTCGCGCTGTGCCTGGCGTTCGCGATTCTCGCGTTCCTGCTGCTCGCGCCGCGCGTCCTGTTCGCGCTGCGCCTCCGACAGCAGGCGCATGTAGTGTTCCGCATGCTGCTGGAAGTTCTCGGCCGCGACCCGATCGTTGGCCAGCGTCGCGTCGCGCGCAAGCTGATTATACTTGTCGATGATCTGCTGCGGCGTGCCGCGCACCTTGCCCTCGGGGCCGGAGCTGTCGAAAACGCGGTTGACGACATTGCCCACCGAGCGGGAGCGGTTCGATTTCGACCGCGACCTGGGTTTGGAAGATCTCATGCAGTCCTGTCCAGCCTTGATGTCCGTTCCGCCCTGTGCAGCACTCTTCGCACAGTGCACGCGCCTTGCTCTTGGGCCGGGCGGTGTTTTTGGCTTGGGGCCGGCTGCGACAGGCCGGTCAGGGCGTCGCTACATCCGGCTCAAGCGCGACTAAACACGTCGTTGCGGGCAGCACAAGAGGCAATCTGCGGAAACTCACCGCATTACGGGCAAATCTGCAACGGCTGTCGCCCGCGTCAATGCGTCCGGTCCGTCGTCCCCCTGATCGGTCGGGCGCGACGCCGGGCGCTTGCCACCCGGTCCCTGCCATCCAGATCGGGGCTGACCCGGACCTCGTCAAGCCCCGAGGCCCGCAAAACTCCGGACACCGCCTCCCCCTGGCCTGCCCCGATCTCGACGCAAAGGTGTCCGCCGGGGGCCAGCAAAGCCGGTGCGGCCCCGGCAATGGCCCTGTAGGCGCCAAGCCCGTCGCCGCCCGGGCTGAGCGCCATCGCGGGATCGTGATGCAGTTCGGGCGCGATCGACGCCATCTCTGCCGCGCTCAGGTAGGGGGGATTGGACAGGATCAGGTCGAAGGGTCCCTCAAGCCCCGCGCACCAGTCCGCCTGGCGCAGCACGAGCCTGTCCGCCACGCCGTGCCGCTCGGCGTTGTCGCGCGCGACGGCGAGCGCCGCCGCAGAGATGTCAGTCGCCACGCCGGCGGCCTCCGGCCATTCCGCCAGCAACGTGATCGCGATGATGCCGCTGCCGGTGCCGAGATCGAGCAGACGCCGCGCGGGGTGCTCCAGCGCCACGGCGATCAGGCACTCCGTCTCGGGCCGCGGATCGAGCACGTCGGGCGTGACGCGGAAGCGGCGCCCCCAGAAAAGCCGCTCTCCGAGGATACGGGCGACCGGCTCGCGGCCCGCGCGGCGCTCCAGCATCGCGGCGTAGCGGCCGGCGGCCTCGTCCGGGACCGGGTCGGGACCCATGGTGCCGATACGGCCAGGTTCGGTCGCCATCGCGCCGGCGAGGAGCCAGCGCGCATCGCGCGCAGCGCCCTCGATGCCCGCCGCTGCCAGACGCGCGCGGCCCAGCGCCAGCGCCTCTGCGACGGTCATCCCTCCATCTCGGCCAGTTGCGCGGCCTGCGCGTGAGCGGTGAGCGCGTCGATCACCTCGTCAAGGTCGCCCTGCATCACCTGGTCCAGTTTGTAGAGCGTGAGGCCGATCCGGTGATCGGTCAGCCGCCCCTGCGGGAAGTTGTAGGTGCGGATGCGCTCGGACCGGTCGCCCGACCCCACCTGCGCCTTGCGGGCGCTGGCGCGCTCCTCGGCGGCGCGGCGACGCTCGATGTCGAAGAGCCGCGCGCGCAGAACCTGCATGGCGATCTCGCGGTTGCGGTGCTGGGACTTTTCCGAACTGGTGACCACGATCCCGCTGGGCAGATGGGTGATGCGCACCGCGCTGTCGGTGGTGTTGACGTGCTGCCCGCCCGCGCCGGAGCTGCGCATGGTGTCGATCCGCAGATCGCCTGCGTCGATGGCGACATCGACCTCCTGCGCCTCCGGCAGCACCGCGACCGTCGCGGCGGAGGTATGGATGCGCCCGCCCGACTCGGTGGCCGGCACGCGCTGCACGCGGTGCACGCCGGATTCGAACTTGAGCCGCGCGAAGACGCCTTCGCCCACCACGCGCGCCACCGCCTCGCGGACGCCGCCCAGTTCGCTCTCGGCCAGCTCGACCAGTTCGAAGCGCCAGCCCTTCGCTTCGGCGTAGCGCTGATACATCCGCAACAGGTCGCCGGCGAAGAGCGCGGCCTCCTCGCCGCCCGTTCCGGGCCGGATCTCCAGCACGGCGGGCCGCGCATCGGCCGCGTCGCGCGGCAGGAGCGCCATCTGCACCGCCTCTTCCGCCGCGGGCAGCTCCGCCCGCAGGCGCGCGATCTCTTCGCGGGCGAGCGCGGCCATTTCCGGGTCGTCGAGCATCGCCTCGGCCTCGGCCAGTTCGTCCCTGAGCGCGCGCCAGCGGTCGATCACCTCGATCACGGGGCGCAGGTCCGCATGCTCGCGGGCAAGCGCCACCGGGTCGCCGCCGCCCTCGGCAAGGCGCGCCTCGACATAGGCGAAGCGCTGCGCGATCTGGTCCAGCCTGTCCTCGGGGATCATGGCGCGTGCATCCTCCATCGCGGGGCACTGGTCAAGGGCGCGGATCGTGGTGGCCTGCCCCCATGCTGCCGCGCGCCCTACTCCTTGCCGCCGTCGGCGCCATCGGAACACCGACGCCTTGGCCGCAGAGCAAGACTGCACGACGGCGATGGCCGCCGCGCTAGGTTGGTGCCAGTGGAAGGCGCAGCTTCATCGCGGAATGCGGCATGGCCCGCAACAGTCCCGCGCGGCGCGAGATGGCCGAGGGCGGCCTACCCCCCCGAGCGGAGCGCGGAAATCCAGCCGTCCACCCGCTTGCGGTTCACACCCATGTCGGAGGTGCCGTAGCGCAGGCGGCCGTGGATGAGCAGGTCGTCGCCCTGCTGCCGGACGGTGGTGTAGTCTGGAAAGCCCCAGAACGCGGAGCGGGTGACATAGGTCACCATGCCCTCGGTGACCGAGCCTGCGAGCACCTCGGTGCGCGGGGTCGCGCGGGCGATGGCGTCGAAGCGGCGCAGCGCGTCGGGGCCTGCACCTTCCACCCGCCGCTTCACCCCGCCGTCGAGGTCCTCGTCCCCGCTCACCTGCGGCGCGACGTGCCAGCGCGCGGGGTCGGTTGGCGCGAAGCGCACCCAGGCTGCGAAATTCGCGACGACGAGCGCGATCAGGACCGCGAACCAGAACAGCATCTTCACCTCTTGCGGCTCCCCGTGCCTGCGCGCCGGAGGCCATTCAACGGGGGATGTTCGCGGGGGTCAAGGCACGGAGCGCGCCGGCGTTGCGTCATGGCTGCGCCGCGATCAGGGCGATTGTCAGCCCGAAAGTTGAGGAAACAACGGGACACCCTGCACGGGCGAGGCCACCGGCAGCGCGGGGTCGATCGAAACCGGCAGGACGATCCTTGACCGAGGTAGCCCACCTCACCCAGCGTGAGGGGATCGTGCTGCGCAGTCCCGTCAGGCCACGCGATGATCGACTCCATCTGTCAGGATTCGGCCCCAGCCGCAGATGCGTTCATCCTGCCGTCGCCTGAGGCGCCGGATCAGCGGCGCACCGTCGTGCCGGCCCTCGGACCCGCGATCAGCCAGATGATGAAGCCGATGATGGGCAGCAGGATTACCAGAAGGCACCACAACACCTTGGCCCCCGTGCCTGCGTTCGACCCGATGATCGACACGAGCGCCCAGATGTCCAGGACGAGCACGATCAGCCCACCGATTCCTCCGATCTCGAGCATGACTTGTCTCCTTCGCAAGAGGCGCAACCATCGCGCCATTGGCGAAGGGAACCTCCCCCCGACCCGTCCGGTTCCGCGGCGGCGCCTTCCGCATCCGGCGCGCGGGGCATGCTGTCCTTGCCGTCGGTCGTCAGGGCCGCGACGGACCTGTCTGCCCCTGCCCGCGACGATCGCCGCGTCAGAGCATCAGGGCAACGAGCGCCACAAGCACCACAAGGGCCAGCACGACGAGAGCGAACCGCAGCGGCGTGCCGCTTTGCTTCTGCGATCTGGACTGCATGGCCGCGGTCTGGGCCGGTGAGGGCTGAACCATCGGGTCACGCTCGGGCGAGTCGCGCCCGGTTGCCGCCTTCGCCTCGGGCGGGCGCTCGGCGCCGATGGCGGTCTGCGGCGCGGCGACCGTGCCGGGCGAAACCCGACCGGACTCGGGGTCGCTTGACACCACGCCGGTGCGGACATCTCCGGCGCGGGGCGCCGGTTCACGCTCGGGCGGGCGGCGCTGCGGGTTGTCACGCGGGTCGTGCTCGACGGGGTGCGGGCGGGAGCCTTGAGTCCCGCCGTTCGATGGATTGGCCATGATGTTCCTCCGGGGTTTGGCGTCCCTCGGCACCAAAGCGTGCGGCAGGGGCGCGGGGTTCCGCAGGCCGCTACATCAGGTCCTGCGTCAGAACCGGCACCGGACGGCCGAAGCGACGCGGTGCCTTGCGCGGGAACGGCAGGACGAACCCCTGCCGGTCGATCGGGGGCGCGGCGGCGTTGGCCTCGGCCAGCCCCGCCCAGGCCCGCGGTGCGGTCGCGGGATCGAAAAACCTCCCGTCCGCGTCCTCCGGCAGCCAGTGCAGCATCAGCCGGTCCCGCAGCAGCTTCACCTGTTCGGGCGCATCCAGAGCGATGCCGGCCTCCGTATCCCAGCGATGCGACCGGCCGTTGAGGTTCGCCGAAGACACAACGGCCGCGCGCTCGTCGAAGATCGACACCTTGGAGTGGACGTAGACGATGGGCGCCCCGTGGATCACCGCGCGGGTGCCATCGGAGGACACGGGGCGCGGTTGCGCAGGCGACACGAACGCGACGCGGTCGCCGAAGGCGCCGGCGATCTTTTCCACGCATCGCGACTGCAGGTGCTCGCCGAAACGCACGCCAAGGCTGGTGTCTCCGAGGAAGGCTGCGTCCTCCGGCGCCGCGGGCAGGACCACCACAAGCGACAGCTTCTTCACCTCGCGGGCCCGGCGGGCGAGCGCGCGGGCGATCCGCAGATCGCGCAGGAACTGGGATTCGAGATAGATGAACGCCTCGGCGCGGGCGATCTCCGCAACGGTGCGGTCGTAGATCTCGTGCACCAGGGGTTTCGGCCCTAAACGCAACCTGCGCGACAAGCCGCTGCGCCGGCGCGACAGGGTGCGCAAGAGGGCCTGCCGCGGCCCGGGATCGCGCCGCCCCTCGACCACGTCGAGGAAGCGGTCGAGATGTGCTTCCGCAGCGGCAGCCAAAGGACCCGTGCAGCCCAGTTGCACGTCATGCCAGGAGCGGCTCGGCGCTTTGCGATGACCGATGCCGTCGGCGCGCCGGTCGTCGAGGTCGAGACCGCCGACATAGAGCCGTCTGCCGTCGGCCACCGCGATCTTCTGGTGATGGGTGCAGGGCCACAGGAACTGCACCCGCTCGGGGCTGCGCAGGATCCGGCCCTGCTCGTCGGTGCCGAGCAACCGTGCCAGACCCGGTGCATCCTTCATCCACTCGGAGCGGTCCTCGGGCGTCTCGCGGTTCAGTCGGTCGATCAGCCGGGCAAGTTGCTGCCGGGCCATGGGCGTGAAGAGCCGGCGGTAGAGCGGGCCCACTTCGGCTGGATGCAGCGCGGCCACCGTCTCGAGCCGTTCGGCCGCGCCCGCGCGCTCGGCCGCCTCGCGGTAGAGCCGCAGGCTCTTGTGCGTGGTGTGGTGCATCTGCGCGGCGCCCACGGGGTCGAAGTCGCTGAGCACGATCCGCACGCGCACGCCGCGCGCCAGCGTGTCCGCCACCAGATCGGCCCAGCGATCGCCGACGCGGCGCGCAGCCTCGGACTGCAGTTGCGTCGTGGGGTCCATGATCCGGAAACCCGCCGCGATGCGGTCCCTCGCCGTGAGAAACATGTCCTCCAGATAGGGAAACGCCTCTTCCGCCGTCAGCATCACCTGCAGGTCCGGCAGCGCGGCGTTCCGCGTGCGCTCGGGCGCGGCGACGCCGCCCGGCGCCCCGTCCTGGCGCTGCTTCGACGTGTAGTTGCGCGTCATGGCGGACCGTCCCCGCTTTCTGCCCGCTGGCCCTGCTTCCCGGCTCCGCGCTGTCCGTCACGCGCGGGGTGCGCCAGCCGCACGCCTTTGGGCGTTCCGACCACCTGCCAAGGCGGAGGCACATACCGCAGGCGGCTTGTTCCATCATGTTCCATCGTACAACGCGGCACGCCGGAGCGTTCGCGCGAATCTGGACGCGATCGCCTCGCGAGAGGGGCAGGCGCCCTGCCGCATGCCCTTGAGCAACCGGGCAGGACCGGCCGGGTTCCACAGGGACGACAGGGGTCGCGTGCAGATGAGGTGCAGGGGAACGCGCCCTGTGCGCCAAGGGTTGGGGTCGCCGGACCTACCTGGCCCAGGAGGCCTCATGGGCATCGACGATGACGACAGCGCGCACGGTGGACCGAGCCCGTCAGCGGAACGGGACGACAGGCCCTTCGCTCCGCGCGAGCAGGAAGAGATCGAGAGCAAGACGCCGATCTCGCCGCCCGCCGTATTCGAGGTGATCCGCCGCGCGGGCAACCGCGAGATGTCGCGCCCGCCCAGCGCGCTTATCGCCTCCGGGCTGGTGGCCGGGGTCGCGCTGGGCTTCTCGTTGCTGGGTGAGGCGCTGCTGCGCGCTCACCTGCCCGAGGCGGACTGGCGTCCGCTGGTCGAGAACTTCGGCTACACGGTGGGCTTCGTGATCGTCATCAAGGGACAGATGCAGCTTTTCACCGAGAACACGATCACCGCGGTAATGCCGGTGCTGGAGGCGAAAAGCCGGCGGGCCCTGCGCGGTCTGCTGAAGCTGTGGTTGCTCGTTCTGGGCGCCAACCTCGTCGGCGCGGTGGCCTTCGGCACCGCGCTCTGGGCCTCGCGGCACATCGAGCCCGAGGTCTATCGGGCCGCGCTGGACATCGCCGACCACGCGGTAGGCTTCGGGCCATGGGAGACACTTCTTCGCGGGGTGGGCGCGGGCTGGCTGATCGCCGCGCTGGTCTGGATCATGTCGACCACGGACCGGTCGCACCTGGCGCTGATCGTGCTGATCACCTACCTCATCGCGCTGGCCGGGTTCACGCACATCGTCGCCGGAACGGTGGAGGCCAGCGTTGTCGTTCTGGCCGGACAGATGCCTCTGCTCGACGCGGCAACAAGCAGCGTCCTGCCGACGCTCGCCGGCAACATCCTGGGCGGCACGGTGCTCTTCACGCTGCTGACCTGGGCGCAGATCCGGGTCGAGTTCGACCGCGACCACCGCCAAGGGCGCTGAGCCCAAGGGATGCCCGGTGAGCGCGCAAGTGTCTCCGTCCCGCCGGTGCACGGATCGCCGGCGACAGACCGGGGGAGACGTCGATGCCCGCCAGGCCGAAGACACGGCAGCAGGCCGCCGGCCACGTCCTCGCCACCACGCGCGGCGAGACGGACCCCGACGATCCGCAGGACTCCGCGAAGAGCGTGCACGACTCGATGAGCGCGTCGCAGCTCGGGGACTTCGCCGAGCGTTCGCGCAAGGGAAAGCCCGAGCACGACAGCGACTGACGCGGGGCGCGCTCATCGCGGCACCCTGAAGCGATGCGCGCGGCCAGGCTTCATGGCGGCGGATGCGCCGGCGGCCGGGCGGCGCCGGAAAAGGGAAGCCCAGCTCCGCCGCACCGGGCGGCGCAGCCGGTCAGCCCTGCCCACGATGCTGCGTTGCCGCGCGCTCTCGCAAGACACGGGCCTGCGCTGGCACGGCGAGCCCAGCGCCTCGGTCACACGCAAGCCTGCCACATTGACAGGGTGGCGGCGTTCTGCCCACCTGACGGCGCCCCAGTGCCGGACAGCATCGGAGAGACCAGCATGACCGCTTCGCGGACCCGACCCGCACATGCCGCGCCCCGCCTGCGCCGCCGGGCGTTCCTGCAGCTCGCCGCCGCAGGGGCGGCGGTGCCGTTGCCCGGTGGCACGGCCGGTGCCGGGCAGGGCTTCCCGCGCTCCCTGGACCTGGACGTCATCCAGTCGGGGCACAGCCTGACCGATCCGATCGTGCCGATGCTGGACGCGATCGTCGCCTCGGTCGGCGGCCGCTCGGCAATGCGCCGAATCGACCGATCGACGGTTCCCGGCAGCCCGATGGACTGGCGCTGGAACAATCGCAACGAGCATCTCCCTGACGCGCGCGAGGCGATCGCCGACTACGACGTGCTTGTCCTGACGGAGCGCGTGCCGCTCTCCAACACGATGGAAGGCCACGCCTCGGAGGACATGGCGCTTCGGTGGTTCACCCACGCCTGGACCAACGGCAGCCGCGGCAACGGCGCCGCGACCGTTCTCTACGCGACATGGGTGCACATCGACAGCGGCCCGGACTTCGAGAACGTTTATCACGACCCCGAGGCCCATATCCCGTTCCGCGACCGCCTGCCGCTTGAAATGGCACGCTGGGAGGCGATCCAGGCGCACGTCAACACCAACCGTCCAGCCGGATCGCCGCCGATGCGGATGATTCCCGGGCCGCTGATCCTCGACGCCGTCGCCGGAGCGATCGAGGATGGCACGGCACCGGGGCTCGACAGCCTCGACGCGCTCTTCAGCGACACGATCCATGTCAACGACGCGGGCGCCTACCTGATCGCACTGGCGCATTACGCGGTGATCTACGGCCGCGACCCGCGCGACCTGCCGCGCCGTGTCGGCAAGCGCGGGCAGCCCGAGCCGGAGCTTTCGGCGTGGATGCGCGATCTGGTCTGGAAGACCGTGCGCGCCTATCCGGGCACGGGGCTGGACGAACCGGGCTGAGGATCAGAGGGCGGCGCGCAGCCCCGCGACCGCCTCGCGATAGCGCCGCGCGATCGCATCGCGCCGGACGTGCCGGCCGCCGGTCACGACATGGCGGCCGGCGGACCAGACATCTGCCACCATCTCGCTGCCGCCGGCCATGGCGAAGGCGTCGAGCGCGGTGTCGCCGTCGAGCCCGGCCAGGTCCGGGTGCGTCGCGTCGAGCGCCAGAAGGTCGGCCCAGAGCCCCGGCGCGATGGCGCCCGCCGGGCGGCCGGCCGCCTGCGCCCCACCAAGCGCCGCGTCCTCGATCAGCCTGCGACCCGTGGAACGGTCGGGCGTGGCAAGCGCCGCGCGGCTGCGGTCGCGAAGGCGCTGGCTGGTTTCCAGCTGGCGCAGCTCCTCCGCCAGCGAGATGCGGATGTTGCTGTCGGACCCCACGGCAAGGGCGCCCCCTGCGCTGCTCCAGCGGACGCCGTCGAAGGTGCCGTCGCCCAGGCTGGCCTCGGTCAGCGGGCAAAGGCCGGCGACCGCGCCGCTGCGCGCCAGCCCCTCGGTCTCGTCCGGCGTCATCTGCGTGCAGTGGACGAAGCACCATCGCGGCGAGGGCGCGGCATTCTCCAGCACCCAGCGCACCGGGCGGGCGCCCAGCGCGGCCTCGACCTCTTCCACCTCGGCCGCCTGCTCGGCCAGGTGCATGTGCACCGGCCCCTCGCCCGCGAGCGTGGCGCAGAGGCCAAGGTCGGCCGGTGCAACGGCGCGCAGGGAATGAGGCGCGGCGCCCAGCACCGCGTCATCCGGCAGGGCAGCGATGGCGCGCGCCGCCCCCTCCATCAGACGCGCGAAGCCCTGCGGGTCGTTGCCGAAACGTCGCTGCCCCCCGTCCAGCGGCCGCCCGTCGCAACCGCCGAAGCGGTAGAGCACCGGCAGGAGCGTCAGGCCCGCGCCGCTTGTCGCGGCCGCTGCGGCAATGCGCGCGCACATCTCGGCGCGGTCGTCATAGGGCGCGCCGCCGGGCGCGTGGTGCAGGTAGTGGAACTCGACGCTGGCGCCGAAGCCCGCCTCCAGCATCTCCATCTGCACGAAACCGGCAATCGCCTCGACCTCTTCGGGCGTCAGGCGCTCGAGGAAGCGATACATCAGCTCCCGCCAGGTCCAGAAGCTGTCACGCGACGGCCCCCGCCGTTCGGCAAGACCGGCCATCGCGCGCTGGAACGCATGCGAATGGACGTTCACCGGCGCAGGCGTCAGCAGGCCCACCCGCTGCCCGTCCGGTGCGGCGCCGGGCGTGACCTGCGCGATGCGTCCGTCGCCGATCTCGACACGCACCTCGCGCGCCCACCCCTCGGGCAGCAGCGCCTGCGCCGCGTGGATCACCTGCATTCGGCGCCCCCGTTGACTCACCATTAAATGCAGACATAATAGAGTCACACATACGCTTATCAAGGTGCCACATGCCCCTGCTCACCGGCGCGCGCCTCGCCACGATGATCGGGCCGGAGCGTTACGGCCTGATTCCCGACGGCGCGCTCGCGATCGAGGGGCAGCGTATCGCCTGGGCCGGGCCGGCCGCCGCGCTGCCCGAACGCTTGCGGGGCGAGGCGGCGACCGACCTTGGCGGGCGGCTGGTGACCCCCGCGCTGATCGACTGCCACACCCACCTGATCGCCGGCGGCCATCGCGCGCGCGAATTCGAGATGCGGCTGGAGGGCGCGAGCTACGAAGCGATCGCGCGCGCCGGCGGCGGCATCCTCTCGACCGTGGAGGCGACCCGCGCGGCCTCGGAGGAGGCGCTGATTGCGGGCGCCCTGCCCCGGCTCGACGCGCTGATCGCCGAGGGCGTGGCGACGGTAGAGGTCAAGTCGGGCTATGGCCTCGACATCGACACCGAGCTTCGGATGCTGCGCGCGGCCCGCGCGCTGGCCGAGCGGCGGGACGTGACGGTGCGCACCACCTTCCTCGGCGCGCATGCCGTCCCGCCCGACTACGATGGCCGTCCCGACGCCTACATCGACGAGGTGGCGATCCCGGCCCTGCGCGCCGCCCATGAGGCCGGGCTGGCCGACGCGGTGGACGGCTTCTGCGAGGGCATCGCCTTCGACACCGCGCAGATCGGCCGCGTCTTCGATGCGGCGGCGGCCCTGGGCCTGCCGGTCAAGCTGCATGCCGAACAGCTGTCACACAGGGGCGGCACCGAGCTGGCCGCCCGTTACGGCGCGCTCTCCGCCGATCACGTCGAATACGCGACCGGGGCCGACACGGCGGAGATGGCGGCCGCCGGAACGGTGGCCGTGCTGCTGCCCGGCGCCTTCTATACCCTGCGCGAGACGCAGGCGCCCCCGGTCGCGGCCTTCCGCGCGAAGGGCGTGCCGATGGCGCTTGCCACCGACTGCAACCCCGGTTCCTCGCCGCTGACCTCGCTGCTGCTGGCGATGAACATGGGCTGCACCCTCTTCCGCATGACCCCGGAGGAGGCGCTGGCCGGCGTCACACGGCACGCGGCGGCGGCGCTGGGGCTTTCGGACCGGGGCACGCTGGCGGCAGGACAGCGCGCCGATCTGGCCGTCTGGGACGTGGACGAGCCGGCCGAGCTGGCCTATCGCATCGGTTTCAACCCGCTGCACCGCCGCATCGTGGGGGGCCGGTTGTGACCGCGGTGCTGACCCCCGGCGCGACGACGCTTGCCCCCCTCGAACGGCTCTGGCGCGACGGCGGCGCCGCGCGGCTCGACCCCGCCGCGCGACCGGGGGTGGAGGCCGCGGCGGCGCTGGTGCGGCGGGCGGCCGAGGGCGAGGCCGCCGTCTATGGCGTCAACACGGGCTTCGGCAAGCTCGCCACGGTGCGCATCCCTGCCGCCGACACCGCCACGTTGCAGCGCAAGCTCATCCTGAGCCACGCCGCCGGCGTGGGCGAGCCGCTGGAGCCCGAAACCGTGCGGCTGATGCTGGCGCTCAAGCTTCTCTCGCTGGGGCGCGGCGCCTCGGGCGTGCGCTGGGAAGTCGTGGCGCTGCTGGAGGCGATGCTGGCGCGCGACGTGCTGCCCGTGGTCCCGGTGCAGGGCTCCGTCGGCGCCTCGGGCGATCTTGCGCCTCTCGCCCACATGGCCGCGTCGATGATCGGCGAGGGCGAGGCGGAGGTCGCAGGCGAACGGATGCCCGCAGCGGAGGCGCTGGCCAAGGCGGGCCTTTCACCCGTGCACCTCGGCCCCAAGGAGGGCCTTGCCATCATCAACGGCACGCAGTTCTCGACCGCCTGTGCGCTGGCCGCGCTCTTCCGCGGGTGGGAGGCGGCGCGCGCCGCGATCGTCACCGGCGCGCTTTCGACCGACGCGATCATGGGCTCGACCGACCCGCTGACGGATGCGATTCACACCCTGCGCGGCCATCCGGGCCAGATCGAGGTGGCGCGCGCGCAGGCCGCGCTGATGGCCGGCAGCGCGATCCGTGAAAGCCACCGCGAGGGCGACGCCCGCGTGCAGGACCCCTACTGCATCCGCTGCCAGCCGCAGGTCACTGGCGCCGCGCTGGACCTGCTGCGCGCCGCCGCCCGCACGCTTGAGGTCGAGGCGAACGCCGTCACCGACAACCCGCTGGTGCTGCCCGACGAGGGGCGCATCGTCTCTGGCGGCAACTTCCACGCCGAATACGTGGGCTTCGCCGCCGACCAGATCGCGCTCGCGCTGGCCGAGATCGGCGCGATCGCGCAGCGCCGCGTGGCGCTGATGGTGGACCCCGCGCTCAGCTTCGATCTGCCGCCGTTCCTGACGCCGGAGCCGGGGCTCAACTCGGGCCTGATGATCGCCGAGGTGACGAGCGCCGCGCTGATGAGCGAGAACAAGCACCTCGCCAACCCCTGCTCGACCGATTCCACCCCCACCTCGGCCAATCAGGAGGACCACGTCAGCATGGCCGCCCACGGGGCGCGGCGGCTCTGGCGCATGGTCGGCAACCTGGAAGCGATCCTGGGCATCGAGGCGCTGGCCGCCGCGCAGGGCGTTGAGTTCCGCGCGCCGCTGGTGACGAGCCCCGCGCTCGCCGGCGTGCTGGAGCGGCTGCGCGCGCGGGTGCCGGCCCTGCGCGGGGACCGCTACATGGCGCCCGACATCGCAGCCGCTGCCGGTCTGGTGCGCGAGGGCGTGCTGACCGAGGGCCTCGCCCTGCCGGAGCTTGGATCGTGAGCTTTCTGGAGGTCATCCGCGGCGACGGGCCGGTGGTGCTGGGGATGCCCCACACGGGCACATGGCTGCCCGGGGACATGCGCGATGCGCTGAACGACCGCGGCCGGGAACTGACCGATACCGACTGGCATATCGACAGGCTTTACAATGGCCTGCTCGACGACGTGACAGTTGTCCGCACCGCCGTTCACCGCTACGCCATCGACGTGAACCGCCCGCCGGACGGCGCAAGCCTCTATCCCGGGCAGAACACCACCGGGCTCGTCCCGCTCACCGACTTCGACGGGCAGCCCATCTGGGACCGCACGCCCGATGCGGCCGAGGTGGAGCGGCGCCGCGCCCTCTGGCACGCGCCCTATCACGCCGCTCTGGCGGCCGAACTCGCGCGCGTCCGCGCGCGCCACGGGCTGGCGGTGCTCTATGACTGCCACTCGATCCGCAGCGAAATTCCCCATCTGTTCAAGGGGGTTCTGCCCGACTTCAACATCGGCACGAACGGCGGCACCACCTGCGCGCCCGCGCTTCAGGCGGCCGTGGCCAGGGTCTGCCGCGAGGCCGAGGGCTACGATACCGTGGTAAACGGCCGCTTCAGGGGCGGCTGGACCACGCGGCACCATGGCCGGCCCGCAGAGGGCCTGCACGCCATCCAGATGGAACTGGCGCAGCGCAGCTACATGACAGAGGCCCCGCCCTGGACCTGGAACGAAGGCCGCGCCACCCGCCTGCGTGCCGTTCTGGCCCGTGTGCTGGCCGCCATCGGCCGTTTCGCTCTGGATTCTAAAAATATTCATTTACAGTGATTTACGGCACTTTGCTCAAGCATCGCCCCACCTCGCCTGCAATCAGCCGGAGCGCCCGATGACCGCCCCCCGCCACAACGCCCGCAACGTCTATCCCCCCACCGGCCCCGAGATCACGGCAAAGAGCTGGCTCACCGAGGCGCCGATGCGGATGCTGATGAACAACCTGCATCCCGACGTGGCCGAGAACCCGCACGAGCTCGTCGTCTACGGCGGCATCGGTCGTGCCGCCCGGACCTGGGAGGACTTCGACCGCATCGTCGCCGCCCTGCGCGACCTCGAGGAGGACGAGACGCTGCTGGTGCAGTCCGGCAAGCCGGTGGGCATCTTCCGCACCCACGCCGACGCCCCCCGCGTGCTGATCGCAAACTCCAACCTCGTGCCGCACTGGGCAACCTGGGCGCATTTCGGCGAACTCGATCGCCGCGGGCTGATGATGTATGGCCAGATGACCGCCGGCAGCTGGATCTACATCGGCACGCAGGGCATCGTTCAGGGCACCTACGAGACCTTCGCAGAGGCCGGGCGCCAGCACTATGGCGGCGACCTGACCGGGCGCTGGATTCTCACCGGCGGCCTGGGCGGCATGGGCGGCGCGCAGCCGCTGGCGGCGGTGATGGCAGGGGCCTGCTGCCTTGCCGTGGAATGCGACGAGACACGCGCCGACGTCCGCCTGCGCACCCGCTATCTCGACGAAAAGACCCACGACCTCGACACGGCGCTGGAAATGATCGCGCGCTGGACCAAGGCAGGCGAGGCGAAATCCGTGGGCCTGATCGGCAACGCCGCCGACGTCTTCGCCGAACTTGCCGCCCGCGACCTGCGCCCCGACATCGTGACCGACCAGACCAGCGCGCATGACCCCCTGCACGGCTACCTGCCGCAGGGCTGGAGCGTCGCGGAATGGCGCGCGAAGCAGGAGAGCGACCCGCAGGCGGTCGAGGCCGCCGCGCGCGCCTCCATGCGCAATCACGTCGAGGCGATGGTCGCCTTCTGGAACCGCGGCGTGCCAACGCTCGACTACGGCAACAACATCCGCCAGGTGGCGAAGGAGGAGGGACTCGAGAACGCCTTCGCCTTTCCCGGCTTCGTGCCCGCCTACATCCGCCCGCTCTTCTGCCGCGGCATCGGCCCCTTCCGCTGGTGCGCGCTCTCGGGCGATCCGGAAGACATCTACCGCACCGACGCCAGGGTGAAGGAACTGATCGAAGATCCCCACCTGCATCGGTGGCTCGACATGGCGCGCGACCGCATCGCGTTCCAGGGACTGCCGGCGCGGATCTGCTGGGTGGGCCTGGGCCAGCGCCACAAGCTCGGCCTCGCCTTCAACGAGATGGTCCGCAACGGAGAGCTCAAGGCCCCCGTGGTGATCGGCCGCGATCACCTCGACAGCGGGTCCGTCGCCTCCCCCAACCGCGAGACCGAGGCGATGAAGGACGGCTCCGACGCGGTCAGCGACTGGCCGCTTCTCAACGCGCTGCTCAACACGGCAAGCGGCGCGACCTGGGTCAGCCTGCACCACGGCGGCGGCGTCGGCATGGGGTTTTCCCAGCATGCCGGCATGGTGATCGTCTGCGACGGCACCGAAGCCGCCGACCGCCGCATCGAGCGCGTGCTCTGGAACGATCCCGCCACCGGCGTCATGCGCCACGCCGACGCGGGCTACGACGATGCGCTGGCCTGCGCCAGAGAGCACGGGCTGCGCCTGCCGGGAATCCTTGGCCGATAGGATCCTGGCGCGTCCGCGAGGCGCGGCACCGCCGTCTCAGAGCTTGTCGAACAACTCTTCCAGTCCCGCGCGATGGTCCATCACCACGGCATGGCCTGCGGCGATGGCTTCCTCGGCGCGGAACATCTCGATGAAGGTGATGTGCCGCAGGTCGAGTTCGAGCGCGAAATGCGGCGGATCGCTCGCGGCGCGGGTCTTGCGCAGGTATTCCGTCAGGATGTCGATGGCGGCAGAGACGACCTCGAAATAGTTGGGCGGCTCCGGTCGTCGTTCGCCCGGCACCCAGAACTCTCTCAGCGCCGGCGGCAGCTGGGCGATCAGCCCCGCCTCTCCCAGGCGCTGGAAGAACCCCTCCGACGCCTCGTCAGGCGCCCAGATCTTTCCGTCGGCCCGGCCGTTGGGATTGATCGCAATCGTCACATCGGCGCCAAGCGCACGGCAGGCCGAGGACGGCACGGGGTTGATCAAGCCGCCATCCAGCAGCCAGTGCCCATCGACATGATGCGGCGCGAAGAAGCCCGGTATCGCGATGGAGCCGCGCACCGCGTCCAGAAGCGAGCCGTCCTGCAGCCAGATCTCGTGCCCGCTGCTCATGTCGGTCGCCACGGCGATGAACGGGCGGTCGAGCTTGTCGAAGCGGTCCGGCAGGCCCATTGCCTCGAGGGCCGCCATGATCGCGCGACCGCGCACCAGCCCGCCTCCGGTCAGCCGCAGGTCGAAATGGGCGAGAAAGCCCGCGCGGGTCATGGCGCGCGCGAAATCCTCCAGCGCATCGAGCTTGCCCGCGGCCCAGGCCGCCCCCACCACGGCACCCATCGAGCACCCGGCGATCACGTCGGGTTCCACGCCGATCTCCCCGAGCGCGCGGATCGCGCCGATGTGGGCCCAGCCCCGCGCGCCACCCGACCCGAGGGCGAGCCCCAGTTTGCGCTTTCGCCGCTCGCTCACGTCCTCCCCTCCCGCGACGGCGCCATGACAGGGGCGCCAGTCCACCCCAGTCTTGTAACCTGCGCCGTCCCGGATGCGAAGGTGGTCCGTCCTCTCCGCGACTCTTGCCGCAATGACGGATCGTGGCCGCCGTGTGCGCGCCGGCCCCGCCAAAAAAGCCCCGGCCGAAGCCGGGGCGAAGTTTCGAAAGCCGAGCGGGACGCCGACTGTCGAGGGAACGGGCGGCCGGCGCCGCGAGGGCGCCGGCCGGCAACTGATCAGAACTCGAGCGTGAGGAGCGCGGTGGCGCCGT
>NZ_JBKHAQ010000110.1:0-9377 GCF_046542825.1 Rhodosalinus sp. | reverse complement strand
GATGGACCGGATCGGGCTGGAGAACCCCCGCGCCACCATCGTCACGGCGCCGAAGAAGGACAACGGTCAGTTCGACCTCGAGGCGGGCGTGCAGACCGCGCTCGAGGCGCTGGACGACATCGGCCTGCCCGCCATCATCCGCCCCGCCTATACCTTGGGCGGCACCGGCGGGGGCGTGGCCTACAACCGCGAGGACTATGTCCACTACTGCCGTTCGGGCATGGACGCCTCTCCGGTGGGGCAGATCCTGATCGACGAGTCGCTGCTGGGCTGGAAGGAGTTCGAGATGGAGGTGGTCCGCGACCGCGCGGACAACGCCATCATCGTCTGCGCGATCGAGAACGTGGACCCGATGGGCGTGCACACGGGCGATTCGATCACCGTGGCCCCCGCGCTCACGCTCACGGACAAGGAATACCAGATCATGCGCAACGGCTCGATCGCCGTGCTGCGCGAGATCGGGGTGGAGACCGGCGGCTCGAACGTGCAGTGGGCGATCCACCCCGAGACGGGGCGCATGGTCGTGATCGAGATGAACCCGCGCGTCTCGCGCTCCTCGGCGCTGGCATCGAAGGCCACGGGCTTCCCCATCGCCAAGATCGCCGCGAAGCTCGCCGTGGGCTACACGCTGGACGAGCTCGACAACGACATCACCAGGGTCACGCCGGCCAGCTTCGAGCCGACCATCGACTATGTCGTGACCAAGATCCCGCGCTTCGCCTTCGAGAAGTTCCCGGGCGCCGAGGCCACGCTGACCACCTCGATGAAATCGGTGGGCGAGGCCATGGCCATCGGCCGCACGATCCACGAATCGATGCAGAAGGCGCTGGCCAGTCTCGAGACCGGGCTTTCCGGCTTCGACGAGATCGCCATCGAGGGCGCCGAGGACCCCGATCAGGGCAGGGCAGCCGTGATCCGCGCGCTCAGCGCCACCACGCCAGACCGCCTGCGCCTCGTCGCGCAGGCGATGCGGCACGGGCTGTCGGATGACGAGATCCAGGGCGTCACGAAATACGATCCCTGGTTCATCGCTCGCATCCGCGAGATCGTGGACACGGAAGAGGCCCTGCGCCGCGACGGCCTGCCCCTGACCGAGGACGGGCTGCGCGCGCTCAAGATGATGGGCTTCACCGATGCCCGCCTTGCCACGCTGACGGGGCGTGACGAGGCGCAGGTGCGCCGGGCGCGGCGCAACCTTGGCGTGACGGCCGTCTTCAAGCGGATCGACACCTGCGCGGCCGAGTTCGAGGCGCAGACGCCCTACATGTATTCCACCTACGAGGCGCCCATGATGGGCGATGTGGAATGCGAGGCGCGGCCCTCGGACCGGAAGAAGGTGGTGATCCTGGGCGGCGGCCCCAACCGGATCGGACAGGGGATCGAGTTCGACTACTGCTGCTGCCACGCCTGCTACGCGCTGTCGGACGCGGGGTTCGAGACCATCATGGTCAACTGCAACCCCGAGACCGTCAGCACCGACTACGACACCTCCGACCGGCTCTATTTCGAGCCTCTGACGCTGGAGCACGTGCTGGAGATCCTGCGCGTCGAACAGGAACGCGGCACGCTGCACGGTGTCATCGTGCAGTTCGGCGGGCAGACGCCGCTGAAGCTTGCCAACGATCTTGAGGCAGAGGGCATTCCGATCCTGGGCACCACGCCCGATGCCATCGACCTTGCCGAGGACCGCGAACGCTTTCAGGAACTCGTCAACAAGCTGGAGCTCAGGCAGCCCAGGAACGGCATCGCCGCGTCCAAGGCGCAGGCCATCGCCATCGCGGAAGACATCGGCTTTCCGCTGGTGATCCGTCCCTCCTACGTCCTTGGCGGCCGCGCGATGGAGATCGTCCGCGACATGGGCCACCTAGAGCGCTACATCGACGAGGCGGTCGTGGTTTCGGGCAAGAGCCCCGTGCTGCTCGACGGCTATCTCTCGGGCGCGACCGAGGTGGACGTGGACGCCATCGCCGACGGGCGCGACGTTCATGTCGCGGGGATCATGCAGCATATCGAGGAGGCCGGCGTGCATTCCGGCGATTCGGCCTGCTGCCTGCCGCCGCACTCGCTGCCCGCGGACATCGTCGAGGAGATGAAGGTGCAGACCCGCGCGCTGGCGCTGGAGCTTGGCGTCGTCGGCCTGATGAACGTGCAGTTCGCGGTCAAGGACGGCGAGGTCTACCTGATCGAGGTGAACCCGCGTGCCAGCCGCACCGTGCCCTTCGTGGCCAAGGCGACCGACAGCGCCATCGCCTCGATCGCCGCGCGGGTCATGTCGGGCGAGCCGCTCTCGGCCTTCCCGATGCGCCCGCCCTACAAGGACGCAGGCTACGACCAGCCGCTGCCGCTGGCCGACCCGATGACGCTGGCGGACCCGGACATGCCGTGGTTCTCGGTCAAGGAGGCGGTGCTGCCCTTCGCCCGCTTCCCCGGCGTGGACACGATCCTGGGCCCCGAGATGCGCTCGACGGGCGAGGTCATGGGATGGGATCGCAGCTTTGCCCGCGCCTTTCTCAAGGCGCAGATGGGCGCGGGCATGGTGCTGCCCCACGAGGGCCGGGCCTTCGTCTCGATCCGCGACGCGGACAAGGGGCCGATGATGCTGGAGGCCGCGCGCCTTCTGGTCGATCTGGGCTTTGCCATCGTGGCGACGCGCGGCACCGCGGCCTGGCTCGACGGGCATGGTGTGCCCTGCGACGTGGTCAACAAGGTCTACGAGGGCCGGCCCGACATCGTGGACCGCCTGAAGAACGGCGAGATCGCGCTGGTGATGAACACCACCGAGGGCGCGCAGGCGGTCGAGGACAGCCGCGACATCCGCTCTGCCGCGCTCTACGGCAAGATCCCCTATTTCACGACCGCGGCGGCCGCCCATGCCGCGGCACTGGCCATGCAGGCACGGCAGGACGGCGACCTGGACGTCAAGCCGCTGCAAGGCTGAGCAACCGCCGTGCAGGCAGGTCAGGTGTAGGCCCAGATCAGCAGCCCCGCGCCCAGAGCGATGCGATAGATCACATAGGGCGTGAAGCTGACGGTGCGCAGCAGCCGCATCATCAGCGAAAGCGCGGCGAGTGCCGCGACGAAGGCGAAGGCGGCCGCGATCGCCCCGTCGCGGGCAAGTGCCGCGTCTGCCTCGGCCGCGACCTCCAGGGCAAGCAGCCCCCCCGAGGCAAGGATCGTCGGAATCGACATCAGCATGGCAAGTTTCGCCGCCCCGTGGCGGGTGTAGCCCAGGAAGCGCGCCCCGGTGATGCAGATGCCCGACCGCGAGGTGCCGGGGATCAGCGCCACCGCCTGCCAGAACCCCAGGATCAGCGCGTGCCGCATGGTCCAGTCGCCGTCCTCGCGCGCGGCGCGACCGAAGCGGTCGGCCACCCAGAGCAGCAGGCCGAAGCCCAGCGTCGTCCAGCCGATCACCGCGACCGAGCGCAGGCCGGCGTCGAGGCCCGAGGCACGCAGCGCCAGCCCCGCCGCCATCACCGGCAGCGTCGCGATCAGCAGCAGCAGGGCCAGCCGGGCGCCGGGCGTGTCCGCGCGGCCGGCGAAGAGCCGCGGCACGCCGGCCAGCGCCTCGGCCACGTCGCGGCGGAAGTAGAGCACCACGGCCGCCAGCGTGCCGACATGCACCGCAACGTCTATGGTCAGGCCCTGATCGTCCAGTCCCGCAAGGGCGGGGAGCAGAATCAGATGGCCGGAGGACGAGATCGGCAGGAACTCGGTCACGCCCTGCACGACGGCGACAAGGATCAGATGCAGCAGGGTCATGCCGAAAGCCTGCGAGGGACAGAATGCAGTTCGGTATAAGCCAATGACAGATAAAGGAAAGGCAGGATTTAGGTCCGGATGGTTACCTTGTTTTACCGCGCTGCGGCGAGATCAACCTGAAGCTGCACGTGGAAAACTCATTATATGTCAGTATTGCTGACTTTTAATTCCCGGACACTTCCTATATCACACCGTTCTCGGCGCTGGCCGGCAGGGAGTGTGGAATGTCTCAGCAACAGATGCTCAAGTTCGTCTCGATCGACCGGGCCATGCCCGAGAAGCGCGATGCGAATGTGCGCGCGCATGATTTTCACGAGATCTATGCCGAATACGCGCACGAGAAGGCGCAGGAGCAGGCCGGGCGCTGCTCGCAATGCGGCGTGCCCTACTGCCAGAGCCACTGCCCGCTGCACAACAACATCCCCGACTGGCTGATGCTGACCGCCGAGGGACGGCTGCGCGAAGCCTACGAGCTCAGCCAGGCGACGAATACCTTCCCCGAGATCTGCGGCCGCATCTGCCCGCAGGACCGGCTGTGCGAGGGCAACTGCGTGATCGAACAGGCCGGCCACGGCACGGTCACCATCGGCGCGGTCGAGAAATACATCACCGATACCGCCTGGGAAGAGGGCTGGGTGCAGCCGATCGCGCCCGCAGTCGAGCGCGAGGAAAGCGTGGGTATCATCGGCGCCGGCCCCGGCGGGCTTGCCGCCGCCGACGTGCTGCGCCGCGCCGGTCTGCAGGTCACGGTCTATGACCGCTACGATCGCGCGGGCGGGCTGATGACCTACGGCATCCCGGGCTTCAAGCTGGAGAAGCCCGTGGTGATGCGCCGCAACCAGCAGCTCGAAGCCGGCGGCGTCGAGTTCGTGCTCGACTGCAACGTGGGCGAGGACATCTCCTTCGACGCGATCCGCGGCAGGCATGACGCGGTGCTGATCGCCACCGGCGTCTACAAGAGCCGCGAGTTGCAGGGGCCGGGCTCGGGCGCGGCGGGCATCGTGCGCGCCATCGACTATCTCACCGCCTCGAACCGCAAGAGCTTTGGCGACGAGGTGCCCGAGTTCGACTCGGGCGATCTGAACGCCGAAGGCAAGCGCGTCGTCGTGATCGGCGGCGGCGACACGGCGATGGACTGCGTGCGCACCGCGATCCGGCAGGGCGCGAAGAGCGTCAAGTGCCTCTACCGCCGCGACCGGGCGAACATGCCCGGAAGCCAGCGCGAGGTCGCCAATGCCGAGGAGGAGGGCGTCGAATTCGTCTGGCTCTCCGCCCCCAGGGGCTTCGCGGGCGACCCGGTCGAGGGCGTGATCGTGCAGAAGATGCGGCTGGGCACCCCGGACGCCACGGGCCGGCAGGCCCCCGAGGTGATCGAGGGTTCGGACTACACCGAGCCCGCGGACATGGTGATCAAGGCGCTTGGCTTCGAGCCCGAGGAACTGCCGAAGCTCTGGGGCGTCGACGGCCTCGAGGTGACGCGCTGGGGCACGGTGAAGGCGGAATTCACCACCGGGCGCACCACGTTGCCCGGGGTCTATGCGGTGGGCGACATCGTGCGCGGCGCGAGCCTTGTCGTCTGGGCGATTCGCGACGGGCGCGATGCGGCAGCCGCGATCCTGGAGGATCTGGCGGCGCAGCCCGCGGCGGTCGCGGCGGAGTGAGCCCGGCGGGCTGACAGCATTTCCGGCCCGA
Organism: Rhodosalinus sp.; assembly: GCF_046542825.1. Classification (GTDB taxonomy): domain Bacteria; phylum Pseudomonadota; class Alphaproteobacteria; order Rhodobacterales; family Rhodobacteraceae; genus Rhodosalinus. Next base: position 3,923 of record NZ_JBKHAQ010000110.1, on the reverse strand, counting down.
TCAAGGGCCACCCGAGCGAGGAGCGGTGCGTGAGCGTGACACTCGGCGACAGGACGGCGGGTTGCCTTTGCGGCGCGGTGCGCATGACGCTCCGCGACATGCCGCGCAGCTATGGCGCCTGCCATTGCGAGATGTGCCGCCGCTGGACGGGCGCGGCATTCCTTGCCGTCAGCCTGCCCGGCGACAGCGTCCGGATCGAGGGCGCCGAGCGCATCGGCCGCATCCAGTCGTCCGGCTGGGCCGAGCGCGCCTGGTGCACGCGCTGCGGATCGGGCCTGTGGTATCGCGTGACGCTTGACGGCGTTGATGGCGCCGGCGGCTACGAGATCCCGATCGGCCTCCTGGACGATCCGAACGGGCTGAGCTTCGACCGCGAGATCTACGTCGATTGCCGGCCCGACAGCCTTGCCTTCGAGGGCATGGCGCAGCGCGAGACGCTGACGCGCGCCGAAACCCTCGCGATATACGCCCCCACGGAGGAGGGACAGCAATGACCAGACATGACGCAAACTGGCTCGCCACCGAAGAAGCCCGGCGCCGCCGCATGGCCGACGCCGGCCTCTACCGCGAGGAGTTCGAGCATTCCTCCTGCGGCGTGGGGCTCGTCGTCTCGGTGGACGGCAAGCCCTCGCGCAAGGTGGTCGAGCACGGGATCGCGGCGCTCAAGGCGGTCTGGCACCGTGGCGCGGTGGATGCCGACGGCAAGACCGGCGACGGCGCGGGCATCCACGTGCAGATCCCGGTTCCCTTCTTCTACGATCAGATCCGCCGCACGGGTCACGAACCGAAGGACGATCAGCTGATCGCCGTCGGGCAGGTCTTTCTGCCCCGCACGGATTTCGGCGCCCAGGAAACCTGCCGCACCATCGTCGAGACCGAGGTGCTGCGGCTGGGCTACTACATCTACGGCTGGCGCCACGTTCCGGTGGACATCTCGGTTCTGGGCGAAAAGGCCAATGCGACCCGCCCGGAGATCGAGCAGATCATCATCTCGAACTCCAAGGGCGTGGACGAGGAGACCTTCGAGCGCGAGCTCTACGTCATCCGCCGCCGGATCGAGAAGGCCGCGCTGGCGGCACAGGTGCCCTCGCTCTACATCGCGTCGCTGTCGTGCCGGTCCGTCATCTACAAGGGCATGATGCTGGCCGAGCAGGTGGCCGACTTCTACCCCGATCTGCAGGACGACCGCTTCAGGTCGGCCTTCGCGATCTATCATCAGCGCTATTCCACCAACACCTTTCCGCAGTGGTGGCTGGCGCAGCCCTTCCGCATGCTCGCCCACAACGGCGAGATCAACACGCTGAAGGGCAACATGAACTGGATGAAGAGCCATGAGATCCGCATGGCCTCGAACACCTTCGGCGAGATGGCCGAGGACATCAAGCCGATCGTGCCCAACGGCTCGTCCGACTCCGCCGCGCTTGACGCGGTGTTCGAGGTGCTGGTGCGGGCAGGGCGCAGCGCGCCGATGGCCAAGACGATGCTGGTGCCGGAGAGCTGGTCGCAAGCCCGGATCGAGCTGCCGCAGGCCTGGCGCGACATGTACGCCTACTGCAACGCGGTGATGGAGCCCTGGGACGGCCCCGCGGCGCTTGCCATGACCGACGGGCGCTGGGTCTGCGCGGGGCTCGACCGGAACGGGCTGCGCCCGATGCGCTACGTCGTCACCGGCGACGGGCTGGTGATCGCCGGCTCGGAGGCGGGGATGGTGCCGGTCGAAGAGGGCACCGTGCGCGAGAAGGGCGCGCTGGGCCCCGGCCAGATGCTGGCCGTGGACATGACAGAGGGCAGGCTTTTCCACGACACCGAGATCAAGGACAAGCTCGCCGCCGCGCTGCCCTTCGGCGAATGGGTCGGCAAGATCAACGAACTCGACGAGGCGCTGGCCAGGCTCGACGAGCGGCCCCTGTTCACCGGCGACGAACTGAAGCGCCGGCAGATCGCGGCCGGCTACACCATCGAGGAACTGGAACAGATCCTTGCGCCGATGGCCGAGGACGGCAAGGAAAGCGTGGCCTCGATGGGCGACGACACGCCCGCCGCGGTGCTGAGCAAGAAGTATCGCCCGCTGTCGCACTACTTCCGCCAGAACTTCAGCCAGGTGACGAACCCGCCGATCGACAGCCTGCGCGAATACCGGGTGATGAGCCTGAAGACCCGGTTCGGCAACCTGAAGAACGTGCTCGACGAGAGTAGCGCGCAGACAGAGATCCTCGTGCTCGACAGCCCCTTCGTGGCGAACGCGCAGTTCGACGAGATGGTGACGCTGTTCAACGCCGACATGGTCGAGATCGACTGCACCTTCCCGGCGGGCGGCGGCGAGGGCGCGCTGCGCGAGAGTCTCGCGCGCATCCGGTCCGAGGCGGAGGATGCCGTGCGCTCCGGCGCCGGGCACCTCGTGCTGACCGATCACCGTTCGGACGCCGACAAGGTGGCGATGCCGATGATCCTTGCCACCTCCGCCGTGCACTCGCATCTCACGCGGCAGGGGCTGCGCACCTTCTGCTCGCTCAACGTGCGCGCGGCCGAATGCATCGACCCGCATTACTTCGCGGTGCTGATCGGGGCGGGTGCCACGACGGTGAACGCCTATCTGGCCGAGGACAGCCTGGCCGAGCGGATCGACCGCGGCCTGCTCGACGGGCCGTTGACCGAGGCTGTCGCGCGCTACCGCAAGGCGATCGACCAGGGCCTGCTCAAGATCATGTCGAAGATGGGGATCAGCGTGATCTCCAGCTATCGCGGCGGGCTGAACTTCGAGGCGGTGGGGCTTTCGCGGGCGATGTGCGCGGAATATTTCCCCGGCCTCATGAGCCGCATCTCCGGCATTGGCGTGAGCGGCATCCAGAGGAAGGCCGAAGAGGTGCACGCGCATGGCTGGAAGGGCGGCGGCACGGTGCTGCCCATCGGCGGCTTCTACAAGATGCGCAAGTCCGGCGAGACGCACGCCTGGGGCGCGCAGACCATGCACATGATGCAGATGGCCTGCAACAAGGGCTCCTACGAGGTGTGGAAGCAGTTCTCGGCCGCGATGCGGGCGCAGCCGCCGATCCATCTGCGCGACCTCCTGGACATGAAGCCGCTGGGCAAGCCCGTGCCGCTCGAGGAGGTGGAAAGCATCACCTCGATCCGCAAGCGCTTCGTGACGCCGGGCATGAGCCTCGGCGCGCTCAGCCCCGAGGCGCACAAGACCCTCAACGTCGCCATGAACCGGATCGGCGCGAAGTCCGATTCCGGCGAGGGGGGCGAGGACCCGGCACATTTCACGCCCGAGCCCAACGGCGACAACCCCTCCGCCAAGATCAAGCAGGTGGCCTCGGGCCGCTTCGGCGTGACGGCGGAATACCTCAACCACTGCGAGGAACTGGAAATCAAGGTGGCGCAGGGCGCCAAGCCCGGCGAGGGCGGCCAGCTGCCCGGCATGAAGGTGACCAAGCTGATCGCGCGGCTGCGGCATTCGACGCCGGGCGTGACGCTGATCTCGCCCCCGCCGCACCATGACATCTATTCGATCGAGGATCTGGCGCAGCTGATCTACGACCTCAAGCAGATCAACCCGCGCGCCAAGGTGACGGTGAAGCTGGTGGCGAGCAGCGGCGTGGGCACCATCGCCGCCGGCGTGGCCAAGGCGAAGGCCGACGTCATCCTGATCTCGGGCCACAACGGCGGCACGGGCGCGAGCCCGGCGACCTCGATCAAGTATGCCGGCCTGCCGTGGGAGATGGGCCTGACCGAGGCGCACCAGGTGCTCGCCATGAACAACCTGCGCGAGCGGGTGACGCTGCGCACGGACGGCGGCCTGCGCACCGGGCGCGACATCGTGATGGCCGCGATGATGGGGGCCGAGGAATACGGCATCGGCACCGCCGCGCTGATCGCCATGGGCTGCATCATGGTGCGCCAGTGCCAGTCCAACACCTGCC
>NZ_JBKHAQ010000109.1:0-9420 GCF_046542825.1 Rhodosalinus sp. | reverse complement strand
CGCCCGCCATCGCGGCGCTGATCCTGGCCGTCTTCCTGCGCGGCGAGGACGAGGCGGCGCAGCGGAACGCGAAGTGGCTGGCGCTGATCGCGACCTCGGCCACCTTCCTGATCTCGCTTTTCGTGCTCTTCCAGTTCGACCCGGCCGACACCGGTTTCCAGATGGTGGAAGAGGCGGACTGGATCTTCGGCCTGACCTACAAGGTCGGCGTGGACGGGATCAGCGTGCTCTTCGTGCTGCTGACGACCTTCATCATGCCGCTGACGATCGCGGCATCGTGGCATGTCACCGACCGGGTGAAGGAATACATGATCGCCTTCCTCGTGCTCGAGACGCTGATGATCGGCGTCTTCGTGGCTCTGGATCTGGTGCTCTTCTACCTCTTCTTCGAGGCGGGGCTGATCCCGATGTTCCTGATCATCGGGATCTGGGGCGGGAAGGAGCGGATCTACGCGGCCTTCAAGTTCTTTCTCTACACCTTCCTCGGCTCGGTGCTGATGCTGGTGGCGATGGTGGCGATGTATGTCGACGCGGGCACCACCGACATCCCGGCGCTCCTGCGGCATCAGTTCGCGTCCGAGACGCTGAGCCTCTGGGGCTTCCAGATCGTCGGCGGCGCGCAGACGCTGATGTTCCTCGCCTTCTTCGCCAGTTTCGCGGTCAAGATGCCGATGTGGCCGGTCCACACCTGGCTGCCGGACGCGCATGTGCAGGCGCCAACGGCCGGGTCCGTCGTGCTGGCCGCGATCCTGCTGAAGATGGGCGGCTACGGCTTCCTGCGCTTCAGCCTGCCGATGTTCCCGGTGGGCGCCGACGTGATCGCGCCGCTCATCCTGTGGCTCAGTGCGATCGCGGTCGTCTACACCAGCCTCGTGGCGCTGGCGCAGGAGGACATGAAGAAGCTGATCGCCTATTCCTCGGTCGCGCACATGGGCTTCGTGACCATGGGCATCTTCGCGGCGAACCAGCAGGGGGTGGATGGCGCGATCTTCCAGATGATCAGCCACGGCTTCATCTCCGGTGCGCTCTTTCTCTGCGTGGGGGTGATCTACGACCGGATGCACACCCGCGATATCGAGGCCTACGGCGGTCTGGTGAACCGGATGCCGGCCTATGCCGCGGTCTTCATGCTTTTCACCATGGCCAACGTGGGCCTGCCGGGCACCAGCGGTTTCATCGGCGAGTTCCTGACGCTGATGGGCACCTTCCAGGTCAACACCTGGGTCACGGCGGTGGCCGCCACGGGCGTGATCCTGAGCGCGGCCTATGCTCTGTGGCTCTACCGCCGGGTGGTGCTGGGCGACCTGATCAAGGCAAGCCTCAAGTCGATCACCGACATGGACCGCCGCGAAAAGGCGATCTTTGCCCCCTTCGTGGCGATGACCCTGCTGCTGGGCGTCTATCCCGCGTCCGTCACCGACATCATCGGCCCCTCGGTCGCGCACCTGCTCGAGGGCTACCACACCGCGCTTGCCGAGCATGAGACCGCGACCATGGTCGCGACAGCGGCAGAGGAGACCCCGCAATGATCGGACAGGACCTCGTCATCCTGCTGCCCGAGATCCTGCTGTCCGTCTACGCGATAGCGGCTCTGCTGGTTGCGGTCTATACGCTGAAAGACGACCTGGCCGCGCCGCTCACATGGGTGACGGCGGGCGTCTTCACCCTGCTCGCGGCCTGGATCGCGACGCGGGGGCCGGGCGCCGACGTGGCCTTCGACGGCATGTTCGTGAGCGACGCCTTCGCGCGCTTCGCCAAGGCGGCGCTGCTGCTTTCGGCCGCCGCGGTCCTCGCGATCAGCCAGGGTTACATGCAGCGGCGCGGGCTTTTGCGGTTCGAGTATCCGCTGCTCGTGGCGCTTGCCGTGGTGGGCATGATGGTCATGGTCTCGGCGGGCGACCTGATGTCGCTCTACATGGGGCTGGAGCTGCAATCGCTCGCGCTTTACGTCCTCGCCGCCTTCCGGCGCGACAGCGCGAAATCGACCGAGGCGGGGCTGAAATACTTCATCCTGGGCTCGCTGGCCTCGGGCCTGCTGCTCTACGGCGCCTCGCTGGTCTACGGCTACTCGGGCACCACGCTCTTTACCGGCATCGTTCAGGCGGCGGGCGAGGGGCGCGCCGATCTGGGCCTGCTGATCGGGCTGGTGCTGCTGGTGTCCGGCCTCGCCTTCAAGGTCTCGGCCGTGCCCTTCCACATGTGGACGCCCGACGTCTACGAGGGCGCGCCGACGCCTGTGACCGCCTTCCTGTCGACCGCGCCCAAGATCGCGGCGATGGCGCTTTTCGCGCGCATGCTCTTCGACGCCTTCGGCGGCGTGGTCGCGGACTGGCAGCAGGTGGTGGCGGTGCTGTCGCTGCTGTCGATGTTCCTGGGCTCGATCGCGGCGATCGGGCAGGGCAACATCAAGCGCCTGATGGCCTATTCCTCGATCGCGCACATGGGTTACGCCCTGATGGGGCTCGCGGCCGGCACGGTCTTCGGCGTGCAGGCGATGCTCGTCTACCTGGCCATCTACGTCGTGATGAGCGTGGGCACCTTTGCCTTCATCCTTTCGATGGAGCGGGGCGGCGCCCCGGTGACGGAGATCGGCGCGCTCAACATGTATGCGCGTCATCAGCCGGGGCGCGCCATGGCCATGCTGGTGCTGCTCTTCAGCCTCGCCGGCGTGCCGCCCTTCCTTGGCTTCTTCGCCAAGCTCTACGTGCTGCGCGCGGCCTATGAGGGCGGGCTTGTCTGGCTGGCCGTCGCCGGCGTTGTGGCCAGCGTGATCGGCGCCTACTACTACCTCCGGATCGTCTATTTCATGTATTTCGGCGAAGAGCGGGGCGAACCGCTGGAAGCCGGTGGCGGCGCGGTGCTCTATACTGCGCTGATGGCCTCGGCCATCGTGATGCTGGTGGGGATCGTCAACCTTTTCGGGATCGAGGGCGCGGCAGCCGCCGCGGCGGCATCGCTTGTCCAGTAACCTGCCTGCGGGCTGGCCCGAGGGAGCAGGGCGCGTCGTCCTGGACGAGACGCCCTCGACCATGGCGGAGGCCGCGGCCCGTGCGCCCGAAACGGCTGCACCGCTCTGGATCGTGGCGCGGCGTCAGACTGCCGGCCGCGGGCGGCGTGGCCGGGCCTGGGCCGATCCGCCGGGAAACCTGGCCGCGACGCTGCTCATGCCCGCGCCCGCGCTTACGCAAGCCGCGCTTCATTCCTTTGTGGCGGCGCTTGCCCTGCACGATGCCTGCGTCGAGGTCACGGGCCGCACGGACCCCTTTGCGCTCAAGTGGCCGAACGACGTGCTGCTCGGTGGTCGCAAGCTTGCAGGCATCCTGCTGGAAACCGTGCAGCCCGCGCACCTGGCCATCGGCATCGGCGTGAACCTGGCCCATGCGCCGGAGCGCGGCGCTCTGGAACCGGGCGCCATCCCGCCGGTTTCGCTGGCCGAGGGTCTTGGCCTTTTCGTGACCGCAGAGGCGTTCCTGACGCCGCTGGCCCGGGCCTTCGACCGGCGGGCGCGGGCGCTTGCCACCTACGGCTTCGGCCCGATCCGCGCGGCCTGGCTGGAACGGGCGGCGCGGCGGGGCGAGGTGGTGACGGCGCGCAGCGCCGGCGGGGTCGTCACAGGGAGTTTCGAGGATGTGGACGACAGCGGCCGGCTGATTCTGATGACGGCCCGGGGGCGACAGGCGATCGCCGCCGCCGACGTCTTCTTTGCCGAGGGAGCGGACCATGCTGCTGGCGGTTGATTGCGGCAACACCAACACCGTCTTCTCGATCTGGGACGGTACGCGCTTCGTCGCCACCTGGCGCATGGCGACACAGCATCTGCGCACCGCGGACGAGTATTACGTCTGGCTCTCCACGCTGAAGGCGTTTCAGCGGATCGAGCCCGACATCACCGACGTCATCGTCTCGTCCACCGTGCCGCGGGTCGTCTTCAATCTGCGCGTTCTGGCCGACCGCTACTTTCATACCCGTCCGCTGGTGGTGGGGCGCCCGGATTGTGCGCTGCCGGTCGAGGTCCGGGTGGACCCCGGCACGCAGGTCGGCCCGGATCGGCTGGTCAACACGGTGGCGGGGCACGACCGCTACGGCGGCGACCTGATCGTGGTGGACTTCGGCACCGCCACCACTTTCGACGTGGTGGACGACGACGGCGCCTATGTGGGCGGCGTGATCGCGCCGGGCGTCAACCTGTCGCTTGCCGCCCTGCACGAGGCGGCCGCCGCCCTGCCGCATGTCGACATCAGCCGCCCGCAGCGCGTGGTTGGCACGAATACCGTGGCCTGCATGCAGTCGGGCATCTTCTGGGGCTACATCGGCCTCATCCGCGAGATCTGCGACCGGATCAAGGCAGAGCGCGGCCGCCCGATGAAGGTGATTGCCACCGGGGGCCTCGCCCCGCTCTTCCAGCAGGCAGAGGCGCTCTTCGACCGCTTCGACGACGACCTGACCATGCACGGGCTCACCGTGATCCATGCCCATAACAAGAAACCGGAGACCGCCACATGAGTGCCGAACGCCTGATCTATCTTCCTCTCGGCGGCGCGGGCGAGGTGGGCATGAACGCCTATGTCTTCGGCTACGGGCCGAAGGGCGCAGAACGTCTGATCCTTGTCGATCTGGGCGTCACCTTCCCCGACATGGACAGCACGCCCGGCGTCGACCTGATCTTTCCCGACGTCGCCTGGCTGGAGGCGAACGCCGACCGGCTGGAGGCGGTGTTCATCACGCACGCGCATGAGGATCACGTCGGCGCCCTGGGCCATCTCTGGCGGCGGATCGGCGGTCCCACCGTCCATGCCCGCGCCTTCACCGGCCATCTCGCGCGCCTGAAGATGGAAGAGCACGGGCAGGATCCCGCGAAGGTGAAGATCGCGCAGCCGATGCCCGAGATGATCGAGGCGGGACCGTTCCGGGTGGGATTCCTGCCGGTGTCGCATTCGATCCCGGAAAGCGCCTCGCTGGTGATCGACACGCCCGCGGGCCGGGTCGTGCACACCGCCGATTTCAAGATCGACGTGACCCCGGTGGTGGGCGAAGCCTTCGACGCCGCCGCGTGGCAGGAGGTAGCCAAACCGGGTGTCCAGGCGCTGATCTGCGATTCCACCAATGTCTTCGTCCACCGTCCCGGCCGGTCCGAAGCAACTTTGTCGTCGGAGATCGAGGCGCTGGTCGAAGGCGCGGGCGGCATGGTCGTGGCCACAACCTTTGCCTCCAACGTCGCGCGGCTGAAGACGCTGGCAGAGGCCGGCGTGCGTGCGGGCCGTTCCATCTGCCTGATGGGCCGCGCGATGCGCCGCATGGTCGAGGCGGCAGTGGAAACCGGCGTCCTGACCGATTTCCCCTCCACCGTCAGCCCGGAAGACGCGGCCGGCCTGCCGCGCGAGAACCTGATGCTGATCGTCACCGGTAGCCAGGGCGAGCGGCGCGCCGCCTCGGCCCAGCTTGCCCGCGGCAAGTATCAGGGGATCGAGCTCAAGTCCGGCGACACCTTCCTCTTCTCGTCCAAGACGATCCCCGGCAACGAGCGCGGTGTGCTGCGCGTGGTCAATCAGCTGTCCGAGATCGGGGTGGACGTGATCGACGACTCCACCGACCGCTACCACGTTTCGGGCCATGCCAACCGCCCGGACCTGGAGCGGATGCACGACCTCGTGAAGCCCCGGATGGTCATCCCGATGCACGGCGAGCACCGGATGCTGCGCGAGCATGTCAAGCTTGCGAAAAGCCGCGGGTACGAGGCGGCCATTGCGGTCAACGGCACGATGCTGGACCTCACCGGCGAAACGCCGAAGGTGGCCGAGCACATCGAGGCCGGGCGCACCTATCTGGACGGGGCGGTGCAGATCGGCGCGCTGGACGGCGTGGTGCGCGACCGCATCCGCATGGCGCTGAACGGCCACGCGCTGGTGACGCTCATCATCGACGAGGATGGCGACACGCTGGGCGATCCGTGGTGCGAGCTGATGGGCCTGCCCGAAACGGGACGCTCCAGGGCGCCGCTGACGGACGTGATCGAGGAGGACCTGGCCCAGTTCGTCGGCCGCGCCGGTCGCAAGGTGCTGGCCGACGACGACAAGCTCGAGGACGGGCTGCGGCGGATCGTGCGCAACACCTCCGTGAACGAGGTGGGCAAGAAGCCCGAGGTGACCGTGGTGATCAGCCGCCTGGGCTGAGCGCGGGGCAGATCCCGGGGGCTGCGAGCGCCGCGCGATGGCGGCCAAGGCCGGCATGATCGCCCCCTGCCGGCGCGGCAGGACGTGTCAGGCCCATGATGTCGCAAAGCACGGAGATCATGACCGCCCGGCACGGCGGCTCGGCGCCGGCCCGTCCCGAGGGCGCATCGTCGAAACGATATGTCTGCACTGTCCTGTCCGCGGGGCATGAGAAGCAGGCGGATTATCCTCCGCCGGGGAAACCTCGCCGTCGAACGCGGCCTAGGGCATCAGCCCGCCAGGCGTTCCTCGAGGCTGAGAGCGATAAAGCGGGGCAGGTGATCGCCCATGCCGACGATTTTCCCGCCCTCGGCGCTGTCCTTGTCCTTGCCTGTGGACTTGCGGCCGCGCGCCTGCTTCGGTGCCGGTTCGGTCTTCGGTGCCGGTTCGGTCTTCGGCGTCTCGACAGCCTCGGGCGTCGCTTCCGCCGGAACGGTTTCCTGCAGCTCCGGCTTCTTTCGGCCGCGGCCTCCCCGGCTGCGCTTCGGCTTCTCGTCGCTGGCTGGCGCCGCGGCCTCGGTGTCCTGCGCGGCTCCGGGCGCGGTCTCCGGCAGGTCGAGGCGCGGGATCTCCTTCTGGAGCAGCGCCTCGATGTCGGCGAGGTATTTCTCGTCGCGCGGCCCGCAGATGGTCAATGCCTTGCCCTCGCGCCCGGCCCGGCCCGTGCGCCCGATGCGGTGCACGTAGTCCTCCGCATGGGTGGGCACGTCGAAGTTGAAGACATGGCTCACCGCCGGGATGTCGAGGCCCCGCGCCGCGACGTCCGAGGCCACGAGAAAACGCAGCGTCCCGTCCCGGAAGGCATCGAGCGTCTTCGTCCGCGTGGACTGATCCAGGTCGCCGTGGATGGGCGCCGCGTCCAGGCCGTATTTCTTCAGGGACTTGGCAAGCGCGTCGACCTCGATCTTGCGGTTGCAGAAGATGATCGCGTTCTTGCAGGCCGTGCCCTCGTGCTCGATCAGCGCGCGCAGAAGGCGGCGCTTGTCGCTGGCTTCGCGGTCGCGCCGTCCGGGGCGGAACATCGCCACCCGCTGCTCGATCGTCTCCGACGCGGTGGCCTGCCGCGCCACCTCGATCCGTTCGGGCGCCTGCAGGAAGGTGTTGGTGATGCGCTCGATCTCGGGCGCCATGGTGGCCGAGAAGAACAGCGTCTGCCGGGTGAAGGGGGTCAGGCTGAAGATCCGCTCGATGTCGGGGATGAACCCCATGTCGAGCATTCGGTCGGCCTCGTCCACCACCATGATCTGCACGCCGGTCAGCAGCAGCTTGCCGCGTTCGAAATGGTCCAGCAGCCGCCCCGGCGTGGCGATCAGCACGTCCACGCCCCTGTCGATCAGCGCGTCCTGCTCCTTGAAGCTCACGCCGCCGATGAGCAGCGCCTTCGTCAGCTTGACGTGCCTGGCATAGGTGTCGAAATTCTCCGCCACCTGTGCGGCCAGTTCGCGCGTCGGGCAGAGTACAAGGCTGCGCGGCATCCGCGCCCGCGCGCGCCCGCGGGCCAGAAGCGTGATCATCGGCAGCGTGAAGCTTGCCGTCTTGCCGGTGCCGGTCTGCGCGATGCCGAGGACGTCGCGTCCCTGCAGCGCGGGCGGAATCGCGCCTGCCTGAATCGGGGTGGGGGTCTCGTAACCCGCTTCCTCGATCGCCTTCAGAACCTTCGGGTTGAGGTCGAGATCGGTAAACTTGGTCATGTATATCCGTGATTTACGGACACACCTGGCCCGTAGCGTCTGTCCGAGCCGAAACGTGAGGCGCACCGATTGCGCCAAGGCTCCATGACCATTTAGAGACTGCCGAGCGAATCGTCAATGCGCGGTCGTTCGCATGCGCGCCTTTCACACGCCCAGCCGGTCGCGCAGCGCGTACCAGCTCATCGCCAGCACCAGCAGCGGGCTGCGCAGCGCCGTGCCTCCGGGGAAGGGCACCGTCGGGATCGCCGCCATGGCGTCGAAGCCCTCGGCCTCGCCCGCCACCGCATCGGCCATCAGCCGGCCCGACAGCGTGGCAAGGCCCAGGCCGTGCCCCGAGTAGCCCGAGGCCGACAGGACCCGTGGCGCCACCCGCGCAAGATAGGGCAGCCGCCGCATGGTGATGGCCAGCGTCCCGCCCCAGGCGTGCTCGATCCGCACGTCCGAGAGCTGCGGAAAGACCTTCAGCATCGGCCGCCGCACCAGCGCCGCAATGTCGGCCGGAAAGCGGTAGCCATAGCTTTCCCCGCCGCCGAACAGCAGCCGGCCGTCGTGACTGAGCCTGAAATAGTTCACGACGAATTTCGTATCCGCCACGCCCACGTCGCGCGTCAGCACCTCCGCCGCGCGGTCGCCCAGCGGCTCGGTCGCCACCACGAAATTGTTGATCGGCATGACCCGGGCCGCGATCTGCCGGTTCAGCCCCCCCAGGTAGCCGTTGCCGGCAAGGATGACATGATCGGCCCGTACAAGGCCCTGCGCCGTGCGAACAGCCGGCTCCGGCCCCTCCATCACCTCGACCACGCGGCTGTTTTCGCAAATCCGCGCCCCCGCGGCCTCCGCCGCGCGCGCCAGACCCAGCGCGAAGGCCAGCGGATGCAGATGCGCGGCCCCCATGTCCAGCGCACCGCCCCGGTAGACGGGTGAGGGGCAGAGCGCATGCCCCGCCTCCGCATCCAGCGTCTCGATCCGGTCGTAGCCGTATTCCGCGGCAAGGTAGGTGGCCTCTTCGTGGATCTCCGCGCGCTCGGCGTCGCTATGGCCCAGATGCGCGATCCCCGGCCTCAGGTGACAGTCGATGCCATGCGCCGCGACCAGGTGGCGCACCAGCCCCTTGGCCTCCTCGCCCAGCTCCCAGAGCCTGCGGGCGCCCGGCCGCCCGATCAGCCGCTCCAGTTCCCGCTGCCCCACCCGCTGGCCGGAGCCCAGCTGCCCGCCGTTGCGCCCCGAGGCGCCAAAGCCCGCGCGGCTGGCCTCCAGCACCACCACCCGCAAGCCCCGCTGCGCGAGGTGCAGCGCCGCCGAGAGCCCGGTATAGCCTGCCCCCACCACGCAGACGTCCGCGCGGATCTCACCCGAAAGCGCCGGGCGCGGCTGCGGCAGGTCCACCGTCGCGGCATACCAGCTTGCCGGGTATGCGCCCGGCCGGTCGTTGGCGGTCAGCAGGTCCGTCACGCGCCTGTCCAGTCCTTCCTCTTGCCGGAAATACCCTCGGGGGGTGAATGCCGCGGCACGCGGCAGAG